>CAZQCV010000001.1:0-65506 GCA_964591665.1 uncultured Candidatus Saccharibacteria bacterium
CTTCGTCTAGCTTCTTTTGGAAAAAAGTTCGAGCAAATGATATAATGACACCACCCAAAGATACATCGGCAAAATTAGAAATGCGGAGCGATTTTGCGGGAGCCAAAATCGCGCTATCATATTTTTCCAAACCCTTTCCGCCTACGGCGGAAGCCGTGAATTCAAAAAGCTCTCCCCAATTGCATGAAAGAACTCAAACCAAAATATTTTCTATACGCGCGAAAATCCAC
The DNA here is from genome assembly GCA_964591665.1 of uncultured Candidatus Saccharibacteria bacterium. GTDB lineage: Bacteria > Patescibacteriota > Minisyncoccia > Phycocordibacterales > UBA9973 > CAZQCV01. The sequence continues at coordinate 231 of CAZQCV010000001.1, forward strand.
TGAAGATGACGATCATCAGATAATGTCTATTGAGGCACAACTTTTTGAATTACGAGAATATGCGCGTAGAGAGAATCTTGAAATTCTTGATGAATTTCAAGAGTCGAAAAGTGCAAAGAAACCTGGTCGTGAACTTTTTAATCAAATGATGGCCCGTATTGAAAATATGGACGGCGTAGGTATTCTCGCGTGGCACCCTGATAGACTTGCTCGCAATAGTGTAGACGGCGGGCGCATCATTTACGCAGTAGACACGACCAAAATAGTTTCTTTGCGATTTCCGACATTTTGGTTTGAGCCAACTCCGCAAGGGAAATTCATGTTGCAGGTGGCTTTCGGACAATCTAAATATTATTCCGATAATCTTGTTGAAAATATTACACGCGGAATCCGCCAAAAAGTGAGACGAGGAGAATGGCTCGTGCGTGCGCCCTTTGGCTATATGAACAATCCGAAAACGAGAAATATTGAACCTCATCCGACCAAATCTCGTATTGTGGTAAAAGCGTTCGAAGAATATGCTAAAGGGACGCACACTCTCGACTCGATTTCTCACTTTTTGGCGGATCATGGCGTATCTACAAATGGTAAGCCACCTGCCAAAGCTTCCGTCGCTAAAATGCTCACGAGTCGCGCATATCTCGGATTTACACATCACAAAGGTGAATGGTATGACGGAAGCTTTGAGCCAATTATTTCTCCGACACTTTTTGAAGCAGTCCAAAAAATGCTTGCGAAAAAATCTCGCCCAGTTAAACGTAAGGAGGCAAATCATTTCCCTTTTTCACAATTTGCAAGATGTGGTGAGTGCGGAAGTATGATTACGGCTCAATATGCCACTAATCGTTTTGGTACTACCTATACATATTATCGTTGCACAAAAAAGAAAGGTGTTTGTCATCAGCCGTATCTATCTTCTTCCGCACTCATTTCGCAAGCAAAACATCTGCTTCAATCAGTGTCGCTTCCTCTTTCAGAAATTGAGAATATGGAAAAACAAATTGATATATGGGAAAAGGAAACAATTTCCGAAAGAGGAAGTGTTGCCCAAAATCTTAAAACCAAACTTTCCGAGACGAAGGAGAGATTAGACAAACTCGTTTCTTTATACTTAGACGGAGATATTGAACGAGAAATATATTTGCACAAGAAAGATACTCTCCTTCGTCAGAAAGCAAAGTTTGAGGAAAGTTTTAAGGATTTTGAACAACAGAGAAAAAATTGGATCGAACCCTTGCGGAATTTCATTTTGTCCTTGAAAGAAGCCATTTATTTGGAAAAAACCGAAAATTATTTAGAATGGAAAACTTTTTTCCAAAAAATCGGCTCTAACCCTGAAATCAAGGACAAAACGCTTTCATGCAATTGGGGAGAGCTTTTTGAATTCACGGCTTCCGCCGTAGGCGGAAAGGGTTTGGAAAAATATGATAGCGCGATTTTGGCTCCCGCAAAATCGCTCCGCATTTCTAATTTTGCCGATGTATCTTTGGGTGGACTCAAGATTCTTTTCTTGGAATAGATTTGCGGTAGAACTTGAATATTTGGTGTATATTTTAAATAAAATATAATAAACTCATTAAGTCCTAATATATTTAACAAACTCTTTGCCCAATTCCGAAATCCTAAAGTGACCATTTCCATTATAACTTGTACCCGCATCCTCTTTAAGTAACCCAACACCAACTAAATAATTAAGCTTTTCAAAAGTGTATTCATCATCTTTAAATTTTTCAAATCCTTTCATTTCATAAAGTATAAATTGACCATATTGTTTAACATTCAATCCACGTTTTAGTTCGTGAATGAGTTGTTCAGGACTATATACGCCTCCTTTCTGTAACCATTTTTCGACAGTTCCATCAATCCAGATTTTTACAATTTCTATATCTTCGACAGAGACTATGCTTAAAATATTTGATATTTTTTCTAGTTCAAAATTTTCTTTATCTTGGCTATCTATAAAACCCAGCAATATTCCTAATATTGCCTCTCTTTTTTTGTCGTTTCTTTCATTTAAATATTGTTGAAATGAAAATATAAAAGCTTCTTGAACTTGTTCATTTTGAAGTGTTTTACCTGTGAATTTATCAACATTCGTTGCTATATGTTTAAAAAACTCATTTGAGCGTTTTTCTTTAACTTTGACAATCCCACCAAATATGGACTTACAGACAACATACAGGGCTTGTGCCTCAAGTGGTAAAGAATTCCAAACAAGCAACTCAGTTGAGTTGATCGTAAGATCTTTACTTATATTGACTGCAATTTGATTAAGATCCATGATTATTTTCTTTATTCCATATTTCTAAAAAGTCATTAATATCAGAATGAATATTTAACTCTACTGATTTAACTTCTGGTTTATCTGTATCTTTCTGTTCTTCATTATAAAACAAATACATTACTTTTTTAAAATTCTCTGAAACTTTATATAACATAAAATTATATTTAATTTTTTTATTAAAAACTAAATCATTCCAGTCATGGGCAAAGACATTTCTGGGAATTTTTATATTTTTACTCTGTGACTTGTTTTTCTCAGTTATATAGTAATAACTTGAAAGTTTTATATATAATAATTGAATATTTAATTCTAATTGTATCATATCCTGATTGGTCTGAAACAAATCCATTATAGTAAAATGATTAATATATGAATTCGTTGAACTTAAAGAAGTATTTGTCAATTTAAAGAATAGTTCCCTTCCTTCAGTTATGAAAGAAACTAAATGTGCAATTTCTTGTTCCAGTCTTTTTTTATTTTTTAATCCAATCATTATGTTAGTTTGCTTATTTTAATCAATATGCTTACCAAAAACCGATTTATTTGAGAAGAAATTGGAAAAGTCTTTATTTTTTATAATCGGGTCTTTCTTTGTTTTATTAAAGACATATTCAGATAAACCATATGAGACACTATGGAACTTCGCCCTTTTAGTTATTGAAATCCAATCTTTTGCAAATTCTTTTAATGCTGTACCTGAATCTTTTGGATCAAACAAACTCCATAATGTCTCCATATCATCCAAACACATAAATAAAGGAGGGTTATCTTGTAGATGTGTGAGGTTTTTTTGTACAATGTGTGTATTGTAGAAATCATTAAAATTATTAAATAATTCATCATCACCCAAGATATTTTCAGTTACTAAAATTGGAATAATAGTTTTACCTTCAATTTGGTTATTTTCTATATACTGATTTAGCTTAAGCAACTTTCCTTTTTCTTTTTTCACGACTCTTGCAAGTGGATCATTTCTTCCTTCATTAAATAAAATAAGATATGCATCTTTAAGAAACTCCTCACAACTTGTATTATAAATTGAAGGTAAGCGATAATATTCAGTGGTAAATTCTATTATAAAAACAACATCATCTTGTATAATAACGGCATCTGCTCCAGAAGTTGCTCCAATCTGTATCTTGGATCCTTTGAAAATATTTTCAGTTAAAAATTGAAAATATTTCTCCATTAAACGTCCATACGATGATTTGAAACTTCGCAATTCACCTTTACTTTTTATACGCCAAAGCAATCCGCCACAAACATTTTCAATAAGAAATTTTAAGTCAGTAATACAATATAAACCATCAGACATTTTAAAAATTGGATTATCAAAAAAAATTCTTATATTTTTATTAAATCCATCTATTATATATTCTCTCTCTTCTTCTTCTAATATTGAAGTTTTAAGAGATTGAATATCTTTAGAGAGTATATCTATAATCCTCATAAAAGATGGATCTTTTTCAAAAAGCTCAGAACGAATATAGAATGAATCAGGATTTCTCCAATCAAATCCAAGTTTATCTTGACCATCAGGAAGTTGTATCTTGTCAGAAGTTGATGGAATTTCTAAAAACCATATATATAAACCATGCAAAACTTTCATATATTCTGCAAGGGTAACACCTTCTTTCTCTTCAAAACTAGTAATACCTTTTTGTATTGTCTCTTTATCATGCTCCTCTAACTCAAGCAAGAGAGCTTCATAGCAATAAGCATAGCGTCTTATTCTACGTTTATAAATCATTGTCGAGACTTCGGGTAGATAGTAGTGTGGCCATTCTCTTATAAAATAATCTCTGAGAAACTTACCATTTTTATAATCTTGTTCTTTCTCCTCAATAGTAGTAATACTATTAGTTAGTAGCAATGCTTCAGAATATTTTTTCTGATTAGCAACGTGACTTTGCCCAATAAGCATCTGTGTACCAAATCTATCTTGTGAAATAACCTTAGTGATAAGATTAAGTAAACTTTCTCTATGAAATAAGACTTTATGTGATAAATCTCTTTCGCCTTTTCGTAAAACATTGGATTCATACAGTAATCCAGCACCTTTTTCAATAGTTACTTCCGTTATAGAAGTCTGACATATCATATTAAGAAAACAACTAAATTGTATAAGTTGAGTAGGATCTATATTACTTAGAAGATATATTATTTGTGTTTCAAAATCTGTCTCTGATTTTAAAATATCAATTGGAAATGTAATACCACCTTTTTCAAAAGTTTTAAATATTTCAGAATAATGAAGATAGGTAACTAATTTAGTTTCGCTCATACGCTCTCATATAATACCATTTATACTTAAACTAATCCTAAACTAAGCAATAGATTTAATCTCAACTTTTTCAACAATTTTGAACATAGCAAGATCTCAAATCCTAGCTTTTCTTAGCACCCCTAAACTATCAAACCTCTTTATTTTCAACATTTTTGACATATTTCTCTATGCTATGGTGCTTTATAACTGAACGCTCCCTTCCATCTCGTAAAACCTCTTGTACAAGCCTAGGAATGGTCTTAGGAAAGGTGGTAGATAAGGTAGAATATCCATATTTATAGCGTGTTGGTGTATACCAGCGTATAAGGAAGATAAGTGGTAATCCTGTCTTTCTAAGCGTATCTAAGCCTTGTACAAAGGTGGTAATAGGATCAAGGAGCATATAGGAATACTACAAGGTACGAGAATACAATCTATACCCTCTTCTACTGTCGGATTATTATAGCTTTCAGCATATGTTCGATCTGGATCATCTTTGTATTGTTCATAAAGGCTGAGATCTATGCTGATGTTGTTATATCCTTCTTTGTGAAGAAGTTGGATGGCATCGTGGAAAGAGTCTTCGTTATTTTCGAGTTCAATGTTGAGAGGTTTCATGAGCTCGTTCCTAAATACTAAAGCACTTATAAAATTAGTAACATTGAGTCCTTAAATCACCAACCACCGTTTTACTAGTTGTACAATCTAGAGAATACAAAGAAGGTATTGAAGAAGGCGGTGTTGCAACAGGGGTGACTGTTGGTAACTTACTGGATGAACTATAATGACTTGATAAACCAGCCATTATTCCATCTTTAGTAGTTTTCATTTTTCTTGAAGCAACAGACCATTCTTGACTTAATGCAGTTAATTTGGACAGTTGGTCTTTGTATGACTGTATTTTTTGTTTTTGAATCTCTAGTTGCTCAATACTATTAATTTTATGTAAGTCATTAGTAAAATATGCCTGTTCAGTTTTTAATCTAGATAGCTCAGCTTGAATAAACTTTCTTGCCTTTATTTCATCTTTGTAAAAATCTATTTGTTGCTGGTCTATTTTAGTAATATAATCCATTAAATAAATAGAATTTGGGTCTCCTTTTTTAAAACCCTCTGAGAGATTGATATTATCCTCAAGATCTAAGATTTGCCGTTCCGTAGAATCAATGAAAAGACCTTCCAACGATTGCTGAGTATTATAACTTATGATTTGTTTCGTGAAGAGATTAATTACTTCGTTACGATAGTTTGCTACGTCATCTGATTCTTTTTTCTCTAAACCTGCATTTTGAATTGGCAAATTTGTTTTATTCTTGGATGGTTTTATCACAGCAGATTCTTTAACAGGAACCTCTGAAATAATTTCTTTTTGATTAATGATTTTAGTTGATTCTTGGTTACTTTGAACTTGTGTAGTTTTTCTAAAAAACATATTTGGAAACCATGTAAAAGGATTCCACCATGAAGCAAAAACAAACTGAGGAATAAAAACTAAGAGCGTGACAACTAATGAGAATAAATATTTTTTGTTTTTCATAATAAGTCACTGGTTTTAATTAGTAAAATGCAAAAAGCCCACCACATAAGGGATGATAGCTTTCGCTACCCATACACCTTTCGATGTACGACCAGTGACGGAAGCCCCCTATGATGATGGGTTCTTTACACGTCACTGGATTTTTCACCATGCCTCTATTACTAAAGGTTTAGGCTACTACTTATTTGGTTGTAAGGATATTATATAAAAATTACCTTTAAAAAGAAAGCTTTTTAAGCTTAAAATAGACACTTTCTAACTTGACAAAAAGGCAATTATAGTATATAATATAGCAAACCAACAATTTACAAAAGAAAATAAAATTATATGTATACAGAAACTCTTAATTCACAGATTAAGCCAGTCCCCTTTCAACTTTATGATTACCAAAAACCAATCGTAAAGAAAGCCTTAGATACTATTCTTAAAGGAGAAAACGGATTGATAGTACAGCCAACTGGAACCGGTAAGACGGTGGAAGCGGCCTTTATAGCTCGTGCATGTATCCTTCTTCATAAAAAAAGAGGTTTATATGTTTACGATGCTAATGATGGGCTCGAACAAGCCCGAAAAAAGTTCGAAGAGATATTCAATGGTAATGATATTTCCTGTGCTAATTTCTTTGGCTATGGAAAAGAAGACCATGTGCGTACTGCTAATATCGTATTTGCTTCGTATCAATCACTAAATCACTATAAGGAAAAAGCGTACAAAACGTTTGATCCAACTCATTTTGATTTTATCATTGTCAACGAAGCACACCACGGTGAAGCAGTTACCTACAAAGAAGTCATTCAACACTTTACCTGTCCTAAAATTGGTATGACTGCAGTACCTGAGCGACAAGACGGAAAAGACATACTTAACATATTCGATAAGATTATCCATGAGATACTTTTTGAAGAAGCTTTAGTAAAAGGTTGGATTGCACAAATAGAATATCATGTTCTATCGAGCGGTCTTTCAACCCAAAACCTAAAAGCAATATGTGAAGATGTCTTAGAAAAAGGCAAACGAATCACTATTAAACAGCTTAATGAATCAATTTTTGTTGAGAAGTTAGATAATGAAATCCTTGCCGAGATTCACAAGTATGCGTTTCCTGAAAATCGAGCACCACTTCAAACACTTATTTTTTGTGAAAACATCAGACATGCAGAATACATGTTAACCATGTTAAAAGATTACAATAGAAGTGTTGATGTCGTGCATTCGAAAAAAGGTAAAACACATAACCGTAATGCAATCAGAGATTTTAAGGCAAAAAAGTTTCAGTTCTTGATTTCTGTTGACCAGTTAAATGAAGATATTGATATCCCACAAGTTGAGCTCGGAGTTTTTCTCAGAGCAACAAACTCAAAAAATATCTGGTATCAACAACTTGGAAGACTACTTCGTAGAACGAAACTTAAACAAAAAGCTATTGTCTTAGACTTTGTTGCAAATATTCAACGCTTAGTAGCTGTACAGGAATTATCCAAAAGAGTGGAAGAAATGGCAAAACTTCAGAAACCTCTAGTAGAACTATTACCTCTTGAAAAAGATGTAATAAATGTCTCTGGTGAAGGATTCAGTTTTGACTTCTCAGATTATACAGTTGATATTCTAAAAACCGTTGCTGCGATAAATAAGGGTAGATACTCTACTTATATTGAGGCAAAGGAAGCTACAGAGAAATTGAAAATCAAAAGTGGTATTGAATATTATGCTAGATATAAAGAAGATCCAGGGCTTCCTAGTGCTCCTAGTTTATTCTATAAAGATAAAGGTTGGCTAGGATGGGATGATTTTCTAGGAACATTTTATTCTACCTATGAAGAAGTTGTCGAAGCTGTAAGAAAACTGCAGATTAAAGATCAAACTGATTATAGGTATCGTTACAAGGAAGATCCTAAACTTCATTCTGCTCCATATCTCTTTTATAAAGACAAGGGTTGGATAGGTTGGCCTGAGTTGTGCAATGCACTTAGTGAAAGGAGAAAATTCTACACTTATGCTGAAGCAGTTGAGGTAGTAGCTAATCTTAAAATTAAGGATAGGATTGATTATAACGAGAAGTATAAGCAAGATCGTAAACTTCCTCGTAATCCTCACTTTATTTATAAAGATAACGGTTGGATAAATTGGTTGCTATATCTTAGTAAATATTATGAGACCTGTGAAGAAGCCGCACAAGCAGCTAGAAAACTCAGGATTAAAAGCTCTGATGATTACAGATTACGATATAAAGAGGATGAAAAACTTCCGTGCAATCCAGATAGCTTCTACAAAAACGAAGGTTGGATAAATTGGCCTAAATTTTTAGGTAGAAAATAATTACAACACTTTTACATTAAATAACTAAACCTGTCTATCTTAAATGATAGGCAGTTTTTTATTTGTATTTTTACTTTATTTATTGTTGCACTGGAAAGCTTCCAAATAAAAAGGTAAAATATAGTTATGAATGAGAAGCTTGTCGACGGACTCAAAAGACGGTTTGAGACAATAGAAAAGGCCCAATTTCGTGGCAATCAACATATTGCGTATGTAGAGTATTTTACTTTTATATTACAAAATCCCTTAACAACAACTACTGCTAAAGGCCTTCTACTTCAAGAGGGACATTTCTTAAATAAAAACCTTTTAAGCTATCTTTTTGCAACTTCAGTACTAACGGATAATTACTCACTTATTTTAAAGGAGATTGACTATATTCAATCTTATATACAAGAGACGCTTGATGAAAAGAAAAAAGGGAAAGGTATAAAATTAACAGAGAAAGATGTACGTTCAATTGCAGAAAGAAATAACCAAAAGACTAATGAGCTTGAAAAAGAAACGGACCTGAATTTGTTAAATGTATTTCATCATAAACTCATTGATAGATTGCATGGTATGGTAATTAAAATACCTTTAACTTTTTCTAAACTTAGAGGTATAGCTTTAGCGTCAGATCCAAGTAAATTTTATAAACCTGCAAATGGTTCTGACCGGCTTGAATATTTAAGTAAAATCATACAAAAGAAAGGTATTTCGATATTATCAAGGGATCTTTCTCAAAATGTAGGCAAAAAAAGACACATTAACCAGATGATTATAGTAAGTACAGCAATCAAGAATATCAATGAAACCATAAAGAAGAAACTAGGCTTAAAACATAACGTCATTCTAAATAATGATGGATATATGCTCAACACAGAAGACTATGATTTTTTGTAAGTTAATTTGTAGTTAACGTTAATATCCTCTAAAAAAGCAATTAAAATATCGCTTTTTTTCTTTTACAAGTTAATAAAAGGCTAATATTTGCTAGAAAAAAAATATGCTTGAATAGAGTATATGGAGAAATTCAGAGACACAAAAGAAAGAACAGGAAAGTTTTTCATGAACGACCTAGTGCTGGATAAATATGCACGTTATCTTGGTATTTATGCAACAGGAGTATACATGTCACTTTGCAGACACTTTAACTATGCTACAGGAACTTGTTTTCCATCGAAAGAAACGATGGCTCAGAAACTTGGTATCTCAGAAAGAAAAGTTTATGACGCAATAAAGCAATTAAAAGAGCTAAATTTAATCCAGGTTACTTCCCAAGGAAAGAAAGAGGACGGTTCATATAAAAATAATGTGTATAAATTATTGGATAAATCACATTGGTTGGATCCTTTGTTGTTCTATGCCGACGGCACAGGAAAACATAAACCGTCAGCACGTGGAGGCAAAACCCATAGGCACCGTATGCCTAATAAGGATACACATAGTAAGGATACAAATAATAAGGGAGATATTAACATAGAAAGAACAGGAGAGCCTATAAATCCAATGAAGCAATTTAGAGAGAAGAAAGATGCTCTGGTCAAATCTATAACTATTGATTACAATGGATAAGCTACATGCCAAATTAATAAACGATGCTGTCTTTGTACCTGAAGAGGGGCAACGTGATTTGGTATGTAGCAATACAAAGTCGTTTCGTTGTCCCTCTTTGGGTATTAATTCTAATCAAGTCTCGGAAGAAATTGCACTCGATTACTTTGCAGGTATTTTAGTAAAAGCATTCCTTGATAAAAAAGAAAATGATCACAAACAATAATAAGAAAGCAGTACTTTACTGCCGAGTGTCTACTAAAGAGCAGGTTGATGAAGGTAATAGTCTTAGTACACAGGAAAAGACATGTAGAGAATACTGCGCTAAAAATGACTATGAGATAGCTAAAGTCTTCTTAGAACAAGGTGAAAGTGCTAAGACTGCTGATCGCACCGAACTTCAAAAGCTGTTGACTTACTGTGCTGATAAAAAGAATGGCATAAAAGCTATTATCATATACAAAGTAGATCGTCTTTCCCGTAATACCGACGATTACAGTCAAATTAGGCTTTTCCTGAAGCGTTATGGTGTAGAAATCAAATCTACCTCTGAACACTTCGAAAACAGTCCTGTGGGGCGTTTTATGGAGAATACGATGGCCAACATAGCACAGTTCGATAACGATGTACGTTCTGAACGCTGTGCTGCAGGAATGATGGAGGCTGTACGAGAAGGTCGTTATGTATGGATGGCTCCTATAGGCTATGACAACGTAAAAGTGAACGGTAAATCTACCATAGCTATGAATGAATTTATGGGTTCTTTGATGCGTAAAACTTTTGAACTCATAGCTTCTAATATTCATTCAACAGAAGAAGTAAGACACCTTATGACCGCAGAAGGTCTATTAAATAAAAAAGGGCAGCCACTTTCAAAAAGTTATTTCTATAGTGTACTTACCAATAAGTTATATACTGGACGAATCATTAAGTTTGGAGAAGAGCATATGGGTTTATTTGAACCGATCATCTCAGATGAACTATACGACCAAGTACAACGTGTATTAAAGGGTAAAGGACGGAAACATTCTCAATATCTTACTGACAACCCTGATTTCCCTCTTAAAAGATTAATTACAGATGAGAATGGTAAATTACTTACAGGTAGTTGGTCTAGAGGTGGTAGACTTAAAAAATATCCTTACTACCGTTTTGGAGATAACAAATCAAGTCACAACAGAGATAAGTTTGAAAAAGCATACATGCAATATGTTGATCAGTTTGCTTTTGATCAGAAAAGATTAAGTCGACTGAAAGAATTAGTAAGAGAAAACCTAACAAGAGCAACAATGACTCAACGCAAAGAAGAAGAAAAACTTAAGAAACAAATAATTGAACTCAAAGAAAGACAATCAAATATCATTAAGAAAAACTTTGATGGTATCATTTCGGACACCGTTCTACAACAACAATCAGCAATGATAGAAAAACAGTTACTAGATGCAAATACTTTGCTCATGAGTATGCCTAATACTGAAACAGATTATGATGAAGCATTATTATTCGTAGAAGAATATCTAAAAAACCCAAGTAAAATATGGAAAGAAGCAAATCTTGATGTAAAAATTAAACTACAATGGTTCCAATTCCCCTCAGGTATCGTGTATAAAAATAATACTTTTGGAACCACCGAAATGTGCTTATTTTTCAAAGCAAAAGACGCCTTTTCGGCGTCTAAGTCTGCTATGGTGGACCCTACAGGACTCGAACCTGCCACCCCATCATTGCAAATGATGTGCTCTACCAGATGAGCTAAGGGCCCGTACAAGGAATATACTATACTATTTTTTATTTCAGTGCAAGACCAATCAAGTGGTGTATAAACTCTGGGAGTGTTACGCCTACTGGAGGTAAGGACTTTGGCACCAAAGACTCTTTGGTAAGCCCTGGAAGGTTGTTTACCTCAAGGAAATAGATCTTACCGTTTTTCCCTACGATGAAATCAGAGCGTGAATAGTGACGCAATCCAAGACCTTTGTGGATACGTTTTGCATAGTCCATAAGCACTTGTTTTTCTGCTTGACTGAAATTACCAGGAGAAATCTCTTCTGCTTCACCACTGTACTTTGCATCAAAATCAAAAAACGTAGACTTCGTGCGAATTTCAATAGGAAGAAACGCGTAGACATCTTGTCCACGAAGGTTATCTGTAACCGCAACAGTTGCTTCTCGTCCTCCAACATATTCTTCTACGAGCACAACACTCTCACCGAGGAGTTTCATAAGCACGTCTTGGAGATCGGTTGCAGTCTTAACAATAGAGACACCGATCGATGAACCACTAGTGACTGGTTTAACCACCCATGGAGGAGAAAGTTTCATCATGGTCTCACGAGTCATAGCGGTGACATAATTAGCAAATGGAACTGCAGTGCTTTCTGTATATTGATCAAGGTGAATATCTTTTGATACAAGGATATCAAGTTCACGAGCATACTCTTTTGTTGTCCACTTATCGAGTGCACGTTTAGAAGCTTCAGGATTTGAACCAGTGTATGGAATACCTATTGCTTCAAGTATTTGCTGTATCTGACCATCTTCACCAAACTCTCCATGAAGTGCAATGAACGCAACATCTATTTTGTCCACCAGTTGTTCAGGTTGTATCTCACGTCCTGCATGATGCCAAGTGCCATCTTTGGTGATGAGAACATCTACGGGTGTATACGTATCTTTAAAATGATCATGGAGTACAGACAAAACACTCTTACCTGTCTCAAGTGAAACAGGATATTCACTACTGATACCTCCACGTATAACACCAACTCGAATCATATACGGTTAGTATATCACGGAGGAATTATTTTAGAAAATTCTTTGCTCGTTTTTCTTTATGAAACGCAATAGCGAAACGGTGTGCTTCAACGTTTGCGAGAAGAATAGCGCGTTTGTGTTTGTTTACGAGCAACTGTTCACCAAGTATTTCTCGTGCTTTATGACTATCATCTTTTACCACTGATACTACTGGCACGTTCCATTGGTACCGAGCACTTACTTGTTCTCCTACACGTTTCTGCGCTACACCACCGTCAGTAACGATAATATCCGGAATTCCCCATTCTGTGTGCCGTAAACGACGTGAGAGGATCTCTTCAAGCGCACCAGTGTCGTTACTACCTGACTGTGTCTTTATGATGAATTTCTTATATTCACGAGGCGCAGCTTCACCATCAATCACGACCGTCATAACGCCAACCATATTTTTGCCACTCATATGCGCTACATCGTAAGCTTCGATACGAACTCGTGACATGCTTGGATTTGTAAGAAGTTCGTTCTTGATAAGGGAAACATCATTGATATGTTCAAGAGCAAAGATCTGTCGTTTGTACTCACCTGCTTTTTCAAACGCTTGTGCTTTGGCAGCTTTCATCATTTCTTTTTTGAGTGTTTCCAATATCTTCTTTTTCTTACCTGCGAAAAAGAGTTCGATGTGCCTAATTCGTTCTTTATATAGTTTTATTGCTTCAATATTTTGTGTGTCAGGTGTGAGTCCAAGTTGTTTATAAAACTCATAGTTATCTTTTTTGATAGAGTTCTGATCTACAAATGGGAAAATACGGCGAATAATCTTCAGTCCATCACGAATCGCACCGCCACTTGGATACGGACCAAAAAGTGACCGTATTGCCATGGTTTTTGTCTTCATTTTAATGTCAACTTCTCTGCCTCGAATAAGAAGCACCTTTGGAATGATTTCATCAGTAATAACGACATAGTTGAAGCTCTTATCATCTTTTTCTTTGGTATTGTACTTCGGCTGATGTTTTTTTATGACATTTGCTTCGAGCATAAGTGCTTCAAGTACTGAGTCAGTAACTTCATATTTTACAGTGGTTGCCTTGAACACCATATCAACAATATGTGAACCACGTGTATGGATAAGATCAGTAGCGAAATAACTCCGTACGCGAGAACGAAGTGACGTTGCTTTACCGATATACAAAATCTCCCGACCTTTCATAAAGAAATATACGCCGGGTTGATCTGGAAGTTTTAGTTTTGTTAGTCCTTGACTAGTCATGTATTTGATAGTATATTATATAAAATTTGAAAATGCAATTTTGCAAAACAATAAAATAACGACGATATGAAAATCAGATTAATTAATCCTGACAATATTGACCTAAAACGAGCTCATAAAACCTGGTGGTTTTGGTTTGCAGCAATTTTATCCATCCTATTTTTTTACTTTAAAATAATTCCTAAAATAAATGGATACTCTGCAGATGAGGTAGCGTGGATTGCAACTTGGGTAGTATTCCTTTACTTTTGCAGTCTTATTTTAGGTATTATCATTGCAGTTATATGCACAATAATAGAGTATGCAGTAAATGGAGAATCTGAGGAAATAATCAAATTCATTCGAGATATTTTTAAATAAAAACTGAGAAGATGAAACCGAAACCATATTTATTTTTGGATTTAGATGAAATGATGTTTGCCACATTGCAACACATGGTTGATTATATTAATAAACGCCATGGAATCAATTCAACTATTCATGATCACATTGGTCAAAACGATACTTTAGATAGTGTAATAAAGAGATACAATAAAGACTATAACTTAAGCTGGGGTGAAACATATATGGATGTTGGAATTAATTTTCACGCATCTTTAGAAATACACAAAAATGTTCTTCCTATGGAGGGCATGCCTGAAGCTGTTAAACAACTTTCTAAAAAATATCGATTAGTAGTAGTAACTGCAAGACAAAAAGCTGGTTATGAAGTTATTCGTTATCTCCTTAACAAACATGTTCCAGGTTGCATCACTCATATACACTGTGTATGGGAACACATAGGAAACGGACGGTTTAATGAAATCATGTCAAAGAGAAAATTCATTGAAAGTGTTTCTGGAAAGAAAACTGGCTTTATTGATGACTCCGTACACGAAATCAAAAAACTGATGAGCGTCCTCGACTGCTACCTTTTCGATCCGACAAATTTACATGAATCTGTGCCGGGTATTCCAAACAGAGTACATGGTTGGGACCATATTCATAATACTTTTCTCAGATAGAAAAGAAAAACATATACTAGGTATTGCTCACGCAATGCCTTTTTTATTTATCTTTCTTTAACACTTTCTTTAAATATTTTCCTGTATATGAGTTTTTATTGCTAGCTACTTCTTCTGGAGTTCCCTTTGCAACCAGCTGCCCACCACCAACACCACCTTCTGGGCCGATATCAATCAAGTAGTCTGCGCATTTTATAAGATCCATGTTGTGTTCAATAACAACCACCGTGTTCCCTTTTGAAACAAGCAAGTCTAACACTTGTATGAGACGAGCCACATCGTCATAATGAAGTCCAACGGTAGGTTCATCAAGTAAGTACATAGTTTTTTCTACATGCGGTCGATAGAGTTCTGAAGAGATTTTTACACGCTGTGCTTCACCACCTGAGAGTGTAGTTGCACTTTGACCGAGCGCGAGATACCCAAGACCTACTTCATCCAGTGTTTTAAGTCTGTCATGAATTGCTGGGATGTCGTCGAAGAACGTCAACGCTTCTTCTACCGTCATCTGAAGCACGTCATAAATATTTTTCTTTTTATATTCAACCGTGAGTGTTTCTTTGTCGAAACGTTTTCCACGGCACACATCACATGTCACATATACCGTTGGCAAGAAGTGCATTTCAACAGCGATCTCACCGTTACCTTCACATGCTTCGCAACGACCACCTTTTACGTTAAATGAAAAGCGATTAGATTTCCAACCTTTGACACGGGCATCTGTTGTCGATGCAAAAATATCACGAATAAATGTAAACGCGCCTGTATAGGTAGCAACGTTTGATCGTGGTGTACGACCAATCGGTGATTGATCAATCAGAATTGCTCGTGAAATATGTTCTGTACCAGTAAATGCCGCACAGTTAAAACGTTCATTTGAACGATATTTACGATCTAAACGAACTTGCAAATTCTTATGCAGGATTTCATACATAAAAGAACTCTTACCACTTCCAGATACACCTGTGATACAGATAAGGCGTCCGAGTGGAACTTCAACATTCATATTTTTTATATTAAACACTGAACCGTTGGTGATTTTGATACTACCTTTATCTTTTGTTCGACGTTCTTCTGGAATGCGAACTTTTTCTTCCCCCCGAAGGTATGCAAGAGTTCGAGAACCTGTGTGATTCTTTTTTGCGGCAAGAAGATCTTCAAGCCATCCAGAGGCAACAACTTCCCCGCCATGTACACCAGCTTTTGGACCAATATCAACGATATAGTCTGCTGAGTAAATCGTATCTTCATCATGTTCAACAACAAGAATAGTATTTCCAAGATCACGGAGATTTAACAGTGTTTCAATCAATTTTTCATTATCACGCTGGTGAAGTCCGATAGTTGGTTCATCGAGTACATACAATGCCCCCACAAGTCGAGAACCTAGTTGTGATGCAAGTCGAATACGCTGACTCTCGCCACCCGAGAGCGTATTTGCGCGGCGATCAAGTGAAAGATACTCAAGTCCTACATTGAGCATAAACTGCAGTCTAGCCTCAATTTCACGGACTACAGGCACCGAAACATCTTTATCTTTAGGAGACAATACAAGCCCATACATGAAGTCATATGCATCTTGAATAGAAAGTGAGGTAAAATCAACAATATTTTTTCTACCCTTTCCAGAACCAAGGAAAACATGGAGTGCCTCTGTGCGAAGTCGTGCTCCATTACACTCTGGACACTTTTCGTCTCCACCGAAATACTTGGTACCAAGACCGTTACAAGAAGGACATGCACCATAGGGTGAATTAAATGAAAATAGTCGTGGTTCTATTTCAGGAAACGAATACCCGTCGTTCGGACACGCAAACTTTGCAGAAAGAAGAAACTCGGTCTCTGCTGTTTGACCTTCACCGAATGAAACAACGACAAGTCCTTCTGATTCTACAAGCGCTCTCTCTACTGCTTCTGAGAGGCGTTGACGGCTACTGACTTTGTCACTTTTAAATTCTTGAATAGTAAAGCCATCCACAAGCACGTCGATGTTGTGTGGTTTTGTTTTTGAAAGCATGACTTGTTCACGGAGACTGTGCATCACACCATCGAGTCGTATATCAGAAAAACCTTTTGCAAGTAAATCATAGAGTAGTTGATAGTGTTCACCTTTTCTTCCACGAATGATCGGAGCAAATACTGAAACCGGTGTTTCCTGCCAGGTTACACCCATCACTGATTTTTTACCTGAACCTTCTTTAAGCAATTGATCAACTTTTGAGATAACAAAAGCTACAATTTCTTCAGTAGAAAGTTTTTTAATTTCTGCACCACACTCTGGACAAACTGGCTTACCAACACGAGCATACATGACACGAAGGTAGTCATAAATTTCTGTAATAGTTGCAACCGTTGAACGTGGGTTGTTTGAGCGAGATTTTTGATCAATAGAAATAGCTGGAGAAAGACCCGTGATCTCATCTACATCAGGTTTCGGCATTTGATTCAAAAACTGTCGCGCGTATGCAGAGAGCGACTCCACGTAGCGACGCTGACCTTCTGCGAAGATAGTATCAAACGCAAGAGAACTCTTACCAGAGCCTGACATACCAGTAACAACGATCATTTTATTTCGAGGCATTTCAACAGAAATGTTCTTGAGGTTGTGCGTTCGCGCACCTTTTACAACGATTGTTTCAGCCATTTCATGTTTTTTCATACGCGCCATTTTACCATATTTTGCAATAAAAAACACCCTCTGAGTGAGGGTATCTTTTATGCATTATATTTATCTTGTCAACTGAACTTCTGGCATACCGAGTACATATGGACCTACTTGGTATTGACCGAAGTACAGAGTAATCGTTGTCGGTGTAAAGGTGAACACACTAAAATTTTCTTCTTTAGGCTCTGTACCGTCTTCAATCATGGATACAAGTGAACTAGTATCTTCTCCATCATTCATAACTACGTACTGCTTTTTAAGATCTGCGCGTGAGGCATCTGAGACTGTTTTCAAGTAATTTGGATCGTTCGGAAATAGATCTTTCAGTGTCATAATCTTATTATTTTTTACATCATAGGCAAATGAGACTTTATTTGCATACCCATGTGCACCACCTGAAAAACCACTATACTCTTCCACAAAACTTATATAGTTAGCGTTACTTTGTGCAACGGTAAAGTCAGCCATAAACGGCCACTTATCTTCATCTGTTTCGGGTTTAGCTTTTATATCATCACCTGGTGCTCGTGTATCATATCGTGCTTTCCAGTTGTCTTCTGATGATTGTTTTTGCTCGTCAATAGCTTTTTTCAATACAGTTTCGACTTGGTCGTTAAACTCTTTCGAAGCCTGAGGGAAATATGGATATTTTACATTTACCGTAACGTAATCAGTACTTTCGGAAATAGCTTTAGTCTCATATGAATTACCAAGGACAAGATCCTCGGTTTCAAGATTTGAAACTGGTAACACTGCAGCATCTCTCTGTACTCGCCAGTATCCAAGCACCGCAAGAATAGCTAAGAGGATAACAACGAACAAAATAAGATTAAAGATAGATTGTTTTTTTATCATAAAAAGTGTGCTGAGTTAGATGTGTAATAGATCCAGTATATCACTATTTCTTTTTCTGGTCTAACTTGGCTTTGAGTGCTTTTATTTCATCACGAAGAATTGCCGCTGTTTCGAAATCGAGAACTTTCACTGATTCTTCCATTTCCTCTTCTTTGAGCCGTATGAGTTTCTTTGGATCACCCTTAAATACCGCTTCATCAAGCAAAAGGTTCGCTCGAACGGATTTCTCATGTTCATTTTCAAGCTCTTCGGTGATATCATGAATCTTTTTAAGAATAGTCTTCGGAGTAATTCCATGTTTTTTATTATATGCAAGTTGTACCGCACGGCGTCGATTCGTCTCATTTATTGCACGTTCCATAGAACCAGTGAGTGTATCTGCATACAGGATTACATGACCTTTGACGTTACGAGCGGCACGACCAATAGTCTGGATAAGTGAGGTTTCAGATCGGAGAAATCCTTCTTTATCGGCATCAAGTACACCAATAAGCTCAACCTCAGGAAGATCAAGCCCCTCTCGAAGCAGGTTTACACCAACGAGACAATCAAATTCTCCTTTTCTAAAACTAGTAAGAATCCTGATACGATCGATAGTTTTTATGTCACTGTGTAAATATTCAGATTTCATATTTCTTTCTTTTAGATACGAAGAAAGATCTTCTGCCATTTTTTTTGTGAGTGTAGTAGCGAGAACACGACCACCACCACGAATTGTCTTTTCAGCTTGATCAATAAAATCTTGCACTTGTCCAGTATAAGTACCTTTTGGCACGATTGGCTTCAAAATAATCTCTGGATCGACAAGGCCCGTTGGGCGAATGATCTGCTCTACAATTTGTTTACTTGATTCTTTCTCAACAGCGCTCGGTGTTGCAGAAACATAAATAATCTGACCTATTCTGTCTTCAAACTCAGGATATTTAAGAGGCCGGTTATCTTGCGCGCTTGGCAAACGAAATCCAAACTCTACAAGTGTTTTCTTTCGAGATGCATCACCTGCATACATACCGTGTAACTGTGGAAGTGTTACATGCGATTCATCGATAAGCGTAAGAAACTCAGGAGTTCCATCTTTTCCATGTGGAAAATATGAAAGCAATGTTTCAGGCGGTTCTCCTGCTTTTTTACCAGAGAGGTGTCGAGAATAGTTTTCAATACCTGAACAATATCCCATTTCACGTATCATGGCGAGATCATAATTTGTCCGGCGTTTGATACGTTCCGCTTCGAGCAATTTTCCTTCTTTTTCAAATTTTTTAAGTTGTGCAGCAAGTTCAAGTTTTATTGCTTTGAGTGCAGCTTCTTTTTTATCATCTGCAGTAATAAAGTGTTTTGCTGGAAATATAAAAATATCTTTTTCTTCTTTAAGAATTTTTGAGGTAATAGGATCGATCTTGAGTATCGCGCTGATCTTTGTTCCAGAAATAACAACCTGATACATAAAGGTTTCAGAAACAGGCATAATTTCTATTTTACTTCCAAGTGCTCGAAATGTTCCTGGAGTCAGATCAGCATTGGTTCGTTCAAACTGCACCGTAATAAGTCGCTGCATGAGTTCAAGACGATTCGCGGTATCCCCAACTGAAAGTTTTATATTTGTTTTCTGATACTCTTCAGGGCTACCCAAACCATAGATACACGACACGGACGCGACAATGATCACATCATCGCGAGTAAGGAGTGCTTGTGTAGTTGCATGGCGAAGACGATCAATTTCTTTGTTGATCTGTGCATCTTTTTCAATAAACGTATCTGTTGTTGGCAGATATGCTTCTGGCTGATAGTAGTCATAGTATGAGACGAAGTAATGCACTGCGGCATCTGGAAAAAACTCACGGAACTCTTGAGCAAGTTGTGCCGCGAGTGTTTTGTTGTGAGCGATTACGAGCGTTGGCTTTCCCCATTCCTGGATGACATTTGCCATCGTAAATGTTTTTCCCGTCCCAGTCGCACCGAGAAGTGTTTGCTTATCATATCCTTTCTTTAGACCAGAGAGCAAAGATGAAATAGCCTCGGGTTGATCACCTGCGGGTTTATACTCACTTTTTATTTTAAATGGAGATTTTTTTGGCATATTAAATTAATACATAGTACTTCGTATTTCTTCAAGTTTTTTGATGATTTCAGTGTCAGTAATTTTTTGAAAACGAGGAAATGTCTTTTCGTCTTTTGTGACAGGCTCCATGAATGAGTCATACGGACGTAAATCCCAATGTTTCCCTGCTTTATATACAGAAGATTCATATATAGGACGATACATAACCATAGCAGACTCATCGAGTCCATCTATTTCTGTATGATGACCAATACCCATAATTTCATAGGCATAATCATTGATTTCCTTGGCTGGATCATGTTTGTAATGATAATAAAAACCTTTTTCTATTTCCATATCTAGAAGTATAGCATACTCGTCAACAAGTCTCCGTGCTTACTTATACTGTGCCAAAAACGCATCTCTAAATTCAGTAAACGTACCATCTATGAGTGTCTGCCTCATCTGCGCAACAAGGTGATTTATAAAGTACAAATTGTGTACACTTGCAAGTGTACCTGCTAACATTTCCTTTGCACGGAATAAGTGCGCGAGATATGAACGTGTATAATTTTTACAGGTATAACAAAGACACCCTTCTTGAATTGGACCGTAATCTGTTTGATATTCACTGTTCATGAGATTAATACGTCCTGTTGGTGTATAGAGTGATCCCGTGCGACCTTGTCGTGTCGGTGCCACGCAGTCAAAAAGATCACAGCCATATTCTACTGCCATAAACAAATCTCGCGGATCTCCAATGCCGAGCAAATGTCGAGGTTTTTCTTTCGGAAGAATTTCATTTACCCATTTCACAGCTGTTGCCATATCTTCTTTTGCAAATGATCCACCAATACCAAATCCATCAAAATCCATGCTGCCAATTATTTCTGCACTTTTTTTTCTTAGGTCTTCATATCTTCCACCTTGGACGATCCCAAAGAGTGCTTGTGTTTTACTTATTTCTTTACTCTTATGATATTCCAAACTTCGTTTCGCCCAAGCATGTGTTCTATCAAGTGAATCTCGCTGGTATTCATATGATTCTGTAGGAGCAGTACATTCATCAAATGCAAATATAATGTCAGCGCCAAGTGCATGTTGAATTTCCATTGATCGCTCAGGAGTAAGATAATGCAGTGATCCATCAATGTGTGATTTAAATGACACACCATCATTACCTATTTTTGCAAGTGGCTCAACACCATCGAGCGATCGCTCTGGAATAAGTAAACTTGGATCCGTAATTTCTAAGACTTTTGAGATACCTTTTCCATATGCAGCACCCAAAGAAAAGACCTGGAACCCCCCTGAATCAGTCATGGTCGGACCATGCCAACCCATCATCGGGCCAAACCCACCATGCGCTTTTACGATGTCTATCCCTGGTTGCAAAAACAAATGATATGTATTTGCGAGTACCACCTGAGAATTAATACTTGCAAGCATTTCAGGAGTTAGGCCTTTGACCGTACCTTTTGTACCCACGGTCACAAACGCAGGTGTTTTAATCGTCCCGTGAGATGTGGTAATGATACCCACACGAGCACCAGTTGCTGTATTTTTTTCAATAGAAAAAGAAAAAGACATAGTTATTCTGTTTTACGAATAAATACTTCTGTAAGCTGATTCATGTTTACAGGACTAGTCAGTAATACTTTTTTATATGGATCTCGTGGATCAGAAATTACAGGACCAACCGTCGCAACATAAAAATTTATCATACCCGGAAGATACACATGGGTTCCTTGTGTAATCAATGCATCACGAGGAAGTTCTAATTCAAAATTTCCACCACCACGACCAACCAATTCAAAATCGCCACCACCTTCTTCAAGTCGTACCACTGTTTTTTGTCCAGGCGTCGAAAAGAGTGTAACGATACTCGAAGTATTGAACACTCGGCTTATAGTACCAACAGGGATATTTCCTTCCGCATACACAAGACTATCTACCAATACACCAGATTCTTTTCCTACATTTATCAAAATAGTGTCATATGGTGTCTGTGAGGGTTTACTAAGAACAATACCGAGGATATTTCTTGTTATATCTAATTGCCCAAGTGACATTTTTATGCGGGTATTCTCATCGAGCACTAACTTATAGGCGTCTAATTGCATACGTAATACTGCGTTCTCTTTCTTGAGTGCTGTATTATTTAATTCAAGTGATTGCTTTGAACGAACATACGAAAAAAAACCAGAAAAGGGATTCGGAATATATGAAATACCTGATGAAATACCACGAATACCATATGAAAATACTTCTCCCAACGGATTTCTGAAACATATAACAATAGCAACAACGAGGAAACATCCTACCACATAGACAATCAATTGCCGTATCTTTTTTTGTTTTTCTCTATCTTGGTACGATGTCATAGTCCTCGGGAACAAGTACTTCTTGGTAATATGTAATATCATCGAGCACTATTCCTGCGCCACGTGCGACAGCAGTAAGTGGATCTTCTGCAACAAATACAGGGATTTTAAGCATTGTTTCAAGTAACGTATCAAGTCCACGAAGCAAAGCACCTCCGCCAGATAGTACAATACCTCGATGCATAACATCACCCACAATTTCTGGAGGTGTAGTTTCTAAGACTTCCTTTACTCCATCAACAAGAACAAGCACAGAAGGTATAAGAGCTTCGCGAATATCTCCATCAGTCACGATTACTTCTCGTGGCAACCCGGTGACTAAATCGCGTCCTCGCACCTGTGCTTCCATAAAGTTGCCTGGCAAAACATTTGCAACAGCAAGTTTTACACTTTCAGCAGTTTTTTCTCCAATAAGTAATTTAAATTCGTCCTTAAGATAGTTAATGATATCAGTATTGAACTTATCACCTGCAATTTTAATATTTTTTGATCGAACCACACCACCAAGTGATGTTATCGCGATATCAGTTGTACCACCACCGATGTCTACAATCATAGAGCCAACTGGGTCTTTAACGGGTAAGTGAATACCGATTGCAGCGGCCATTGGCTCTTCGATAATATACACTTCTCGAGCACCTGCAGACTTTGCAGCATCATATACCGCACGAGTCTCAACGTTTGTAATACCAGACGGCACGCCAACAACCACACGTGGTCGAAATAGTTTTTTAGAAATTTTTTCAGTTTTATTTATAAGATATGCCAACATTTCTTCAGTTACTTCGTAATCAGAAATAACACCATCTACAATCGGTCGAACTGCTTTAATGTGCCCAGGTGTGCGTCCAAGCATTTGTTTTGCATCTGCACCAACTGCAACGATCTGCCCTGTTTTCTGATTTACCGCAACCACAGAAGGTTCATTGATAATAATCCCATGCCCTTTCAGATATACGAGTGTATTAGCGGTACCTAGATCGATACCTATGTCATTTGAGAATAATTTGTAGAGTGCGTTAAACATATCAGGAAATTTATTTATCAGTACTGGTAAAGAAATCTATACATTCAGAAATACTCATAATGCGACTTTCTGGCTCTGTGCGTTTTTTAACTTCAACACCACCAGCTGCAAGGCTTCGTTCTGACACAACAATACGTGTTGGCATACCAAGTAGGTCAGCATCTGCAAACTTTGCGCCGTTCGAGGTCTCTACACGATCATCAAACAGAACTTCAATACCAGCAAGAACGAGATCACTGTAGAGTTTTTCTGCTTGAGTTTTTACTGCTTCGTTATCCCCAAGCGCAAGTACGTGTATCGCAAATGGTGCAACTGACTCTGGCCAAACAATACCTTTATCATCTGAAAGTACTTCCACGATGGTACCCATAACACGTCCTGGACCGATTCCATATGAACCCATAAACACAGGAGTATCGTCGCCGTTTTCTGCTTTATATTTAAGATCTAGTGCATCAGAAAATTTGGTACCTAGTGTAAAGATATTCCCCACTTCAACGGCAGTCTTTGGCACAAGTTCGTCTTTAGTAACGCCAAGATTGGCGAGCACTTCGTCGGTGTACACTTCTTGGTTAATAGCTATCTTTTTTTCTTCATGCACATAGATAGTGTCTTCTCCCGCATCCGTAAGCGTCTGAAATTCATGAGAATATTTCGAAAAGCTTCCACCTGAAGCAAATGTGACATACGTAAGATGCCCAAGACCTACTCGGTCAAAGATATTGATATATGCTTGTTTTGCTTTTTCATAAAACGCATCATGCTCTTCTTGGTCTTTTGAAAAAGAATATAAATCTTTCATGATAAACTCACGACAACGCATGATGCCAGACTTTGCACGAGTCTCATTTCTAAACTTTGTTTGAAATTGATACGCAGAAAACGGAAGATCTCGATAGGAAGAAACATATGACTTTACTAAATTCGTAAGTGGTTCTTCGTGTGTAAAACCGAGACCGAGTTCACTGCCGCTTGTAAGCGCTGTTTTGAACCAAACATCTACTTTATCGTCATCCCAACGGTCAGTTTTTTCCCAAAGTGATTTATCTTGCAATGCGGTAAGCGTTAATTCTTGTCCACCAATAGCATTCATTTCTTCACGAATAATTTGCGTTACTTTATTCAACACACGTAACCCCAACGGTAGATACGCATACACACCCGCCATTTCTTTGTAGATATAACCCCCACGAATAAGTAGTTTGGCGTTCTTTGAAACCTCGTCTTTTGGGTCTTCTCGCTCGGTTTTGGTAAATAGTTGACTTTGTCGCATATGAAGACACTATAGCCCAAAAACGCTTTTTTTACAAATAAAAAAATCTTGCCGGTTTTTACAACTTGCAAGATTATATACTGTTTTTTCGATGAATGATTATTCATCAACATACTGATAGTATGCTTGAAAAAATGAGAAAAACTCTATGAGTGACATGAGAAGGTACGTTACAATATACACAGCGGAAGCCGTAATTAAATAAACATGTGCTGACTCAACTTCAACAAGTAAACATATCGGAATTGATAACGTTGCGTTTATTAAACACATTCGTATAAATCCTTCTTCATAGGGAAACCAATCAGGAAACCAGCTTGCTTTTTGACACACACACCAAATTAACGAAATCGGTATGAGGACGACATACACATACTTTGTGTAATAGAATTGATACAACAAAAATAGTTGCCAATCTGCTTGTTCTTTTATTGCAACGACAATAAAGATTACTGCTGCTACGGCTAACGCAACAGTTCTGAGAATTTTTGATGAATTTTTCATGTGCGGTAATTTTTCTCAACAATAACAGAAAATTATATTCTGTCAAAACACTCAAATGATCATATTGCATTTTTTATGATTTTATAGTAGAATCCATATACATTCCGTGAGGAGTTTTTTGTTTAGCCCGAGTTGCATAAGCACTCTCGGTAAACCCGCTTCTCCTTGTAAATAAGGCTGAAATGCTAAAAAACGGATTGTACGCTACTTTGTAGCATTTATTAATTAACACATACTTTTCAAGTATGTGAGAGAAACAAAATTATGTCAGATTTGACTCTTATTGATGGGCTTTTCAAAGCAGGCTCACACTACGGCTACTCAAAAACACGCCGTCACCCAAGTACCGCAAAATACATTTATGGTACAAAAAACAAAGTAGATATCATTGATATCGAGAAAACAGCGACAGGTCTCGAAAAGGCACAAGCATTTTTAAATGAACTTGGCGCAAAAGGCAAGACAGTTCTTTTCGTCGGTGTAAAACCAGAAGCACGAGAGGCAGTTCGCCACAACGCAGAAATCATCGGCATGCCATTTATTGCAGAACGTTGGGCAGGTGGTGTACTTACTAACTTCCCTGAAATCAAAAAGCGTGTAGCAAAACTCGAAGATCTCCGCACAAAACGTGAAAATGGCGATCTTGAAAAATATACAAAAAAAGAGCGTCTCCTCATTGATGAAGAAATTGCTCAAATGCATCGCCTCTTCTCAGGGATTGTTGGCATGAAAAAACTTCCAGATGCTCTTGTCATTGTCGACCCAAAACGCGAATACATCGCAGCAGCTGAGGCAGTTCATCTAGGTATTCCTGTTATCGCTATTGCAAATACCGATAACGATATTAGTACTATTGAATATCCTATCGTTGCAAATGATGGCTCTGTAGCAAGTGTTTCATTTATCTTACAATCACTTGCAAGTGCATACCGTGCACCAGTGACCACAACAATCGTCAAAGAAGATAACTAGTTCCTTTTTTATTAGTTCATTTCATTAATCTTTTTATGATTACAATAGAACAAGTTAAACAGCTCCGTGATCAAACAGGTGTATCAATCATGCAGTGTCGTAAAGCCCTTGAAGAAGCAGGTGGCGATATGGAAAAGGCTATCATGATTATGAAGAAAAAATCTACAGAAGTCGCTGCAAAGAAAGGTGACCGTGAGGCTCTCCAAGGTATCATCGTAGTCAAAACACTTGCAGACAAAGCAATCATACTCGAACTTAACTGTGAGACAGACTTCGTAGCAGCAAACAGTGATTTTACTACCCTCGCAACAGCACTCTTGGAGAAAGCTGCTACTGATGGTGTAGACGTTATGCAATCAGCAGCGGAAGAAATGATAAGTCCAGTAATTCAAAAGATTGGTGAGAATATCAAAATCGGTCGCGTAGAAGTCATCGAAGGCACAACACTTGGTAGTTATGTGCACAATGGTAAAGTTGGCGTTGTGGTTAAACTTACAGGCGGCACGACAGAAACCGCAAAAGACATTGCAATGCATATTGCAGCAATGCGACCTGAATACGTTACAAAAGACGCCATTCCTGCAGATATGATTGAAAAAGCGCGAGAAATGTTTAAAGAAGAAGTCGACAAGTCAGATAAACCAGAAGATATCAAAGCAAAGATGCTTGAAGGAAAACTTGCAACATACTTTAAAGAGCAAACCCTCATGGAACAACCATTCATCAAGAACCCTGATATAACTATCGAGAAGCTCTTGGGTTCACAAAACGCGAAACTTGAAACATACGCATTGTATACTATTGCTTAGGAAGAACATTTATGACACTTACTTTCATCATTATAATAGTGTCCGGACTGTGCATACTTGGTGGACTCTTTGGCTACCAAGTATGGGCAATTCGTAAAGGAAACGTAAATCATAGGGAGATTGACCATCAACAAGAGAATCCCCTTTCTCATATAAACACTGCTCGTACCAGTTACACAATTCGACAAACTCTTGAACATACTTGGCATGTTGTCGTCTTATATACAACAGGAATACTCATGTGGACAATACGGTTGATCGAAAAACAACTTCGTGCTATAGTGTACCGTACATACGATAAGTTACACGGAGTAAAGGCTTCTGCTGAGAAAGCTCGAACACTTTCACGCCAAAAACGTAAATTACTTCAAGGAGTAGACATCGTAAAAAAAGAAGAGTAAGAGTACTCAAATGCCGCTTTAGCTCAGTTGGTAGAGCAACGCTTTTGTAAAGCGAAGGTCCTCGGTTCAAGTCCGAGAAGCGGCTCCCGAATAAAAAAGACATCCTAAACTTGGATGTCTTTTTTATTGCTGAGAATGTCGTATCTTACCAGCCACCATAACTGTTACCACCTGCGCCTGGTTTTTTCAATTTTGCTTGCTGTTCTTCACGTTCAGCTTGGGAATACTCTCTATCATATTCATCATACTTCCTCTTAGTTTCGTTTACCTTTATATCAAGAGAACGAATATCTGATTCAATTTTTTGCATATCTCGAGTCACATTTTCGAAATCACGTTTTTTACCTTCCATTGAACGTATATCTACCTTAAGTCTCTCAATATCACGTGTGAGGGTTTGAATCTCTCGTTCTTTTGTACTCAATTCACGTTCTTTACTATCAAGATCTCTGAACTCTGTCTTAAGACGATCTGCATCTCGTTTTTTTGCTTCTAGATCCCGTTTAGCATCATCGCGATCACGGACCGCTGTCTCGTTCGCGATACGAGCATGATCACGCTCGCCTTTTATAAAAGATAGATTTGCTGTCATATAGTACTATTATTTAGTTACTTTTTTAGTATCGACTGGTTTATTTGTGGTAACATTTTCTGCTTTTGCTTTTGCTTCAGCCTCTGCTTCTGCAGCTTTTACTACATCGGGAATCTGTTTTTCAATATCTTCAAGTGATTGAAATCCAGTATATATCTTTTCATCATTTATAATGATAGCAGGAAGCTTTGTATCTTCAATTTTATAAAGACCAACAAGAGCCTTGAGTGCGGAAACGTCTACATTGTAATCAAATGAGTACACACGGAGATTTGGATATTTCTGACGAAGTGTTGTGAGGACATATCCTTGACGAGTACACTCACTACAGTTATCAGCTGTTGTATAAATATAAATAATTGAGGTCATTGGCTTATTGCAACGTTCGGTAATTTTCCGAACAAGCAAAAAGTCTTTTATTTGGAGCAATGTGTAATATTTCTTTAAACGCAAAACCTCTTCTTTATTGTTAATGTTCTTTTCACTATATTCTACTTTTTCTGCAATAGAGTTAAGTTCTTGAGAAAGCGTATTCTGTCCCACTTCCCTACAAGAAAGTTCTGAGAGGAGCGAAAACTGAGTCTCTGAAGACATAATATCAAGCGCGATAGAATCCTGCGTCTCTTTAAGACTTGAGAGCTTTTGATTAGTGATATATCGAGAAAAAAGCACCGCGGTACCAAAGATAGCAAGTGTAATAAATAGTGATAAAATATAATTTTTCCATTGCATCATAATGATTGATTATCGCCATGTCGTCTCACGAGACAAGAGCGTATTATATAAAGCTTTTAAAAACCAGAATGGCCCGACCACACTGTAAATAAACAAGAAATAAACAAAAGAAATATTCGGAAGTGGTTGTTTTTGCCGCATACGCATACCGGCCAACACCATACCGAAGACACTAATAGTAAGCAGTATAGTAATAAAAGTCAACGGTCGTGTATCAATAAAAAATGGATCTATGACAAGCCGAGAAGACAAAGACGGAACAAAGAAATCAGTAACAAGTAGTTGTTGTGCATATTTTATGACACGAGAAATAATACTGATACTTGAAATAATAAAAAAGATAATAACAGATAGAGCTCCTAGTGTTCCCCAGGGGACGGTAAACATAGAAAATGTACCGTATTCTTTTTTAAATAGATACTTGCGATAATCAATTGTGTTATTGATAAATCCATACATCCAACGAAGTTGTTGCTTGAACAGTGTCTTGAGTGTTTTAGGAACAACCGTATATACAAAAGCATCATGACACTGGGCAATCTTCATCTTGTTAGTTTGCATACGATATGCGATTTCCATATCTTCAGTATTGTGTGCTTTTCGATATAATCCAATCTTTTCAAAAACCTCACGTCGGTAAAATGAAAACGGTCCTGGGGTAACATGAATACCATTTATCATACCGAGTAGTTTTTTAATAAACACCGCCATATCATATTGGACATTTTGAGCCTTTTGGATGAAATTATCTGGTTTATAGGCAAGAATTGAAGGAGAAACAGCCATAACCGTAGGGTCATCAAAATGCACCATTATCTTTTTGAGCGCATCTGGTTCTGTAAAAGCATCAGCGTCCAGACAACCGATGAAAGGTGTTTTTGAGTTTTGGATACCAATATTCATAGCAGTATGTTTACCACCGTTTTCTTTTCGAATCATCTCAATTTGCGGGACACCTGCAAACTTTTGCATTTCATTCCAAGTAGTATCTTCACTACCATCGTCAACAAGTAAGATATGCAGCTTATCCTTAGGATAATCGAGTGATAGTAAGGATTCAACAGTCTTTGCAACAGTTTTCTCCTCATTCCAACAAGGGACAACAATCGTAACCGGTGGTAACAAATCAGTGTCGTGGTGAACATCTGTAGGAACAATACCCTTTCTTTTTTCAAGAAATGTAAGCAGTAAAAAGACCTGAACATACATTGCACAGAAAGAAAAAAAGAAGAAAATTGATGAACTAAAAGTCTCCATATGGCACAAATGCCCGTAGGGCAAGGTGTTTGTATCATAACATATTTTACAGGCTACGGCAACAAACTTTTTCGGGTAGTTTTTGATATACTAAATCCATACAAGGTAAATATATAAAAACATACACCTATGGAACATACAGAGACAACACATGTACATAAGCAGAAAACGAGCTTAAATATACCAGGAGCAATTATTATCGCTGGTATCATTGTAGCTCTAGCGATCTTTGCAAGCAAAATGCCTTTTTCGAAAAATGCAACAAATGAACCACTCAAAGATCCAGAATTACTCGCACAGGTGAGCGGCATCCTTTCTGATCCAGTCCAAGTAGATGCACGCCCTATTGATGAGCAAGATTTTATTCGTGGAGATAAAAACGCACCACTTACATTCATAGAGTACTCTGATACTGAATGTCCATTTTGTAAAAGATTCCACATAGTGATGAATATGATCATGGCTGACTTGCCTGGTAAAGTTAAACTAGTATATCGACATTTCCCACTTGATGGCTTACACAAACAAGCTCGAGAGGAAGCACTCGCAACAGAATGTGCAGCAGCACAAGGAGGAAATGATGCGTTCTGGAAATATACTGATGAGATATTTAAGAGAACTAAATCAAATGACGGTTTGGATCTTGCAGAACTTCCAAAGATCGCACAATCAACGGGTTTAAATGTCGATACCTTTAACACATGTATGGCGGATAAGAAACTTGCGGAGAATGTACAGGCGGATGCTGAAGATGGTAGTAAAATCGGTGTCACTGGTACTCCATACACACTTATCATCACAAAAGACGGTAGACAATACGCGGTTGAAGGATATCGATCATATAGTGTAATTAAAGAAGTCATTCGACAACTCACAGAAAAATAAGTTGGTACATAAAAAGAAGCCATCCGTTATATTCGGATGGCTTTTGTTATATTAAGTGTGATTATCCTTTTTCTGAGAAATCAACACCTGCTATTTTTACAAAAGAATAATTATTTCTTTCTTTCGATGCAGTATGTATAATTTTCTCTTGAGAAGAATGAACCTTGTTTCGATGCTGAAACACGAAATCAGATAAATTCGGCCTTGTTGCCATTTGCCGGTCAACCAAAGCGTGTACCTGGTAAGGATCTCTTACATCAGTAATTTCAATAAAATTATACTGATTTAATAAAAACACGGACAGTTCTTGGTATTTTTCCTGCATCCATAACTCAAAGCTTTGGTGTAAAACCTGGAGAGAATTAGACGTATTTCCTGTCTTATTCCTAATTACCTCGTGCAAATTTTTTGCATATGATTTTATCAAAGCGAAATCTTTGAAGTAATTAGTGATAGTTTGAATATCATTCTTTTGATTTTCTAAGTTGCACCAATCTCTTATCTTTGTCATAGATTGCAGTGTTTGGTTTTTAAAGAAAAACATACTTAAATACGAAACAAAGTCATTTAAGACAAAGTCTCTCCAAATATGTTTATTCTTTATTTTTTTTACCGAATCAAACGGAACACTAGCGGTCAGAGAATTAATCTCATCATCAGCACCAGAGACAGACAAATCAACTTTATTGGGCAAAGTGGCAGACTGGACAAAACCAGTTAGCACGTTTTTGGAAAATAAAGAATATATTTTTATGTCTTCCATCAAAAGTCCTGGGACCAGTGATAGTAAACCTGGTTTAAACCTTTTGACTGGGGTATTTTTTTCAAAAAATTCCACTGTTTCGAATCCTTTCATATTGTAAAAAAAAGATTCGACCTCAAGCCTTTTGGGGCGTAATGTTAGTACGACCCAGTCGTGCAAAAAGATATCAGAATACTTTTGCGTCATGTAGACTGGCAGAGAATAGAAGTCTAGACTGCTTTCTTCAGTTTGTAAAACGGTAACCGTAAGATTTTTTTTGCTTAAGTTTTGAGCCAAATAGAACGCTAGTGGTGTGTTACCTACCAAGATGATTTTTACTGATTTCATGTTAATTTTTTTATTGGTTAGAAAATTTATTTATTTTTTAAAGAAAAAGAGCTCTTCGGAGTGAAGAGCTCTTTTTTGTGTACTTAACTCAGGTAATTACACAAAAGACAACCCTCCACGTAGTGTGCGGAAGAAGTAGAAAGGACGAGGATACTTCTGGGTTGTCTTATTCATATAGTAGTACTATAGCACACTGGTTTAAATGTGCAAGTTAGTCAAAGTAATTTTTAAGGCGCTGGATTTTTTCATTGTTTCGGAGCTTTTCATGGACTTTCGCTTCAATCTGACGAATACGTTCACGAGTAACACCGAACTCAGTACCTACTTCTTCAAGTGTATGTTGTACACCATCAAGTAAACCATAGCGAAGTTCTAGAATCTTTTGTTCTTTGGGTGAAAGTTCTGATAACACCTCACGGATCTGATCTTGGAGAATACGTCGAGACGATTCTTGGTCAGGCCGTAAAATTTTGTCATCAGCGATGAACTCACCACGTGTTGACTTCTCATCATCGTCACCTATTGGTTGCTCAAGAGACACGGTATCCTGATTTATATTTTCGATGATATGAACCTTTTCAACTTCAATACCCATTTCAGTTGCTATCTCTTCTGGAAGTGGATCACGACCGAGATCTTGTGCAAGTCTGCGGTGTACCTGTTTATATTTTGAAATGGTCTCTACCATGTGCACCGGAATACGAATGGTTCGTGATTGATCGGCAAGTGCACGTGTGATAGATTGTCTGATCCACCAGGTCGCATATGTTGAGAACTTGTACCCTTTTGTCCAATCGAACTTCTCAACCGCTTTAAAGAGACCAAGATTACCTTCTTGAATCAGATCAAGTAAAGTAAGGTCAGAACTACGACCTACATACTTTTTAGCAATAGAAACTACAAGACGTAGGTTCGCACGAGCAAGAAGGTTTTTTGCCTCTAAATCCCCTTCTGTAATACGTTTCGCAAGAGAGCGTTCTTCTGCTGCGTTAATAAGACTATATTGACCGATCTCCTTCAGATAAATCTGAATTGAATCATACATACTTTGATCTTTACCCAAACGAGGATCGGTTTTTTTGTCCACTTCAATATCAAGCAAGTTTCCACCTTCAAGAACGTCGACACCCGCCACTGACATTTTTTCGTATAGTTCATCCAAAAAAAATACATCATCTTCAATCTGCGGGAACATCTTGAGAATCTCATCATAAGTAACAAACCCTCGCTTTTTACCTTTTGCGATAAGTTCGTCTGCACGTTTATTGAGGTCAACACTTTTTTGCTCTTTCTTAGAAAGCTTTTTTTGCTTCTCTGGAACAACTTTAAGTGGTTTTTTCCCCACGACCTTCGCAACCGACTTCTTTGGGGAAGGTTTTTGTTTTGGAAGCAATGCTTTTCGTTTCGTAATAAGTTTAGAAACTGGTTTCTTTGCAACTACTTTCTTTACTACTTTTTTAATCACTGAAGCTTTTTTTACAGCTTTCTTAACAACCTTTTTAAGCACTTTTTTCTTAACAACCGGAACAACCTTCTTCTTTACAGGAAGTGTTTTTTTTACGGATTTTTTTGCTGGTTTCTTGTTTGCCATATACTATAGATATACACTATTTACTCTAATGATTCAAGAAGTCGACGTTTTTCTTGAAATGCTTTCATTAATTCTGTAACCGGTAGACCTGCTTTTTCAGCATGTGCAATTTTATCTTTCAAATCTCTAAGCGCTTCGGCAACTACCATTTTCTCGACATCTTTGAGCAAATTGAGATGATACAGATTTTTATCTTTTATGCTTTCATGCATAAGTTCAATCTTGAATAAAAGTTCTTCTTTATGTTCTTCGATATCTTCTAAAACTTTCTGATATCGTTCCTCCCCGAGAGTCGTCTTGATTGTTTCATTGAGAGAGCGCGAATGTTCATCATTGTATAACATGAGTGATCCTATAAGTTCTTTTGCAGGAGAAAATGTTTGATGGTTTTCTTGTTTATAAACAAGAGTTTTATTTTCTAAAGATTTATTTTTTAAATATTCAGACACGAGATCACGGATTGAGTTTTCGTCTAAATCCGCACTACGTGATATCTCTTGGATATAGTAGTCACGGTCAAGTGGATTTCTAAGACATGCAACAAGCGGGATGACTCTTTCTGTTATATATCTTCCTCGTTCAAGTTGATTTTTTGTCTCTCGTTGGGCCCTTTCTGTAAAGAATAATATAAGTGGCTGCGTCTGTTTGAGTAGTTCTTTCCATACATTTGGATCCTGTGAAATAATATCAGCGGGATCTTTTAATGATGAGATCGGCACAACTTTTACATCAAAACCAGTTCTTAGTGCAATGCTCCCACCACGATATGTTGCCATGACTCCAGCCTTATCGCCATCAAAAGCAAAGACTACCTTAGGTGCAAGACGAAACAAGTACGACAACGCTTGTGGATGGTCTCCTGTTTCTGACAGAGCAGTACCTGAGGACGCAACAGTGTTTGTAATACCCGCCTGATGTGACAGAATAAGATCAAGTTGTCCTTCAACAAGGATACTGTACCCTTTTGATCTAACAGCTTCTTTAGCTTTATCTATACCATACAGCAACTCAGATTTCTTGAAAAGAATCGTTTCTGGGCTGTTTAAATATTTAGCCGCCTGTGGATCTTCTTGAAGAATACGCCCAG
The DNA here is from genome assembly GCA_964591665.1 of uncultured Candidatus Saccharibacteria bacterium. Classification (GTDB taxonomy): domain Bacteria; phylum Patescibacteriota; class Minisyncoccia; order Phycocordibacterales; family UBA9973; genus CAZQCV01. The sequence goes on from CAZQCV010000001.1 coordinate 35,363, forward strand.
AAAAACCTATCACACGTGCGCTTGCATCCATAATGGGAAACATAATTCTTCCACGAAATCTATCATATGTCCTACCATCGTGTTCTTTTATAAGACCAGCTTGAAGTAACACTGATTTCGTATACCCTTCTTTTTGCAGAGTATCAGATAGCGCTTGCCACGATACGGGAGCATATCCAATACGAAAAGAGGAAATAGTTTCTTTCGTGACACCGCGTTTTTCTAAATACTGAGGTGCTTCTGGGAAAAGCCTAAATTGCTCCTCAAAAAATACTGTCGCTCGTTCGAGAGCTCGGTATAACATTTCTTTTTCATCTTTAGAAACACTATCACCGCTCGCGCCTTGTAATTTGACTCCTGCCTTATCTGCGAGAAACTTAAGCGCACCTTTGAAATCTAGAACTTCCAAATGTTCAGTGAGAGAAAAGATATCTCCTTTCGCACCACAACCAAAACAATAATAATTACCACGATCTGGTGAGATAAAAAACGACGGGGTCTTCTCATTATGGAAAGGACAACACGCTCGATAACTAGATCCAGAGCGTTCAAGCTTCAGATATGATCCCGCAATATCAACAATTGATAATTTTTGTTTTATTATTTCAGTATCAGTCATATGGCGTAATGAGTGACATTCTAAAGCCATGAGAATTCCCCATGGCCTTAGATGTGTACTTATTTACTGTCTTTTGATTCTATTTCAGAATCTTCTTTTTCTTCACGGAAACCAGTACCCGCTGGTATCAAACGTCCGATAATAACATTTTCTTTAAGACCACGGAGCTTATCTACACCACCACGGATAGCATTATTGATTAGAACACGGTTTGTATTTTGGAAAGAAGCAGCTGAAAGCCAACTTTTTGTAGAGAGAGAAACATCAGAGATTCCAAGTACAATAGTTTCTGCTTTTGCTGGTTCACCTTGTTCTTCTGTCGCAACACGTTCATTTTCTTCAATAAGTTCAACAGACTCAATGATCTCACCAGGAGAAAATTGTGTATCACCTGGGTGTTTTACACGCTTACGTGAGAACATCTGGCGAATAATAATCTCTGTATGTTTTCGAGCAATAGATGCACCTTGAAGTTCATATACCTTGTTAATTTCACGAATGATGTACTCTTCTGCGAGTTCCTTACTTCCATATTTGAATATTTCAGCAATATCAGCAGAACCATCAGTGAGTAGTTGCCCTTTTGTGATAGTATCACCAACTTTTACTAGTGGTGTACGTCGGTATTGTACAAGATACTCTTCTTGGTTTGACTTTCCATCCATCTTTGAATCATTGAGCACAACAATGACTTTTTCTTTAGCAGTTGCTTTGATTTCTATGACAGTACCATCTGCTTTTGCAACAACTGCTGGGTTTTTTGGAGTTCGTTTTTCAAAAATTTCTTCAATACGTGGAAGACCTTGTGTAATATCCACACCTGCAACACCACCTGCGTGGAATGTTCGGAGTGTCAACTGCGTACCAGGTTCACCGATAGCTTGAGCTGCAATAATACCCACTGCCTCACCAGGTCGAACAAGGTGATCACGTCCAAGGTCGAGACCATAACACTGACGACACATACCATGAAGTGTTGTACAGGTTAGTGGAGTTCGTACGAATACTTTTTCAATACCAAGGCCTTCAATCTTGCGAGCTTCATGCTTGGTAACAAGAAATCCTTTTTTATACAGTACATTCCCTTGTGCATCTTTAATATCAGCAGCAAGCACACGACCACGGATATTTTTAGAGAGTGGAATATCTATACCGAGAACGTTATCGCGAGTCATCCACTTTCCTTCTTTAGTTCCACAATCTTCTTCAGTGATTGTTACATCTTGTGCCACATCAACAAGACGACGTGTAAGATACCCAGCTTTTGCAGTATTAAGAGCCGTGTCAGCGAGACCTTTACGTGAACCGTGAGTAGTAATAAAGTACTCAATCGGAGAAAGACCTTCTTTATATGATGGGATAACAGGGAAATCAAGCGTCTGACCTTGTGTGTTTACAATAAGACCTTTCATACCAGCCATCTGCGTGATATTACCAATAGAACCACGAGCACCTGACATTACCATGTCATGAACAGGGCCCATTGTGTCGAGTGTTGCCGGAATAAGTTTTTCAATTTCTCCTTTTTTCTTTTCCCAGATTTCAATTACTTTTTGGTAGCGTTCATCTTCAGAGAGTAAACCATCATTAAACTGCGCAATAACCTCTGCTTCTTCTTTTCGTCCTTCTTTTACGATTGCTGGTTTACCTTCTGGAATAGTCACGTTATCGATACCCCAAGTAACACCTGATTTTGTCGCATATCGATACCCAAATGCTTTAATTTTATCAAGTACAGGCGGCGTTGCGTCAATACCATAGTTGAAAATAATTTCATCAATCAATGCTGAAAGACGTTTTTGATTCATTTCTTCGTTAATATAGGTAAAGTCTGATGGAAGAATACTGTTAAACAATAAACGACCGACAGTTGTCTCAAATGGCTTACCTTCAAAGTGCGCATATTTAGGAGTATCTGTACCAAGTACGTGAATCTTTGCACGATATGATACGACACCAAAATCATACGCAGTGATCGCCTGATTTGGGGATGAGAACATTCTTCCCTCACCAAGTTCACCAGGAACATTCTTTGTCATCCAGTAACAACCAAGAGTAATATCAAGAAGCTTAGATGACACAATTGGTTCACCATTTTGAGGCTTTAAGATATTTTTATTTGCCGCCATGAGTGTATCGGCTTCTCCTTGTGCTGCATCTGAAAGTGGAACATACACGGCCATTTGGTCACCGTCAAAGTCTGCGTTAAAGGCAGTACATACAAGTGGGTGAAGTTGGATAGCATTACCTTCAATCAAAATAGGGTGGAACGCTTGGATACCTAGTCGGTGAAGTGTTGGTGCACGGTTAAGCAGCACATACTTCCCTTCAATTACTTTTTCAAGAATCGCCCAGACTTCAGGAATACCTTCTTCAATGAGTTTGTTTGCTCCACGGATATTAAACGCAAGTTCTTGTGCAATTACCTTTGAGATAACAAATGGTCGGAAAAGTTCAAGCGCCATATGTTTCGGAAGACCACACTGATTGAGTTTAAGATTTGGACCAACCACGATTACAGAACGTCCAGAATAGTCTACTCGTTTACCGAGCAAGTTCTGACGGAAGAGACCTTGTTTTGATTTCAAGTTATCAGAGAGAGACTTAAGCGCTCGACGTTGTGACTGACTCATTGCTTGTGAGTCACTTTGACTTGCGATTGAGTTATCAAGAAGCGCATCAACAGCTTCTTGGAGAATACGTTTTTCGTTACGGAGGATCACATCAGGCGCACCGATTTCTTTGAGTTTTTTGAGACGATTGTTTCGGTTGATCACACGACGATAAAGATCATTAAGATCAGACGTTGCATGTCGTCCACCATCAAGCGCAACCATCGGACGAAGCGCTGGAGGAATTACAGGAATCACAGTCAAAAACATCCATTCAGGGCGAATATGAGAGTGAATCATCGAACGAATAAGTGCGAGACGCTTCTCAAGTTTTTCACGCTCAAGAGAACTTGCTTTCTCAAGCAATTTTTCTGTATTTTCTTGGAGTTTAGCAAGATCAAGATTTTTGAAGAGTGTATAGATTGCCTCTGCACCGATCGCTGCTTCGAATGCAGCACCGTATTTCAAACTAAAGTGATGATACTGGATTTCATTGAGAACTTTACCTTCATACAGATCAGTAATTTCTTTTTTTGTATTAGCAAGAAGGTCGCGAAGTTTTTCACGAGTTTCTTCATCTTGTGCTGACTTCATTTTACTCTTATATTCAGATTCAAGATTTGAAATGATAGTTTCTTTTTCGTCTTCATGAACACGAGTAATGATGTATCCTGCAAAGTAAATAACTTTTTCAAGATCAGTAAGTGTCATATTCATAAGAATAGACATACGTGATGGTACACCACGAAGGAACCAAATATGCGCAACAGGTGAAGCCAGTTCAATATGCCCCATACGTTCACGGCGAACAATAGAACGTGTTACCTCAACACCACATTTTTCACAAATAATATCTTTGTAGCGGATACGTCGATATTTACCACAGTAACATTCGTAGTCTTTTTCTGGACCGAATACACGTTCGTCAAATAAACCACCACGTTCTGAACGACCCGTTCGATAGTTAATAGTTTCTGGTTTTTGAACTTCACCGTATGACCAATCGCGAATACGATCAGGAGACGCGAGTTTGAGTATAATTTCGTCAAAATGACTTGTATCAATTGTTTTCATAAATTAGTATTTTAATTATTACTCAGCGTCCGACACACGCTCATCTTCTGCTAAAGGATTTGTGTTCACAAGATCAACATCAAGGGCAAGACCACGGAGATAGTTCAACATAACGTTAAATGAGGCTGGAGCATTTGGTTCTTTGATAGGTTCACCTTTGATAATTGCATCAAATGTTTGTGATCGTCCGAGAATATCATCAGATTTAATCGTAAGCATCTCACGAAGTGTGTGTGAGGCTCCATAACCTTCAAGTGCCCACACCTCCATTTCTCCGAATCTTTGTCCACCACCTTGTGCTTTACCACCGAGAGGCTGTTGCGTAATAAGAGAATATGGACCAATTGAACGCATGTGGATCTTATCTTCTACCATGTGGTGTAGTTTCAAAATATGTTTATATCCAATCGCCACAGGTTGCGCAAAAGCTTCACCAGTCTGTCCGTCATAAAGTGTCACCTTACCATGTTCTGGAAGCCCTGCCTTGACGAGTTCTTCTTTGATTTCTTTTTCACTTGCACCTGAGAATGGTGGCACCACTGCTTGATACCCAAGTGTGTGTGCTGCAAGACCAAGATGCATTTCAAGAATCTGTCCAAGGTTCATACGAGATGGCACACCAAGTGGTGTCAAAATAACATCGACAGGTGTTCCATCTGCCATGAATGGCATTTCTTCTTCTGGAAGAATAGTTGAAATAACACCTTTGTTACCGTGTCGTCCTGCAAGTTTATCACCTACAGAAATATTTCGGAGCTGTGCTACTTCGACAACTACTTTTTTGATAATTCCACTTTCGAGCTGGTGACCTTGTTCACGAGAGAATATCTTTACCCCGATAACACGACCGCGCATACCATGTTCCATGCGAAGTGATGTATCTTTCACATCACGAGCTTTTTCTGCAAAGATAGAGCGGAGCAATCGTTCTTCTGGCGTAAGTTCTGTTTCACCTTTTGGTGTGATTTTACCAACAAGAATGTCATTCTCACGGACTTCAGCACCGACACGAATAACACCTTCTTCATCAAGGTCTTTAAGTTTGTTTTCACCTACGTTTGGAATATCACGAGTAGTAAGTTCTGGACCAAGTTTTGTATCACGAACGATACAGACAAACTCTTCTACATAGATAGAAGTAAATTTACTGTTTTTTACCAAACGTTCTGAGAGAATAATCGCATCTTCGTAGTTCTGACCGTTCCATGACATAAACGCAACGAGTACGTTTTGTCCGAGTGCCATCTGTCCACCTGAAGTCGAAGACGTGTCAGCGATAACATCGCCTCGTTTTATCTTTTGACCAAGTGAGACAATAGGACGCTGGTGAAATACCGTAAAGTTATTTGTTCGTTCGAACGTAACAAGCTTGTATGTGTGTTCTTTGTTCTTATCATCTTTGATCTTTATGAAACCGCCGTCAACATATGAAACAACACCTGATTCGCGAGCAACAACAACACGTCCTGATTCGCGAGCAATGTGTTCTTCAAGTCCAGTTGCAACTACCGGTGCATCTGGTACCACACATGGTGTTGCCTGTTTTTGCATGTTTGATCCCATGAGCGCTCGGTTTGCTTCATCATGCTCAAGAAACGGAATCATAGAAGTCGCAAGAGAAAATGCCTGGTTTGCCGCAACGTCAATAAAATCTACCTGATCACGATCAACGATGCCTGGTTCTGTTTTACTACGAGCTTCTACACGATCTTCAATAATTTTATTGTTTGCGTCGTATTTAGTACCTGAGTGAGCAATGACATATTTCTCTTCTTCAAGTGCGTTCATATAGACGACTTCACCAGTAATCTTACCGTTTTTAACGCGAATATATGGTGTTTCAATAATACCGAATTCATTGACGCGAGCAAAAAGCGACAAGTGCAAGATAAGACCGATGTTCGGACCTTCAGGAGTGTGGATCGGACATACGCGACCATAGTGAGATGTGTGTACGTCACGAACTTCAAGACCAGCACGTTCACGAGTAAGACCTCCTGGACCAAGCGCTGAGAGCGTTCGCAAGTGTTCAAGTTCCGCAAGAACGTTTTCTTGGTTCATAAACTGTGAAAGCTGGTTCGTCGTGAAGAATTCTTTGATACGAGCTTGAAGTGGACGTTGGTTAACGATAGACACAGGAAGTGTCGTGCCTGCATCAATTGTAGACATACGATCTTGCACGTTACGTTTGATCTGGGTCATACCAACACGAATTTTCTGTTGCAATAGTTCACCGATGTATCGAACACGACGTTGACCCAAGTGATCTATATCGTCCGCAACCGCATGCGGTGTTGTATTTAGTTCAAAGAGATATTTTGCAATACTAACAAGATCGTCTGCAGAGAGTGTTCGACGTTCCATTTCTTTTTCGTCCATTGAAAGATCAAAACGCTTGTTAAAACGGAATCGTCCTACCGGAGAAAGGTCATATCGTTCTTTGCTAAACAATGCAGTAATAAATTCTTTTGCGTTTTCTGCGGTTGCAAGATCGCCATCACGAAGCCGTTTATAGATCTCAACATATGATTCGCCGAGTGTTTTTGCACTGTCTTTTTCAACACACACTTTCATGATTGCTTCATGAGGTGTACCTTTAAATTTCTCAAGAATAGCTTCATCTGTAGTTAAACCAAGGACACGGAGAAGTGCCGTAAATGGGAATTTACGTTTCTTGTCGATACGAACAACTAGTGTACCGTCAGTATCAGTTTCGATTTCAATCCAGACACCACGTGCAGGAATAATTTTTGCACCGAATGTTGGCTTCCCTTTTGATTCGAGTTCAACAAAGAAGATACCAAATGAACGAGCAAGCTGTGGTACAATAACACGCTCTACACCATTAATAATGAATGTACCGTGAGCTGTCATGAGTGGAATATCAGCAAAGAAAATTTCTTGTTCTTTTTCTGTACCAAGCGTTTTGTTTTTTAGTTTTACACGAGCTTTGAGCTGGCCTTCATAGGTAAGCTTATTCGCTTTTGCATGATGTTCATCACATTTTGGTTCACCGAGTGAGAACGATGAAAAATTAAGTTCAAACTTTTTTCCTGAATAATCAGAAATTGGTGAGAATTCTTTGAAAACCTCTTTGAGACCTGATTCAACAAGCCACGAGAAAGAAGTCAGCTGTGTTTCAAGCAAATTCGGAAATGGAACCAACGGTTCTTTGTACTTTGCAAAGTACTTCTTAGGTAATGGTTTCGACATACTATTTGTTCTTTCTACAAACACAAATAAACGACGGAGGTCGTTTCGGTATTTACATTAAATACGCGGAGTAGATGTTTGCAAGAAATGTAATGGTTTTAGTGCTAATAACACCAAAGCACATCCATAACTCACTCAGCTTTAGTACTTACCAGTATACTCAAATTTGATTTTTTGTCAAATTTAGACAAATAAAAACCCCAGTCATACGACTGGGGCAATATATTTTTTCTTAGTTCATAATTCATTCATCGTACGATAAAGAAAATCTTTCAGTTCGAGAAATGAACCAAAGTCAGACGGTTGAACAGGATCACCGATAATAACAGTAACTCGTCCTGGTAAAACATTCATCCATGTATTTTTATTGTTAACTTCATATAAACCACGCATGGCAATCGGCACAATGGGAACATCTTCAATAAAAGCAAGTTCAAATCCACCATTTTTAAATTTACCCAAATTCCCATCAGTAGTGCGCGTTCCTTCAGGGAAGAATAACAGATCTAAATTATAGTTTTTACAAGTATCAAAGACTTTTCTAATTCTTTTTCTATCGCCTGCTGGATCTTTTTTGTTTCGTCTCATGGGACGGACAAATAGCATGTACATACCAAGTCCAAAGAACGGTATAAAAAAATTAGAGAGCTTACTTACTGCTGTAACAGGTCTACCATTTAGAGCGTAGCCAATTACAAATATATCAAGCAAGGAAACGTGGTTAGACATGACCATATGTACAGTCTCGTTTTTTGGCCAATTTCCTTGTACAACCACTTCTACGTTCAAAACATTAAGTATGCTTTTCGATAAATGATAGATATATTTTCTATGAACGTATTCAACCAGTTTTTTTGATCTAAAAACTCTCGCAACCATCATATGAAATATGATGAGTACTGCATAGTAAACAAATATGACAACTGCGTATATATTAGTATTTTTCATAGGTGTATTTTTGTACACCATACAATAAAAAATTATATTTGTCTATTCTTATTCTGTTCCTGTTTCCAGGCCTCTATTTTCTTATGATCACCAGAGCGCAGCACTTCTGGGACCTTGTACTTCTTTTTTTTATGAATTAGAACTTCCGGTCGAGTATAGATTTCAGATGACGACACACGTTCTTCTTCTCGAGAATCAAAATTGCCCAACACACCAGGCACTTGTCGCGCCATACAGTCGATCACCACCATTGCAGGCAGTTCTCCACCAGTGAGCACATAGTCTCCTATGGAAAGTGAGTCCATTTTAAATATTTTCAAAACTCGTGAATCAACCCCCTCATATCGTCCACAAATAAGAATAATGTCTGTAAACTTTTCTGCAGATTGTTTTGCATATGCTGTATCGAAATGTTTTCCAGAAGGTGAAAAGAAAATAATTTTTAATTTAGTCTTTGTTTTTTTCTTTTCTATTTTTTTAAGAGCGGTTTCAACAGCTTTTATAACTGGTTCGGCTCTCATAACCATGCCAGGCCCACCGCCATAGGGTCGATCATCGACAACGCGAGACACATTTCCATCTGGCCAGACTTTTTTATACTTACCAACCACATAGTCACGAGGATTGTAAAACGTGATTTTTATTTTCTTTTCTTTTAGTGCACGACCAATAATCGATTCAGTAACATATGAATCAAAACTTTCCGGGAATAAAGTTATTACATGAAAATGCATAGATTATAAACACAGTATATACAGATATTCCCTTTTCTGCAAAAACAAAAAACACCCGAGATAGGATCGGATGCTTTTTGTTTTTTGGATAGTGAATCTAAAGAAATTAAAGATCTTTGAGATCAGCCATCGCTTCATCAACTGCAGAAGCAGGATTTGCTGACTTCATAGAACCACCAGCTGGTTCGTTGATCTTGAGGTTAACACGTGCATTGTTCTTCATACCGATAACTCGGAGAAGTGTGCGGATAGCTTTTGCGGTGTTACCCATGCGACCAATAATCTTACCCATATCGGCTGGGTTGACTGAGAGAGTGATTAATACACCCATTTCATCAACGGTCCGATCAATCTTGACATCATTCGGATTGTCAACGAGTGACTTTACAACATACTCAAGGAATGCTTTATCTTCCATACGTAGCGGATTACTTAATTTATCAAGTGACAACATGACTAATGTTATCTTGTTTCAGTATATCAAAGCTGACACGAGTGGTCAATCAAAAAATCCCTTTCGGGATTTTTTGATGTGTTTTATTTCTTCAATTCTTTTCGTTTTACAGTTGGTACTTTTTTAGGAAGAACATTTTTCATTTTGCCTTCTACAATTTTTTCTTTCACAAGAAAGTTGTATACCGTATCTGATGGTTGTGCACCTTTTTTCATCCAATCTTTGATACGATCTGCGTTAAATGCAGTAGTACCCATTTTTGGATTGTAAACACCAAGAACTTCTAAAAGTTTGCCACTACGAGCAGCTGCTTTTGAGTCCGTGAGAACAACACGAAATGCTGGATCGTTCTTTCGGCCAATACGTTGTAGTCTTATCTTTAACATGAAAACGATTATAGCACCACTCTTATAAAAAGTCAAAGTATGCTATTATAGATTTGTGAAAAAACAACAAAAAACCTCCTCTCGCACAAAGAGCGCATCGAGTGTACCCAAATCTCTCGTTGGAACAATAACTATTTCCCCTAAACAAGTAGGTACTGTTTTTGACCCAATACAGAAGGTAAAAGTGATTATATATCTGGAAGATCTCCACGGAGCACTCCACGGAGACCATGTAACCGTCTCATTGCGACGACAAAAATCGCCTGGCGTCTATCAAGGACGTATTGAAAAAATACATAGTCACGCTAAACAGGGATATAGTGGTATTCTTAAAAAAGAGCAAAATGGTGTCCTTGTGCTTGAACCTCAAGATCCACGAATGTACATGCGCATTGAAGTGACCGGACGTATTACCAAAGAAGCAATAGGAAAGAAAGTATTCGTATCTGACCTTATACATAAAAAACACTATATTGAAGCAAAAAAGTGTGAACTGCTCGGAGAATCAGGATCCCATGAAACCGAAATCCAGAGTATTATACGAGAACAAGGGTTCGCATATATCTTTCCTAAGGAGGTACTCGAAGAAGCAAAACGATACGGAGAACCTACTGGAAACGACTACAAACAACGCCTCGACATACGTGACGTACTTACGTTTACTATTGATCCTTTTGATGCAAAAGACTTTGACGATGCGTTATCTATTAAAAAAGTTAGTGATACTGTGTATGAAGTAGGTATACACATCGCAGACGTAAGCCATTATGTAAAGCCAAACACCGCACTTGATAAAGAAGCTTATAAACGAGGAACATCAATTTATCTCGTAGATCGAACCATACCTATGCTCCCTGAAAAACTCTCCAATGATCTTTGTAGCCTTAAACCCAACGTAGATCGACTCGCCATGAGTGTCATCCTACAGATAAAAACAGATGGTACAATAACAAAACGATGGTATGGACGCACTATTATTCACTCAGATAAACGATTCACCTATGAAGAAGCCTGGGACAATATAAATAACCCTACTGGGCTTTACCACGAGGAACTCGTGACGCTTAATAACATCGCAAAAATTTTACGCAAAGAACGAGAAGAAAACGGTTCTCTCGAATTCGCTGGAGAAGAAATAAAATGTATATTAAATCCAGATAACACCGTAAAAGCATTCATTCGCAAAGAACGCAATGACGCACATAAACTTATTGAAGAATACATGCTTCTTGCAAACCGCGAAATTGCCGCATTATGGAATCCTAAAAAATTAAAAAAAGGGCACGAGCTTTTCTTATTCAGAACTCACGATGTACCAAATGCAGAAAAACTCGCACTTCTTGAGAGTATTGCAACAGCACTTGGGTACGAAATACCAAAAACAAAAAAACGTGTGACACAGCGAGACATTCAACAGTTCCTTAAAATGATACACCGTACTCCTCATGAAGGATTTTTGAGTACTCTCATGATTAGAGCAATGTCAAAAGCTATTTATTCAACTCGCGCAACTGGGCACTTCGGACTTGCACTTGAAGATTACACACACTTTACGTCACCCATTAGAAGGTACCCTGATATCGTAGTGCACCGTTTCTTAACGGACTACCTAGAACATAGAGAACGAAAGTATAAACCAAAAGAATTCGAGGCTATCGCCGCACATACGTCTCTTATGGAGAAAAATGCAGCCCAAGCTGAAAGAGATTCTCTTGTATATAAACAAATCGAGTATATGCTCTCACGAAAAACAGAGACATTCACCGGAACTATCACTGGAGTAATAGAACGTGGTATATTTATAGCAGAGACGTATAGTGGAAGTGAGGGCATGGTCTCGGTAGAACGTTTGGTACCAGGGACATGGGTATATAACGAAAAGACATACTCATTCGCAAATACCGCCACGCAGGAAATACTACGCCTTGGTGATCATGTTTGTTTTAAAGTATATGACGGCGATCCGCTTAGTAGACGTCTTGATTACACACATATTGTATGCGAGCACTCATCGAAAAAATAAGTACATTTGCAAGGACACATAGTAGGGCTGTTGAAATCACCGTTGGGCTTTTTGCACTTGCAACACTCGCTTTTTTTATCTTTACATATATTCCAAAAAACAAAGGAGATACAGTCGAGGAGCCAACCGCTTCTCAAGAAGTCACTAGTGAAGATGTCGTCCAAGATGTACAAGGTGATGTTCTCGAGACTATTTCTTTCGAAAATATACCAGACGAAGCGTTCGTACCACCAGCAGACGGAAAAGTGATTCGGGTTAATATACTCAAAGGTGAAGTTCGTCGGTATGAGAATGGCACACTTGTTGGAGAGACTATGCGCATGGTTGCACGACCTCGAAAAGGAACCTACTGGGAGACGCCAGGAGGTCTCTATCATATCTCAAACAAAGACGAAAACTATTATTCTGAAAAGGCAGGCGCATATCTACCCTACAGTATTCATTTATTTGGTAACTATATCATTCATGGTATTCCGAACAATGGAAAAGGACGCATCTATACGTCGAGTTTTCTAAATGGAGGAATCAGACTCTCAGATGCAAATGCAAAAGAATTGTATCTATGGTCTGACCCTGATACTCGAGTATCCATATTTAGCGATAGTGTATTGCGCCCCGAACAACTATACACGGGTTCAGTGTATATAACAGAAAACGGAAGCAGTAGACCAAGACTTGGCGCAGATGCATATATTATCGGAGACATAGACACAGGAGATATTATCCTTGAAAAGAACAAAGATAAAGTTTTCCCCCTTGCCTCACTTACAAAATTAATAACACTACTGGTCGCACTTGATAAAGAAAACCCTTTTGAAACTATCAAAGTATCTGGCCGTGCACTGAGTGCGTACGGGACAAGTGGTTTCCGTGTCGGTGAAGAAGTTGAGATGGCAAACGTCGTATACCCACTATTACTTCAATCTTCTAACGATGCAGCAGAAATTCTCGCAGAATATGTAGGAAGAAATGAATTTTTGAAACTCATGAATGAAAAAGCAAAGTCACTCGGCATGATAAACACTTTTTTTGACGACCCTTCTGGACTTTCGGCAAACAACAAAACTTCAGCTTCTGATTTATTTAAGTTAGCACAACACATAACGAAAGAAAAATCTTTTATTTGGAAAATCACCGGCAAAAAGAGTTATAGCGCACAAGGTCATATATGGAGGAATATTAACCAATTCCTAAGACTTCAAGGTCATGTTGGTGGGAAGAGCGGACAAACAGATGAAGCACGGCAAACAAACGTTGAGGTCTTTTCCCTACCACTCGGCGAAGGAAAGACTCGAAACATCGCGATTATTGTGTTACATACACCAGATAGATACAACGACACGATCCGTTTATATAATTATGTGAAGAAAAATGTCACATTTGGACGTGATGGACTTTTCAAGTTCACGAGCAATCCAGAGGAAAACAAAGAAGTAGTCTTATCCTTCCTTGGAGATACCATGCTTGATCGTGGAGTAAAATTCTCAGTAAAGAAAAACTTTGCTGGTGATTATATGAAGTTATTCACACATATGGCAAAGCTGAAAGAAAGTGACTTCGCATTCATAAATCTTGAAGGTCCAGCATCAGACAAAGGAACTGATTTAAAAAATCTATACTCATTTAGAATGGAACCAAAAGTACTCGATACACTTAAAGAAGCTGGCGTGGATGTTATAAACGTCGCAAACAACCATATTGCGGACTGGGGCACGGGAGCATTTACTGACACGATAGCAAGAATCAGAGGTAATGGACTCCAAGCAGTTGGTGGTGGGTTCAATAGAGCTGAAGCTATCGAACCAGTAATTGTAGAAAAAGAAGGTATGAAAATTGGATATCTTGGCTTTTCTGATGTTGGACCAAGTGGGTTTGAAGCAGAAGAAAAAAAGCCTGGTATACTCTACGCAGATGATCCAGAGTTTAATACAATCGTTGCAAATGCAAAAAAGAAAGTTGATTTCCTTGTAGTATCATTCCACTGGGGCACTGAGTACGCAGGAGTGACTCGACGTCAAACGGAACTCGCTCATAAAGCTATCGATGCTGGAGCTAACATGATTGTCGGTCATAATCCTCACGTGACACAAGACACAGAACTTTACAAAGGTGGCGTGATTGCATACAGTCTTGGTAACTTTATCTTTGATCAAAATTTCTCAAAAGAAGTCTCTCAGGGTCTCATGGTAGAAGTCACGCTTGATGCAAAACAAAAACGGATAAAACGTTTCGACAAATTCACGATCACGCAAGACAAAGATCTTGTACCAAGCGAACCAAAACCGTTTGGTGAGAAATAAAAAAATCGTGATAGTTTTGCTATCACGATTTATATATTTTCGTTAATGTATTTTTAGTCTGTTATTATAGTAACATTAACATCTACTATAATAGTTCTTTGAATTTCTTTCAGGATGTTTTCCTGTTGCTGTTTTTCTTCAGCAGTTTGTGCAAAATGATCTTTCGGCGTTTCCTTCTGCGTCTCTTGCATCTTTGCAAAATTTGCATTGGTTACTTCTCTGAATTCATTTTGTTTGCCATATTCTGTATCCTGATTGTTTTTGATCGTTTGAACATTTGTAGCCACGTTACGTATGTCTTCACGAACAGCACTATTATTACGGTTACCATCTTCTTCAATTTTTCTGAATTTCGAAGATAGCCACAATAATAATAAGAACAACAGTAACAATAACAACCAAAGCCACCAATAGTCAGTAATAAACTTCCAAGCTTTTGTCCAAAAACTATTATTACTATTGTTTCCTTTGCCACCGAATTGTGTATCTAAAGGAATTTTAGCAGTATCTTGTTTTGCAACCAAAACCGAGCCGTTGCTCATGATAAACCAAGGTTTATCTCTGTAAACAAGCGCCTTTACATTCATTTCGCGAGGTATGTCATCATACGACAACTGACCTGTACAGTTTTGAATGCGGATGAATTGGAATTCGCCAGGTTTTAATGTAACTAACTGTTCTGTACTTTGACGTATCATAGAAGCGATATCCGCATTGTTTTGCGGAACCGAACCAAACACACCAGTCGAAACATTCTCAATTAGTTCAATAAATCTTGCTTCTGTTAAACGTTGATGTAATATTACCTGACCAGAATTGCAGTCGCAATTTTTGTCAAAATAGTTTTCCAACGCACACAAAGTGGTTGGTTGCATCAACGGTTTGAGTGTACAGTCTTTATCGGGCTGCTCCGTGCAGCTTTTACAGATTGGTGTTTCAGCTTTTTTGGCAATCGCTGTTTTGGTTGTGTCAGAAATAGTACTTGTACGGTGTTTTTTTATAGCTACTTTTTTAGAGCAGTTACAGGTGTCAACCGTTTCGCGGAACAGAATAGTATCGTGAACTATTTCTGGTTGGTAGTCTTCTTTGTCGCCACCTGCGTATGCAGCGTTAGCGAAAAACATAAGGCATAACATGCCTAAAATAATTGTTAATTTTTTCATATTTGTAGATTTAAATTTTGATATATTATATACCTTTTTTATTAAATTGTCAAGTGTTTCATTGACACATAAAAATATAGATGCTATAAAGAGAAAAAACAAAAATGATAACAAATACTGCCTCATTCATCATAGTAAAAATCATCATTGGCATTTTCATGCTTATTGGTAAAATAGGTATACGAAAAAAGCTACAAGATGGCGAATCTATACATATATATTTCAGATCTCTTCCCTTTATTGTTATTGGGTATGATTTACTCACAATATTTACATATCCAATGACCTTATCAGAGAAGATCATGCATAACATTCCTCTACTGTTTTATTTGTTCGGTGAAATAGTACTCTTGTTACTCATTATGCTAGCAAGAAAAATACTTCTTCTTATACGATTTAATTCTTGCCTAAAGCATTTCGAAACTTTTTCTACAGAAGAAGTATTGTACTTAAACGAAAAAACATTTTTTATTATTATTTCAATTACAAAAGGTTTTGAAATAAAAATGAATAAAATATATGTACATTTAAAAAGTAGAGAAAACAGTTTTGATTTTGACGCACAGTTCGTGAGTAATGAACTTGTTCCTCAAACACGCGAAGTACTTGTACAGATTTTCTCTACTATCAGTGGTATCATAGAAGAGAGACGAAGAATACTGAAACTTGAAGAAGAAGCATACAAAACAGGTGTAAAAGAAGATCAGGATACCATTAAGATGCGACACCACGTCGAAAATATGAAAACTGAATTCAAAGAAAAATACAATTTCAACATATAACAAAACGGGAGACGTAATCTCCCGTTCTTTTTTATTTTGCAATTTTTACAGCATCATCAAATTTGATGGAAAGTAATTTTGAGCCACCATCTGCTCCGATGGTCACTCCATAGAGTACTTTTGCACGAGACATAGTCTCTCGGTTATGTGTTACCACAATTAATTGTGAGTATTTCGAAAGGTTTTCAATCATATCACCGTATCTGCGACTGTTCGCTTCATCGAGTGCAGCGTCGGTTTCATCGAGCACAAGGAATGGCGGAGGATTGACTTGTGACATTGCGAAGAGTAATGCGATAGAAGTAAGTGATCGCTCTCCACCTGAGAGCATCGCAAGTTCTTTAACCTTTTTGTGTGGAAGTGATACATTAATCTCTATACCTCGTTCAAACTGAAATTCTTCTCCAGAGTCAACAGGAACCTCTTGTTCTTCATCATCTTTTGAAGGACGTTTATGTTCGACAACAATAGAAAGGAATGCACCCCCACCGCCAAACATGAGGCTGAAAAACTCATTAAACTGCTTATTGATTTTTTCAACACCAGTTTTAAATTCTCGATCAATAGTTTCTCGAAGCTCTCTAATCAATCCACGAAGCTCAGCAATCGCGTTTTCCAAGTCTACAAGCTCCTTTGCAAGAAATTGGTCTCGTGCAACTTTTTCTTCATACTCAGTAACTACGTCTGATCCTCCTCCCCCACCGATATCTTCAATTTTAATTTTAATACGCTCAATTTGACGTCGAAGATTTTCTTGAGTATCTCGTGTCCATTGTTCATTTGCAACGTACGTTTGAGGAATACGAAGCGCCTCTTCACCAACAAGAACTAGAGCCTCTTGCTTTTCTTCTTCATGTTTTTGTCTGCGCAATGAGAGCTCTTGTTGCTTAAAAAGAATCATTTCTTGTTTAGCGAGTAACGCATCATATGTTCTTTTTTGTTCGTAATAGTCACGTTCACGAATGCGCATCTCTTCTTCAGCTTGTGCCTTTTCCTTAAAATACTGATCTTTCTCTACACGAACCTGAGAGAGCGATGATTCTATCTCCGTACGTTGTTGCTCGAGGGAGGTAAGTGTTGCTTTTAATTCCTGCTGTTGGGCATCGAGATGCTCTGTATCATCTGTTCTATCAAAAGTAACCGCTTGAGATTGATGCGTAGAGACAAAAGTATCAAAAATATGTTCAATTTGTCCGATAAGTTCAATCCGAGCACTATCGTCTGTGGTGTTGCGAAGTGTAACCATAAGACCTTTTACCTGAGAAATAGTCTCATGAACAACCTCAAAAGGTATTACCACTTTTTTAGTCTCAGGCTTTTTTAACAATCTCTCAAGAGACTGCAACGTAGTCTCAATAGCACCTTCTATTCGACCAATGTTTCGAGTAATTTCTTCACGATGTTGTTGTAATTCTTTTTCTTTGCGGTGTATTTCTTGTAACCACTCTGGTTTATATTCAAAACCTGCTGATTGTGTAGCTTCGGTTTTTTTGATTGCTTGTGTAAGTATTTCAAGTTCTTCGCGTATTGAAGAAAGCGAAGTATGTAAGATTTCTTGTTCTTTAGATAGATAGAGCGCTTCCTCAAAAAAATAGGTGTGGTATAAGTTAATTACTTCTTCTCTGAGTATTTTTGCTTTTTCAATCTTTTCAACTTGTTTCTTAAGGAAAACAATATGCGGTGCAATTTCACGACGAAGTGCACCAACTTCTTTCATGTTTTGGAGTGTCTTTTCAAGACGTCTTTCACTTTCTTTGAGTCGAAATTGATACACACGTAACCCCAATGCATCTTCGATCATACCACGTCGATCTTTTGCGTTTGCAGAGAGCAATCTATCAGCTTCGCCCTGTGAGATAATATGATGACCCGATGAACCGATATTCACCGATGCTAACAACTCAACAACATCTTTCAAACGAACAGAAGTACCGTTAATTGCATATTCATTACCACCATCAGCAAAAACCTCACGGCTAATGGTGATCTCGTTAAAATCAACGGAAATTTTACTATCACTAGTTCGTTGAAATTGAAAAAGTTTTTGACGATTATCAAATGTTATCGCGACTCGAGCCCGAGAAAGCGGTGAAAGAATCTTTGAGCCTTTAAATATAAGATCCGAACCCCCTTTACCGCGTAGAGATTTAATAGATTGTTCTCCTAGTACAAATCGTATTGCCTCAACGACGTTTGACTTGCCAGAACCATTCGGCCCCACGATAGCTGTGACGGGAGAATCAAAAAGCAATTCGGTTTTTTTTGCGAAAGATTTAAAGCCAGTGAGTTCAATTGATTTGAGAACCATACACTATGTATTCTAATCTATCCAGCCTCGAACGACAAGCGCTTCTTGTGCTGCTTTCTGCTCTGCCTCTTGTTTTGATTTACCCTTTCCTTGTGCTACGAGTGTCGTACCGAAATAAATACCGACCACAAATCTTTTATCATGATCTGGCCCCGTTTCATTGAGAACTTTATACATGGGTGTAACACGCTCATATTCTTGTGCTTTCTCTTGGGCAAGACTCTTTGAGTCACGCCATAGTTTCTTGGTAACAATTTCATGTAGTTTCGGAAAAAGAAATTTCTCAACAAAAACCCGCGCAGCGTCATACCCTTGATCGAGATATATTGCCCCGAGGCAAGCTTCAAACGTATTTGCAAGAATATGTGAACGAGCTTTACCCATATCACGACTTTCACCTTTTGAAAGTAGTAAATACTCGTTAAGGCCAAGTTCGAGTGCAACAGTACCGATAACTTGAGTGTTTACCAACGCAGAACGATACGCGGTGAGTTCCCCTTCTGGTGCTTGCGAATACGTACGAAAAAGATGATCGGTCACCACCAATTCAAGCACCGCGTCACCAAGAAATTCGAGTCGCTCATTATGTGCAAGTTTCGATCCAAGATTTTCGTTTATATAAGATCGATGAATAAACGCCTGTGTCAGCAGATCCTTGTTTTTAAATGTAGTTTCTAATTTTTTTTCTAGAGATGAAAAATCAATCATACTGTCTATTACGGTAATTAAGAAATAAGTGGAATTGCTTTTGCAATGAGTGCGGTAACACTGTCATACATTTTAAGCTTGGCAACATCTTCGAGTTTAAACCACTGCGCGGCGTCCAGACCACCTGAAGATTCGAGATGAAGTTCTTCATAAGGCGCTTCTGCCAAGAAAAAGGTAACTCGTTTAAGAGAACGACCGTTTGTAGGATGTTTGGCAACATACTCATCAGTACCAAGGGATTGTTTAATCACGATATCAATTCCCATTTCTTCTTTTATCTCTCGCACAGCTGCTGCTTCAGGACTTTCGTCTTCAGGCTCTACCCCACCTTTCGAGAGCGTCCAATACCCAAACACATCATGCACCAAAGCCAAATAGACAATTCCATTGTCTATAGTGTATACAACCGCACCTGCTTTTTGGTCAATAGGAAGTTTAGAAATATCTACGGGTTCATCATCTTTTTTGTCATCCTTACCTGGCTCACCAAGTTCCTTGTAAACCGCACCAAGTACACCGTTTACGAACCGACTTGAGCTATCTCCACCAAAAGACTTTGCTAGTTCAATTGCCTCGTTGATAGCAACACGAGGAGGGACTTCGTCTTTATTACCAAAAAGAAGTTCGCCGAGTCCGAGACGGAGCACATTACGATCAACTGCATTGATCTTTTCAAGCGGCCACTGTGGCGCAGCCTTGGTTATAACTTGATCAATAACATCACGATTTCGAACCACTAGTTCCAAGATACGTTCCATAAAAGGAGTGTCATCGAGTCCTGGTCCAAATTCTTCTATATTACGAAGAAGTACTTCACCAACGGTATCGATTGGTGCGTTCTTAAAGTCCCACTCAAAGAGTGTCTGGAGAATAATTGAACGTGAAAGATGTCTATTTGCCATACGTAAAAGAATTAATTGATAGGTGCAATACTTTTTGCAAAAGACGTGGAGTGTACCATCTCAAAGAAAAAGTATTTCACAAGAAAACCAACAGCGCAAAATATTACTTTGCGCTGCGAGCTTTCACCTTTGCCTGCTTTTTTTCAACTGCTTTCACAACATCGATAACTTTCTTACCGCGATACATACCAGTCGACATATCAACGCGATGACGAAGATGTGTTGAACCAGATTTGGTATCAGTTGTTATTGCCTTTGATGTAAGGGCATGATGTGAGCGGCGATTCCCTGTGTGGGCCCGCGTATGTCGCATTCTAACTACCATATCGGATAATATATCACGAAAAATAAAAAAACACAATAGCTTTTTAATTCTTCTGAGGAAGGAACGTTCTGCGATGAAGCGGTGACGGTCCGTGTTTGCGGAGGGCCTTGTAATGACCATCAGTTCCATATCCTTTATGTTCGTCAAACGCATACAGTGGGTACCTTAGGGCAATACCAGTCATGTAACGGTCACGTGTTACTTTTGCGATAATTGATGCAAGCGCAATTGCTTCTTCATGAGCATCACCACGCACAATGGTCTGCTGGTTTGTATACTCTTTAGATGCTCGAAGTCCTCCATCAAGCAGTATTGGTGTAGTTGTTGTTGCCTGAACAGAGTGAAGCGTTTCATTGATGAGACGATGTATTGCATGGCTTATGCCGTGTATATCGATATACCGAGCCGACTTAGACTTCACAGACCAATTAATTATTCCCTGTTTCTTCAACAGTAAAAGTCGTTGATAAATCTCTCGTCTTTTTTGGGGGTTGAGTTGTTTGGAATCTTTAATACGACTTGAGAAAAAAGAGATATCCCGTGACAGGTATAATGCGCATACGGTCACCGGACCGGCAAGCGGCCCTCGTCCTACCTCATCGATACCAACACGAGGATACATATACGTACAGTATAACAAAAGAAAACTTAATGGTATACTATTGAAATAAAACGTATATGAAGTCACAATTTGTCCACCTCCACACCCATAGCCACTATTCCCTCCTCGACGGGCTTACAAAGCTCGAAGACATGGTTCGTATAGCAAAAGAACACGAGATGAGTGCTATTGCACTTACTGACCACGGCAACATGTATGGTGCTATTGAGTTCTACAAAATTTGCAAGAAAGAAGGCATAAAACCGATCATCGGCGTAGAAGCGTACATGGCTCCTGGTTCCCGTCTAGACAAAACAGCAACACCTGCTGGAACAAAAAAATACTATCACCTCATTCTCCTTGCCAAAAATCTCACCGGCTACAAAAACCTCATGAGACTGGTCACTCGAGCAAATCTTGAAGGATACTACTATAAACCTCGCATGGACAAAGACCTGTTGCGAGAACATCACGAAGGTATTATTGCACTCTCCGCATGTATGGGAGGCGAACTTTCACAAACCGTATTAAAAGGAAGTGCAGAGCAAGCTGAAGCACTCGTCCGTGAATATCAAGAAATTTTTGGCAAGGAAAATTATTTTATTGAAGTCCAGTCGCACCCAGGCATAGAACGAGATAAAGAGCTACGAGAAAAACTTGTCGCACTTGCAAAAAAAACAGGTACCACCGTCGTTGCAACACAAGATTCTCATTATCCATGCCACGATGACCACGAAGCACATAAAACGCTACTTGCTATAAACACTGGTGCTGATGGAAAAGAAGCCACAAAATTTGAATTTTCAGATGACGACTTTTCATTAATTGATGAAAAAACTGCACTTACATATTTTAGTGATACACCGCAAGCTGTAACAAACACCAGTATTGTCGCAGATATGTGCGAAGATTACGAGATTGAATTAGGCGTTGCGCATTTCCCCACATACGTCATTGAATCAGGAAAAGAGCCAGACGATGAGCTTAGAACTCTTGCCTATGATGGTTTTTCATTTCGAGAGTTAGAAATAACAGATACGTACAGAGAAAGACTGGATTACGAACTAGGGATCATTAAACAAAAAGGATATGCAAACTACTTCCTTGTGGTAGGAGATTTGCTTAGATTTTCTCGAGAAAATGGTATTTTGACCAACATCCGAGGATCAGTTGCAGGATCACTGACCACATACCTTTTAGGTATCACAAACGTAGATCCGCTTGTTTACAAACTTCCTTTTGAACGTTTCTTGAATCCCGAACGACCGTCACTTCCCGATATCGATATGGACTACGCCGATAACAGGCGTGATGAAGTTATTGCATACGCTAGACAAAAATACGGTGAAGATCGTGTCGCTCAAATCGGAACATTTGGAACCATGATGGCGCGCGGTTCTGTGAGAGATGTTGCACGTGCATTAAACTTCCCATACGCAACAGGCGATCGACTTTCCAAGATGATTCCGATGGGATCACAGGGTTTTCCTATGACCATTGATCGAGCACTGGAACTTGTACCAGAACTCGCAAATGCCTACAAAAAAGAAGAAGACACAAAAAAAATTATCAATCTTGCTAAAAAAATAGAAGGATGTGTTCGCCATGTATCTGTACACGCAGCTGGTGTTGTTATTGCGCCACGACCACTGTATGAATTCACACCGATCCAATACGACCCTAAGGGTGGTGTTATTATCACCCAGTATGACATGTATCAAATTGAAGACGTAGGTCTCCCAAAATTTGACTTCTTGGGTATTAGAAACCTAGCTATTCTTGCAGATGCAGTTAAACTCGTAGAACAGTTACGAAACATTCGTATTAACGTAGATAAAATACCACTTGATGACAATAAGACGTTTGAGATGCTCGCTCGAGGTGAGACCATGGGATTATTCCAATTAAACGGATCAGGGATGACTGCGTATTTAAAACAACTCCGCGCAACTTCTATCTTTGATATTAATGCGATGGTTGCACTCTATCGTCCAGGACCGATGGAATCAATCCCAGAATATATAAAACGAAAACACAACAACGCACTCATCCGATACCTTGACCCTCGTCTTAAAGATATTCTCGATCAATCTTACGGAGTAATCACCTACCAGGATGATGTTATGATGATTGCCATAAAACTCGGCGGATATTCATGGCTTGAAGCAGATAAACTTCGTAAAGCTATGGGTAAAAAAATCCCAGCAGAAATGGAGGCACAAAAACACAAACTTCATGATGGATTCATTAAAAATGGCCTTTCAGAAGAAAAAGCTCAACAATTATGGTCACTTATTGAACCATTTGCTGCATACGGATTTAACAAAGCTCATGCTGCAAGTTACGGACAGGTGGCATATCATACCGCATACATGAAAGCAAACTATCCCGTCGAATACATGACCGCAATTCTCACAGCTGAATCAGGAGATACAGAGAAGGTTGCTGAAATTATCCACGAATGTGAAAAGATGCATATTGAAGTGTTGCCACCAGACATAAATGCAAGTTTTGGAGGCTTTACGGTTATAGACAATGGAGTTGATTCTTCAACAGAAAGACACACCTCAAACAAAACAGGAACCATTCGATTTGGATTGTATACTATTAAAAACTTAGGTACTGATATATCTGATGCAATTATTGCCGAACGAAAAGAAAACGGGCTGTTTGCAGACATCAGTGATTTTCTTACCAGAATCAAACATAAAAATCTCAACAAGAAATCTTTAGAAGCACTTATCATGTGTGGAGCTATGGATAGTTACGGAGAACGAGGTATGCTCATGACGAATGTTGAAGGAATGCTCGAATATAATAAAGAAGTAAAAAAAGAACAAACACAAGAATCTCTTTTTGCTGGATTCGATACAGGATTTGATACAGGATATACACTTAAACCAGGTGAACCAGTAGATCCTAAACAACGATTAGCGTGGGAAAAAGATTTGTTAGGACTTTATGTCTCTGGACACCCACTTGACGATTATCGTGCAAAAATAGAAGCAAGCGGGATCACCATTAAAAAAATAAAAGAAGAATTAAAAAAAGGAATGCCCGTGACATTCGCATGTATTGTAGAGGAAGTTAAACCTATTATAACCAAGTCAAATAAACGAATGGCTTTTGTTCGTGTAGCAGACTTTACTGGTTCCCTTGAAGGCGCGATTTTTTCAGAAACATATAAGGAGTTTGAGGAGACACTTCACGTAGATGCAGTACTTGCTATCAAAGGAACACTTTCAGAAAGAAATGACGAAATGAGTATTTTGATCGATAGTATGAAAAAATTATAAAAATGAGTTTCCTTGCTATATATTTTACTAGATGTCAAAACTCTAGAAAAACCAGATACAATATGATATTATCTACACATGGATATCTCACACATTCGCCACACACTGGCTCATCTACTCGCACAAGCAGTAAAAGAACATTATAAAGATGCAGATCTGACGTTAGGTCCTGCTATTGATAATGGTTTCTACTATGATGTAGACTTTGGTGTAGAAAAAGTAAGTGACACTGATCTCGAAAAAATTGAGAAAACCATGCGTAAGCATTTACCCAATTGGACTGAATTTACACATAAAGAAGTTTCAAAAGACGAGGCAATACAGACATTTTCAAACCCGCTTGGAGTAAATCCATACAAAGCAGAGCTCATAAACGAAATCACAGAGCGCGGTGAAGTTCTCACTCTTTACACATGCGGTGGCTTTACGGATCTTTGCCGTGGTGGACATGCAGAACATCCAAGTGAAGACCTTAAAAATATAGGGTGGAAACTCGATCGTGTTGCAGGTGCATATTGGCGCGGTGATGAAAAAAACAAAATGCTCACTCGTATCTACGGACTAGCATTTGAATCACAAGAAAAACTCGACGAATATCTTAATCAAATTGAAGAAGCAAAAAAACGCGACCACCGAAAAATTGGCAAGGAACTTGGTCTTTTTGTTTTTTCTGATCTCGTAGGACCTGGACTTCCCCTCTGGACTCCAAAAGGTACTATAATACGAGAGCTTCTCAATGACTACGTATGGGAGTTACGAAAAGGATACGGCTATCAGAAAGTATGTATTCCACACATCACAAAGAAAAACTTATATGAAACGTCAGGACACTGGGCAAAATACGCCGATGACTTGTTCAAAATTGAAACTCGCGAGAAACACCTCTATGCGATGAAGCCTATGAATTGTCCACATCACACACAGATATTTGCATCTGAACCACGCAGTTACCGAGATATGCCGCAACGCTATTGTGAAACAACTATGGTGTACCGCGATGAACAGTCTGGAGAACTTTCTGGTCTTTCTCGTGTACTTTCTATCACTCAGGACGACGCACACGTGTTCTGTCGTGAAAATCAAATCGAAGCAGAAGCACTCAAAATCTGGCAAATTATTGAAACATTCTATAAAACATTCGGATTCAACCTACAAGTTCGTTTTTCTCGCCATGATCCAAAAGAAATGGATAAATACCTTGGTGGTGTTGAAGTCTGGGCAAAAGCAGAAACTGCACTTGAAAATCTCATGAAACAAAAAGGAGTTACATGGATTGATGGTTTAGGTGAGGCAGCGTTCTATGGTCCTAAAATAGACTTCATTGCACGAGACTCAATCGGTCGCGTACTTCAGGTTGCGACCATACAACTTGATTTCAATCAGCCAAAGAACTTCGAACTTGAATACACAAATGAAGAAGGTAAAAAATCTCCCGCTGTTATGATTCACGCTGCAATTATGGGATCAATCGAGCGTTTTATGTCTACCCTCATCGAACACCTAGCTGGAAACTTTCCTGTCTGGCTCTCACCTACTCAGGTTACGATTGTTCCAGTAAACAACGAAAAACATTTAGCATACGCAGAATCTTTATATACAAAAATTAAAAATTCTGATATTAGAGTTTCTCTTGATGATGGTAAAGACTCTCTTGGCAAAAGAATTCGCAATGCAAAAAATGATAAGGTTCCATACGTCATTATAGTTGGTGACAAAGAAATGGAGTCCGAACAACTGACAATAGAAACAAGAAATGATAAAATAGAAGGTATTACTAGTGATAATTTTATTACTCGTGTAATAAATGAAATCAAAGATAAAACATTAAACTAACTATATGAAGAAAGAAAACAATCTCTACAACCTCATGACTCAGCTTACGCAAGAAGCAAAAAGTCTCTGGCGAATGGAAAACGAATATGTAAAGGATGCTGCAAAAAACCCAGAACTCAAGAAATTTTGGTCAGCATACGCAAAAGAGAAATCACAACATATTGCAGATCTCAAAGCATTTATAAAGAAGGAGATGAAATAAAAAGAAGGCGGAAAAATTCCGCCTTTTGTATTAGTGAGAACATTAATCATATTCAATTTCATCGATTATGGTAGCATTTTCAACTTTGATTGAAAACGTGCTGCCAATGTCATTTCGTATATTGGATTCTGTGTCATATTTACATTCTCGCTTATGAAACAGATATGATCCGTCTCTCATTTTTGCATTTGAAAATAACGTCAACTTCGAAACACCAGAGTCGCTATAATCATTTCTCGTAACAGTGTTTTCATTTAGTTGGGATAAATTTCCGAAACAAAGACTACTGGCTTTTGTAAACAATGTACCTGCAAGTCTCGTTGCGTGTAGTGGTTTATAAATCCCTAATATAGGGTATTTTGCATCTCTATGCCATTGAGAACCATGTCCAGCAAGTGCAAACGTTAAACTTCCCTGTAGCAACAAGTCTTTGTTTGGCAAAATAAAACTGATTATGGGAATATACTGAAAAAGTTCAATTAATCCGTTGGAAATAATAATTTTATTACTATGTTCAACAGATTGAAAAAAAGTATGATTGTTATCTTTCAAAATGACTTCTTTTATTTCAGGTTTTTCAAATCGTGCTTGCATAAAAATCGTTTTTGTCATATTACCACACAAAAACAACTTTGCAAGTTTTACAAGTAGACGATCTTTATACCTAGTCGTTCTGCTTCCCCATGTTCCCAATTCGCACCACGAGAGGTTTGCCAATTAGGCATAAAATAGAATGTATCAATATTTCCAGACTCAAAAAGTGGTCGATAAAAATCAGTAAGAATAGCTTCTGCATATTCGCCAGGTTTTAGATCGTTTTTTATTTTCTGCATAGGCTCCTCAAAAGGAATCTGGTCAAACACAACATATCCTTCTGACTGCAACTTTTTTATAGTTTCATTAAAAGCATGTAGATTCGCCTCAATACTACCCAAACCACCAGTCGCAATAGGTCCGCATACTTGTCCAAAAGGTTTTGGCATACGAGAAATAATTACCTCTGCAATGGCATGTAGATCTGTATACGTTTCTGCTTTTTCAAGTTTTAAAAAATCTTCAGGAGTCCAATACCCAAGTGTTTTTGTACTTATCTCCATAATTAGATATCAAGATCTGCCATCTTTGCATTGGTCTGAATAAATGATTTACGTGGAGCAACTTCAGATCCCATAAGCATGTCAAATACTTGATCCGCATCTGCTGCTTCTTCGATGGTTACTTGTTTGAGCACTCGACGAGCAGGATCCATTGTTGTTTCCCATAACTCTTCGGCGTTCATTTCTCCGAGACCTTTATATCGTTGCACATGGAATTTGGTTGCTTTTGCCTTTTCCTCTTTCGTGTCTTCTTCTTCAAGAGATTCATCACCTTCCTCAATCATATCAGGTGCAACATCGCCAGTAATGGAAAACTTTTCCTCATCAGAATATGCATAGTGAACTTCTTTACCGTGTTTAATTTTATACAATGGTGGCTGTGCAATATAGATAAAACCTCCATCGATCAAAGGTCTGAAGTGTCTGTAAAGTAATGTAAGAATAAGTGTTCGAATATGTGCGCCGTCTACGTCCGCATCTGTCGCAATGATAACCTTATGATAACGAAGTTTTGAGATATCAAACGTATCACCAATAGCAGTACCGAGGGCAACAACAAGGTTTTTAATCTGTTCTGAAGCGAGCATACGGTCGAGACGTGCACGTTCAATATTCAAAATCTTACCTCGAAGTGGCAGAATCGCCTGTGTACGGCGGTCGCGTCCAGTTTTCGCAGTACCACCCGCAGAGTCTCCCTCTACGATAAACACTTCTGATTCTTCTGCACTTTTACTTTGACAGTCAGCAAGTTTTCCAGGAAGCGTCATGCCTTCGAGTGCTCCCTTTCTGAGAATAGAGTCTTTTGCAGCCTTCGCAGCCTTACGTGCACGGACTGCAATGATTGCTTTGTTGATTATTTTCTTTGCATCATCTGGATTTTCTTCAAGGAACGTCTCAAATGCCTCACCAAAAACAGTAGCTGTTGCACCCTGAGCTTCCATAGAACCAAGTTTTGCTTTTGTTTGGCCTTCGAATTGAATCTCAGGAAGTTTTACAGAAATAACCGCAGTTAAGCCTTCAAGCACATCGTCACCAGTAAACCCACCATCGGCTTCTTTGAGCAAATTATTTTTCTTGCCATAACTATTTAACAAACGTGTGAGCGCCATCTTAAAACCAGTCACATGTGTACCACCTTCTGGGTTATAGATATTGTTTGCAAATGGAACAATTTTTGTTTCAATTTCATCTATATATTGAAGTGCAATTTCTACACCGACGTTATCTTGCTCTTTCTCTACATAAAATATTTTTTCTTGAACAGGTTTTACACTTTGATTGTAAAATGCAACAAGTGAAACAAGACCTCCTTCAAAATAGAACGAATGCGATGGAACTTCAAGATTAAGATCAGCAAACCAGTACGTATCATCAAGAGAAAACTTTTTAGAAAAAAGTGTCTCTGGATCAATCTCTCGTGCATCAATAACGGTGATCTTGAGACCTTTCACCAGGTACGCCTGTTGGCGTAAGTGATTCACAATAGTCGTCCAAGAAAACTTAACACCTTCTTTGAAAATTTCTGCATCTGGCTCAAACGTTATAATAGTTCCATGCATTTTTGATGAACCAACTTTTTTAACATTTGCTTTCTTTTTTCCTTGACTATATTCCTGAACGTACTGACCACCTTCTCGGTGAACCATTGCTTGCGTATAGACAGAGAGTGCATTTACCACAGAAGCACCTACCCCATGGAGACCACCAGAAACTTTATACCCACTATCATCTCCGCCGAATTTTCCACCAGCATGAAGTGTTGTCATAACCATCTCAAGTGCAGATATTTTTGTTTTTGGATGTATGTCGACAGGAATACCACGACCGTTATCCGCAACACGGATACGGTTACCAGGAAGCATAGTCACCTCAATACGATCAGCATAACCACCCATCGCTTCATCACGAGAGTTATCAAAAATTTCCCAAACAAGATGATGCAACCCATCTGGTCCAGTCGAACCGATATACATCCCAGGTCGTTTTCTAACCGGTTCAAGACCTTCTAGAACTTGAATCTGCTCAGCCCCATAATTTGCTTTCTTTGGATTTTCTTTTGCCATAATGTTCTCTTAGTATACCATCATATGAGATATTTTCCTAATTATTTTCATGTATGTATATAAAAAAATAACCTTATTTTATAAGGTTATTTTTGTTTATTGTGTATCAGTTGGTGTGTCGCTAACTGGATCCTCTACTGGTGGTGTTTCGGCTGGAGGAGTATCTGTGATGGGATCGATACATGCATCACCTGTTTGATTCAAAACCTGTGGTGCGGTGCACGTTAAAGGATCTGAGGTAGTTGGTGAGTTTGCAGGTGGAATACTTTGAATATTTTGTGCTTGAAGTAACTGCTGTAGTTGTGACTCTGTAACACACGTCTGTCCTACGCAAAGTTTATCGGTCTGTACTTCTTTGGTGAATATTTTTTGTATACCATTCGACGTATTCCCTAACCATGAAACTATTGCATCTCTCCAGGTATTTTCTTTTGTAAGATCGTTGATAGTAATAATTTTAAGATTCATCTCACGAAGTGCCTCGACAAGTATCGGTGTCAT
>CAZQCV010000002.1:0-43744 GCA_964591665.1 uncultured Candidatus Saccharibacteria bacterium
TGTTTTTGATGTAGTCAGCGTGACCTGGAGCATCAATGTGAGCATAGTGACGAGTTGGAGTCTCATACTCGTTGTGAGAAAGCGCGATAGTAATACCACGAGCTTTTTCTTCTGGAGCTGAGTCAATCTGATCAACTGACTTCATTTTTGATGAGTAACCATTTCCTTCACGTCCGAGAACTGTAAGGATAGCCGCAGTAAGTGTTGTCTTACCGTGGTCCACGTGACCAATAGTACCTACGTTCACGTGAGGTTTTGTACGATTAAATTCTTCTGCCATATATATGTTGTGCAGTACCTAACGAAGTATACGAGAACGCGTTACTTTGTTAGAAACTACATAAAAAGAACTACTTATAAATAGTCACTTCTTCCGGAAACTTCTTACCTACAAATAAAAAGACCGCAAGGAGCGATTACTAGTAATATAACGTATTATGAAAAATAAGTCAATAATGGATTAGTACAATCTTTTTGTGTACCCCTACTAAAAACACCCCTTTTATGAGGGGGGTGTTTTTAGTACCGATGTTTTAAGTTAGAAATTAAGCGCCTTAAGTGCTTTATTGACTGTATGTGCATCTTTTGAGGCAACCTCAAGATCTGCATGCGCTGCTTTAATTGCTACTTGAGCATTTTGTAGAGCAGTCTTGTTGCTTTGTGACATACCTTGATCTCCTTGGTCAGGGGTAAGTGAGGCTACAAGAGTAATTGCTGTTTGGGCTTGAGCTTTTGCGTCAGCAATCTTTGCTTGCATTTCAGTAAGTGAAGCATTCATGGTCGTAACATCTTTACCAGCGGTCTGAGCTGCGGTCACACGTACTTGGAGTTTACCTTGCACGGTTGTGAGATTATCAGATGTAGCGATGATTCTATCAGCAGCTGCAATGATACGTCCTTGTGGATGAACAAGCGCAAAGATACGATATGACTTAGTGATTGACTTTACGTCAGTTTTGAGTGTTTCAATATCAGTATCAGCTGCGATTTTTGCCTTGAGTGTGGTGAGATTTGAAATATTAGTCTGTGCAGTAGCGACCAATGAAGCTTTTTGTGCATCAGACAACTTCTGCATTGCGTTAATGCGACTAATATCTTTATTGAGTAATGCTATACGACGATCAATCTCTCGCGCCGCATTAGCTTTTATAGCATCCATACGTGTTGCGGCATCAGTACCAAACTTTTTATTCTCTTTTAAGATTTTATTTTCTCCTTTTTCTGTTTGGGAACCAAGACGAGCATCTGCTTCACCACGAAGACCAAGTGAAAACGCAGAAGCTGTTGATGCGGTACCAAGTGTTGCGATGAGTCCAAGAGCAACAAGTGTACCAGTAATAGTTGTTGTTTTTTTCATAAAATAATTATATAGGTTTATATTATTGATAATAATGAATGTATATACCTACATGTGGTATAACGAATCGAGTAGATATAATGTGACAGGTATCATTCTTGAGGAATTGGTGTGTCATTGATCCCTTCACTTATATCTTTACTATCTGAGGATATAATTGTGAGATTTGCATCAACTGCTGCCATATCTTGGTCAACAGAACTGGTAGACGTAGGGTTCGGAGGATTTGTTACTCCAGTATCAAAATTAGTTGCTGGTGTTTGCTCCTGAGATATTGGATTTTGATTTTCCTTCATACGATTGTTTCGAACAACGAAGAAGACGATGACTAATATTACAATAGTTATAACGATCCATGGAATAACATTGCCTTTTGTATAAATAGTTTTTTGCATAAAGATAGTAACGTTATTATTACATAATAGCACCACATACAGTATACACCGTACACGTAGTAATAACGAGTGCAATATCCACGGTGTGACAGATATATAAAAACACCCTATTTCTAGGGTGTTTTTATATATTATCTTATGCTATCTTTCGAGATTTAATGATTTCGTCTGCAACGTTTTGAGGGACAACGTCATATCGTACGAATTCCATAGTGAACCCTGCACGACCTTCTGTCATAGAGCGAAGCGTTGTCATGTATCCAAACATTTCAGATAGTGGCACGACTGCTTTTACAACCTGGTTAAGACCGCGAGTTTCCATACCTTCGATAAGACCACGTTTTGCAGAAAGAGAACCTGTTACATCACCCATGAACTTGTCTGGAGTAACTACTTCTACTTTCATCATTGGTTCAAGGATAACTGGACGAGCTGCTTTTGCCGCGTCTTGCATTGCCATAGATGCTGCAATTTTGAACGCCATTTCGTTTGAGTCAACTTCGTGATAACTACCATCATAGAGATCTACCGCAACATCAACCATTTTGAATCCTGCAAGTACACCGCGATCGAGACCTTCTTTAAATCCTTTTTCACAAGCTGGGATGTATTCTTGTGGAATAGCACCTCCTTTGATGTTGTTTGTAAATTCAAAGTGGTCTTCACGTTTAACGTTTCGTGGTAAGTCTTCGATTTGTTCTTTAGTAAGAGACATATCCATAGGCTTGACTTTGATGCGAACGTGACCGTAGTTACCGCGTCCACCAGACTGTTTGATGTATTTACCTTCTACATCTGCTGTTCCTTGAATAGTTTCTCGATATGCAACCTGTGGTTTACCAACATTTGCATCTACTGCGAATTCGCGCTTCAAACGATCGACGATAATTTCAAGGTGAAGTTCTCCCATACCCGCAATAATAGTTTCTCCTGTTTCTTGATCAGAAGTAACACGGAATGTTGGGTCTTCTTGTGCAAGACGAGAGAGAGCCATACCCATTTTTTCTTGGTCAGGTTTTGTTTTTGGTTCAATACGAAGTGAAATAACTGGTTCTGGAAACACGATACGGTTAAGCTCAATTGGATGTGCTTCATCACAAAGTGTATCTGAAGTAATAGTATCTTTGAGTCCCACCGCAGCTGCGATTTCACCAGCATATACTTTCTTTACTTCTTCACGATCGTTTGCGTGCATACGAAGGATTCGTCCAATACGTTCTTTGTTTCGAGTGCGTGGATTGTATACGTATGATCCAGCTGCAAGTGAACCAGAGTACACACGGAAGAAGATAATCTGTCCTACGAATGGATCAGTTGCAACCTTAAACGCAAGTGCTGCAAATGGCTCTGAATCAGATGCTTTACGATCTTCTGGTTGATCTGTTTCTGGATTGATACCAGGAATTGGAGGAATATCTGTTGGTGCTGGAAGATAGTCGATAACAGCGTCGAGTACAAGCTGCACCCCTTTGTTTTTAAGTGCTGAACCAGCAAATACTGGGAAAATATCATTCGCAATAACAGCCTTTCGGAGTGTCTTTTTCAACGTAGCAATATCTGGAATAACACCATCGAGGTATGCAGTCATAAGTGCATCATCTTGTTCTACGATCTTTTCAATCAATTCTGCTCGATACTTTTCTGCATCAGCCATCATATCAGCTGGAATTTCACCTTCGATAATTTTTTCACCCATCGATCCTTCTGAACGATATGATTTCATCGTGAGAAGGTCTACCACACCTTCGAACTTATCTTCAAGACCGATTGGAAGTTGCATGCGAACAGCATTTTTATTGAGACGATCGAGAATAGTAGCAAATGAATGTTCGAAAGATGCACCTGTTCGGTCGAGTTTGTTTACGAAACAAATACGTGGAACCCGTGCTTCGTCAGCATAGCGCCAGTTTGTTTCTGATTGAGGTTCTACACCAGCAACACCGTCGAATACTACTACCGCGCCATCAAGCACTCGGAGTGAGCGTTTTACCTCTACCGTAAAGTCAATGTGTCCAGGAGTGTCGATAATGTTGAAGCGATGTTTCTTTGTTTTGTCAGTAGGAGCATATGTCGGAGTCCAAAAACACGTGATCGCAGCAGATGTGATAGTGATACCACGCTCTTTTTCCTGCTCCATCCAGTCAGTTGTTGCTTCACCATTGTGCACCTCACCGATTTTGTGAGACATACCAGTATAATAAAGCACGCGTTCAGACGTGGTTGTTTTACCGGCATCAATGTGAGCAATGATACCGAAGTTTCGAACTTTTTCGAGTGGATAGTCGCGGGTGTCCATAAAATAATGAGAATTACGTTTTTAGTAAGTAAAAAAGCGAGTGTTTCGCCTTATACACATACTATAGCATATAGAAGAGGAAAAGCAAGATGAAACGTAAGAATATTTGACAGGATATAGTTTTAATTCTAAAATACAGAAAATTTTAAATACCATGAAAAGAAACGGAAAACTCTATGTAGTGATGTTGGAGTGCACTATTGCCTCTCTTGACTCAGTTAAAAAAGCTTTGGGTATCATAAGTTCAAATATGGTAGTCGGAGGAGATAGAATTTATTTCATAATAAATGACGACAACACCGAACAGCCAGATGCAATTTTATATAGGGCAACTATGCTTGAATTATACACAAGAATAGTATCAGGGCCGAAGGAAAAAATTACTATACGAAATGAGAGACAATATTTCGGAGGGCTAGGAGAAGAACTTTTAAATGAAACAGAAGATAAAGTCGACCGATGGCTTTTCAGACCACTAAAACTAAAAGATCAAAAAGCCTTTATATTAATGGCAAAGATAATTTCTTGTATAGCTATTAATAAGCAATATAAAGAGATAGAATTTTATCTTACAGAGTTTAATGGTTCAGAAAAAGTTTTTGAATTATTCATGAATCATTTAGATCAATCACTCGATACACTCACCAAGCGAGGAGAGATTCCAAAGATTAGAATATCTCTCGTAAACAAATCATATGAACCGCCTTCATAAGAAGCGGTTCTTTTTTATTTCCTAAAACTTCAAAACTTCTTTGAACGAAGCATCTGTTTCAAACGGACCGATGAGTGCGAGATTCAAGTGCTTATTCACGAAAATCTTTTTTGCCATATCTTGGATTTGTTTTGCAGTCACCTTGCGAATCTCTTTTTCAACTTCTTCTGGAGATTTTATTTTCTTCTTGAGAATTTCTTGCATGCCATAAAATGACGTCCATGCATCAGAAGACTCCAGTTCGAGTTTCATATTTCCTACGAGATATTCTTTCACTTTTGCGAGTTCTTCTTTTGAGACTGGTACTTCAACAAGTTTTTTACATTCAAGTAATATTTCTCGTATCACTTCCGGTACTCGGTCATTTGAAATACCTGCAGAGATTTCAAGACATCCATGATCGGTAGATGTGTCGTTATGTGAACGCACATAATATGCAACACCGAGATCTTCACGGAGTTTTATAAAAAGTCGAGATGACATTCCGCCTGCAAGAATCGTCGAGAGTACGGTAAGTACTGGATTGTTTTTATTATATGCATCAAAGGTTCTCACACCTAACACCAGGTGCGTTTGATCTGTTTTTTTGTACTGCACGAGCACTTCTGGCTTTGACTGCTTCTCAATCGTCTTTAACTTTGATGCTTTTGCGTGATTCTTGAGTGTACCAAATATCTTCGCAACTTCTTTTTCTACTTCTTTTGCACTTACCTTTCCTGCGACAATTACTGTTGTTGCCTTCGGAACATAGTGTGCATGTTTGTATTCAACAAAATCATCACGAGTGAAACTTTTTACGTTTTCTCGTGTACCTGCAATGTTCCAACCAGCAGGTTGATCTCCATAGAGAAGTGACGTAAAAAGATCCTGCACATGACGATGTGGCATATCTTCATACATATTTATTTCTTCTACAATCACACCTTTTTCTTTCTGCATTTCTGCTTCAGGAAATGTTGAGTTCAAATAAATATCAGAAATCACGTCAAAGAGTTGTTTAAAATGTTTTGCGTCACTTTTTGCATAGTAGCCAGTATATTCCTGTCCGGTAAATGCATTGTACTGACTACCGAGACCATCGAGCTCACTTGCGATCGTATGCGCTGTTGGACGCATTGTTGTACCTTTGAAACACATGTGTTCTAGAAAATGTGAGATACCATTGTTCTTTTTATTTTCATATTTTGAACCGGTCTCTACGAGCACAAGTACGGTAACAGTCGGATTATCCTTCATTGGAACAGTAATGACTCGAAGTCCATTTTTGAGTTTTGATTTTGTGTATTTCATGATGTTTATTTTGGTAGCTGATCAATAATTTTAGGTAGTGCATATTGCCATGCGGTATGAAGCGGTGTTGGTATTGTATCCAGTGTAACCCATTTTATTTCTTCAAATTTATGCGGTTCACCATTTTGGACTTGTTTTGGATCAACCTCAACAAGAAACACCAAAGACAACCAGTGTGTTTTCTTTCCTTCATGTTCACGAAAAATATCAAAGTAAGAGATAAATTTTGAAGAAAGTACATCAGCACAGTATTCTTCTTTTATTTCTTTATGCAACGTTTGGTCGACAGTATCTCCAAAATCAACTCCGCCACCACCAAAGTCCCATGTGCCATGTTCATCACGACAGTTTATACTTCGTTTATTCATCAGATAGTTTCCTTTTCCATCGTGACACATGTATGAAACAGTAATTCCAATATAATCAATTCCTTTTTGCATATATTAATTTTTATCTAAAGTATCAATAATTGTATTTGCAATACTATTTCCCAGAGATTTCATTTCCTCTCTTAAGAGCATTTTTTCTTTTGCTAATTTCTCAGATTCAACTGAATCAGAATACCTAACCGGTTCAGTGTATTTATTATCATAATTCTTGGTAACCCCAACTGCTTCGGAACCAGCGTAAGAGAACCTTAGCCTCCCATTCTTATCCGGATTACCTTCGCTATTATCTTGAAATTGATATCCACCCTTGGCTTCAAATTCTCCATCTCTTTTTTTAAGAGTATGTGACGTCCCAATAGAGTATGATCTTATATCTCGAGAATCAAATGCTCTTTTTATTTCATCTAATGAAATTTGCCAAGCATGAAAGTCATCTATAATTGCCATTTTAAAATCAGGGATCACTGATGTATATTCTTCTATTTCTTGGGCTCTTTCTTTCATAAGAGCTCTGCTTATTGTCGTTTTCTCTACTTCAGCAGTTTTTACATAATCTTCAATAAGCATTTTATGATCATTTTCAGAGATGTGTTCTTTGATAGCACTTCTTAAATCTTCACTACTGTTAATTCTTCCCTCCATTCCTTCATAACGTTCAAGGTAGATTTGCATTCCATGCGGATTTTTCCCAACATTAAAGAACACAAATTTTGGAATTTTAGTATTTTTATTTTCTTGCAGCTTTTTAAAAATTGGAGCTAACAAATAAGATAGCGGACGGGCTGCTGTTTCCGGAAGAAGAATCACATCAGGGAAATTATTCTCAAAGTCAGCATACATGTGTTTTATAACACTCTGCGCTCCTTCTGTAAGATATTTTCTATCCCAATCATTTAGAATTTTTTCTTCTTTTTTAGGAAACTCAAAATGTTCCATGTTATTCTAAAACTTGTCTGATATACTCAATCAAACCGCTTATTTGTACTCGCTCTTGTTCTCCTGTATCTCGATTACGAATAGTTACAGTATCTTTAAGATTAATAAGATTAACAGTATCCCCAAGTGTATCAAAGTCTATGACGATACAATACGGTGTACCGATTTCGTCCTGTCGTCGGTAGCGTTTACCGATATTGCCATTATCATCATAGATAACATTACCGAATTCTTTTTTAAGCATCATAAACACTTCACGGGCTTTTGTCTGAAGTTCTGGTTTGTTTTTGAGTAGTGGCGAAACCGCTGCAATATATGGCGCAACTTTTGGAGACAATTTGAGATACGTGCGTGTTTCTCCGCCAAGTGTATCTTCACGATATGCAGATGAAAGCACTGCGAGTAATGATCGTCCAACACCAAACGACGGTTCAATCACATGTGGTACAAATCGTGTTTTTGTTTCTTCGTCAAAGTACGAAAGATCAACTTTTGATGCTTCTGCATGTTTCGTAAGATCATAGTCAGTTCGATATGCGAGTCCATAGAGCTCTTTGCGACCAAACGGAAAATCAAATTCGAAATCTATAGTACGCTTCGAATAGTGCGCACGATCTTCGTCGGAAACTTCGAGTTCATGAACACCTTCTTGAGTAAGACCAATATCTTTCGTAAATTCCCAAACCTGTTTTCTGAATTCTTCAAATGCGCGTTCCCAGTCCTCAGATTTTACAAAGTATTCGATTTCCATTTGTTCGAGTTCACGTACACGGAAAATAAAATCACGTGGAGCAATTTCGTTTCGGAATGCTTTACCAATCTGCGCCATACCGAAGGGCAACTTTGGATGAAAGGAATCAAGCACGTTTTTAAAATTCACAAACATACCACCTGCAGTTTCTGGACGAAGATAAGAAATAGAACTATCGTCTTCGATGGCACCAATGTGCGTCTTGAGCATCATGTTAAACTGACGGACTTCGCCAAGCGCATTCCCATCAGGACTCTTTAAACCTTTTTCTTTTATTATCCGATCCATATCTGTAAGTTTCATACCTTTTGGATCAATGTCGTTTGCTTCGAGAAGATGATCTGCGCGATATCGCTTTTTTGTTTCAAGATCTTCGACAAGTGGATCAGAAAATCCCGCAACGTGTCCTGATGCTTTCCACACCTCTTGGTTCATAAGAATCGCCGCATCCATACCATACATATCTTCACGGTCGAGTACGAAACGCTTCCACCAAAGATTTTCAATATTCTTTTTGAGTGCTACACCGAGAGGCCCATAGTCCCAGGTCCCTGCAAGACCACCATAGATTTCAGAGCCTTGATAAATAAATCCGCGTTGTTTACAGAGAGAAACAAGCTTTTCCATAGTTAGTGTATTTTCGTGCATATGGTACTACTGTACCACTTTTTCGTTTGTTGGGCTATAGTTTTGATCGTTGTAGAGTTTTGTGGTGAGCTGATTCCATTTTGCTTCGAGTTTTGCCGTTGTTGCAGAATCAGTACCTTTTGCTCTGATTTCTTGTACAAGCACAGGGCTCGTACCAATATCTGAAACAGAAGGAAGGAGTTCTACTTGGAAATACAAAGTCTTCGGAGTCACACCATATCCTGCACCACGAGCCACATCACCTGCTTTCCAGACTATCTCACCAGTCCGACTGTCTTGAGTCACATCTGAGTTTGCAGGAGAAAATGTTCCAAGATATTTTACATTGATAGGCAATGCTGCACGAACTTCTGTCCCAGAGACTAGATTTGCGGTATTTGTAAGTGTCCACTTAATTGTATACGTAGTTTTTTGATTTGCACGAGGTGGCAACGGACCAGTATTAGTGAAAGGACCGTTGAAATACGAAGCAGCACCTGTAATCTGGAAATCAGTTGAGAAACGAATTTTTTTGGTATCAGAACTTGCTGTTTGCTGGAGACCACCACCATCGATAGGAACTTTTGCTGTAATACTTACATCAAGTCCAACTTCAGGTGCACTATTTACTACCGTTCCCTGACTATAGAGACCCTTGGTAGCAAAACTAAAACCAAAGGTTCCTGTTTTGCTCGGATCCACCGCTGCGAGTTCTCTATTAGTATTTTTATTCCAGGTTATAGTATTTTCAGAAGAATTATAATACCCTCCAAAGGCTTGTACTGTTCCTTGATCAATCAACTGGCCCCCGAGTTTGAGTACAATCTCCATATCAGACACTGAGGTTGAAAGATTATTTGTCCACACAACTTGACCTTGCACGGTTGATTTTGCTTGAGTAACTATTTCTTTTGCAGCACTACCATTAACCAGTAGTCGAGCATCAACAGCTGGTCGATCTATTTGCGCAGTGACAAGTTTTGACGCATAGACTGCACCTATGGTTTGAGGGTTATCTTTCGCAGGTTCACCAACATACGCACGAATAGTTCTATCTTCACCATCTTCGGCGTTCATAATTCCAGATATTTCTATAGTCTTTGGCTTTCCTGGCTCAATATTCCCTAACGACCATGTATTTTGGAACAAGGTAGGTTTCGGATTTGCATCTTTGAATTCAAATCCAACTGGATAATCAACTTTAAGAATCATATTAGGAACCGTTTTCGTAGTATTCGCGGCAACGGTAATACGAGACTTGTAGGCTTGACCAGAGGCGGTTGTGGTAGGCGCTTCGAGTGTAAGCACAAGTGGCGCAGAACTAATCTTTACAGGGAAAATACGATCCTTGCGAAACGACACAGTCGAACCAGATACACGGTACTCAAGTGTTAATTTAATTTGCTTCATGCTACCTTCTTCACCGACAAGCATCAATGATAATTTTTGACGAGCAACTTTTCCAGGGGCTACCGTACCAACAGAGAGACGAGATTTTACAAGATCACTTGGTGCACCAATATCTGCACCTGTTTTAGGATATTCGATAATGAGGTCTGCGAGTTCAAGTGGAACAGCGTTTTGGTTTGCTATCTCGACTTCAAGAGGTAGTTCTTCGCCACCTGGTGTAAATGAGTTACCGCGGACATTGATACTTATGTTGTCACTAGAAACCTGATTATTACCCTTGAAGAACGTCCACCCAACAAAACCGAGCGCAATCAAAAAGAAACACACTGCAACAATAAAAAAGGTTTTGAAAAAATTCCTCGGTGGTGGTGCATCAGTCCCTGAAGTTTCTGGTGCTTGTGGTACACTTTTCCAAAGCTCTTCTACGGTATATCTATTTGAATGCAAAACACCTTGTCGTGGACCAGTGACCTTTGCCGTACGACTATATAACTTTTTATTTAAAGAATCGAGACGATTTGGAACGTCATCTTGTGGTTCTATCATGTTCTTAGTATACCGAAAAAATACAAAATAATAAACAAAGTCATCTTGCTAGAGATGACTTTGTCGGAACGCACGGTTTATATCTTGTATATATTGAGCACTATGGAATTCTTTTGATGTTATATGCTCCATGATCGCTTCATGTGTCAGTGCAAAATTATCTCGTCGTGTGGTATACCCAAGATACGAGAGAAGACTGTGCATAAAATAAATTTCTGCTCGATGCAGATACGGTTGCGCTTCTGACGTCGAGACAAAACTACAAAATGTCTGTACAGTTCCCCATAGTTCTTCATCTGGTTCATCTTTCGGTGCCATGCGTTTCATTACAAGTACAAACCGAGACCAGAGACGTCGTCCAGATTGTGTACGTAGTAACTGTTGAAACCCATTTTCTGGAATCGCAGATGTTACCTGCCACATGTCTTTTGCTTTTATAAGATCAAGCATAATGTGTGAGCCAATCTGAAGTGCATAGCGAAGTTTTGATTGATGCGCACGTACACCATGAGCAACTGCATAGAGCAGTCCGAGTTCTTTCGTCAATACAAAATACACCATATCGGTCTCTTTGGATGTGGTTGCGTCA
This sequence comes from uncultured Candidatus Saccharibacteria bacterium, assembly GCA_964591665.1. GTDB lineage: Bacteria > Patescibacteriota > Minisyncoccia > Phycocordibacterales > UBA9973 > CAZQCV01. The sequence goes on from CAZQCV010000002.1 coordinate 11,299, forward strand.
ACAACAATCGCTTCCGTGTGATAGATATGGTGCATACGTATTACGCAATTTTACTAATAGCAATTTTGAAAGTCAGGTCATCGAATACTATTTCAGATGCATCAACTGTTTCATAGATAATCTCCGTAGCGCCAACGGTTTTCATAATATCTGATTTAAAATCTTCAACGATAGATTTACCAGAGTCCGTAGTTTCTACGGTAAGCTGTATTCGATCATCTGGAGAAAAACCACTGGTTTTCCGCAAATCTTGGATCGCGCGTATAAGTTCACGCATAACACCTTCTCGTTTGAGTTCTGGAGTAATAGCTGTATCAAGTTTTACACTTATCGCAATGTCATTTTCATAGTAAGCGGTAAACTCCACTTCTTTTACATTGAGTTCATCTTTCAATATTTCTACATATAGTACGTTTAGAGGAGCGGCTTTTACTTCGATTTTCCCAAGTGGTTGTCTAACTTTTATATTTGCTTTCTGCCGTGATTCTAGACCAAGAGTCACTATGTTACGGATTTTTTGCATATCTTCAAGAACAGAAATATCTACATCTTTTGAATTTTCTGGCCAATCGGTCAAATGCACGCTTTCTGCTTCGCTAGAAATTTTTAGTTTTTGCCAGATCTCTTCTGCAATAAATGGTGTAAATGGAGCAAGTACTCGCGCAGTAGTCTTGATCACATAGTATAATGTTTGTTTTGCTTCTTTATCACCATCTTTGATTCGATCACGTGAACGTCTAAGATACCATGTCGAAATATCATCAACAAAAAGATCAAGTGGTCGAAGTGCTTTGTCGAGTTCGTATGACTCCATACCATTCGTTACCTGTTCGATGACTTGATTGAGTCTCGCGACGATCCACTGGTCGAGTACATGCATAGATGGACTTACCGTATTTTCTTCAAGTGAAACATCTCTGTATAGCTCGTAAAACGAAAGTACATTCTCAAGTCTACCGAGAACTTTACTTGCAACCTGTGCAATATCTTTTTCTGAAAGACGAAGTTCTTCTGCCTGTACCACCTGACTACCGAGTAGATAATATCTGAGCGCATCTGCTCCATGCTTGTTCACAACCTCCATAAGATCAGGATAATTCTTGAGACGTTTTGACATTTTCTGTCCATCTTCTGCAAGAATAAGTCCGTTCACAATAACACGTCTATAGGGAGACTGATCAAAGAGCGCAACACCAAGTACCATGAGCGAATAAAACCATCCACGTGTCTGATCGAGCCCTTCGGCAATAAAATCAGCAGGATACCGTTGTCTAAAGAGTTTTCCTTCAGGAGTAGTATCGTCACCCATGTAATGTAGTGACGCAAATGGCATGGACCCTGACTCGAACCAACAGTCAAAGACTTCCGGCACACGAATCATTGGTAGACCTGAATCATCAACAAGCACAACGGTATCGATGTATGGACGATGAAGATCAAGTTCGAAGGTACTATTGTGTGGCAATGGAACAAACGAAAGTTCACGCACAGTAGCGTTGCCCACAAAGTCTTGTTGATAATTACCATTGTTTGCACCGTATCTAATTCGTATGGTTTCTTCCATATCAGCACCAACAGCAACAGACTGCATCATCCAGAGCGATGCACCATGTCCGACGAATAGGATTTTTTCATTCGTGTATGTTTTTTCAACTTCATAAAGACAAGCACCAACACGAGCTTTTACTTCAGCAAGGGTCTCACCGCCTTCTGGTCGATGAACAAATCTTTTCCGCTGATCGATAGCACCAGATGCATCATGGAACATCTCAAAATATTCACCCCATGTTCTACCTTCATAGATACCAGCATTGATATCAATAAGTCGTTCATCATACACAATAGCGTCTTCAGTGAGACCTAACGTCTCTCGAACAATTTCGGCAGTTTGCTTTGTACGCAAAAAAGGAGAGGCAATAATTTTGGTTATACCTTTATCTTTGAGATTTACCGCAGACTCTTTAACTTGTTCAACTCCTTTTTCTGTAAGCGGTGTAACTGAACCATGTTGATAACTGACGACACCAGCCACATTGCTTTCTGCCTCGCCGTGACGAATCATAAAATACGTATTGTTCGAAGTACGAGTATGTTTCTTTAGAGTATCCAGACTATTAATAACCACATATTCGCCATTTTGTTTTTTCCAGACAGGTATAGGTGCACCCCAGTATCGTGATCGAGAGATAGCCCAATCACGTGCACCTTCAAGCCATTTACCAAAACGACCTTCTTGTAAGTGATCAGGAATCCAAGTAACAGTTTTATTGGCTTCAATCAATTTGTCTTTGAGTGCAGTTACTTTTACAAACCAAGAACTCGATGCATAATTAAGCAGCGGTGTATCACAACGCCAACAGTGTGGATATGAGTGGGTAATCTTCTGTTTCTCAAAAAGATGATGATTATGTGCAAGGTATTTTATGACTTCAATATCACTTGCTTGGTGATTGTCTTTTGGCTTGGCAGGGAGACCAGCGAAGTGTGTTACTTCTGGTGCAAACCTTCCATCGGTGCCTACGTGTTTTATAAGCGGAAGTCCGACTTGATCGGCAAGCTCCTTGTCTTCTGCACCAAACGCGGGAGCTTCGTGTGCGATACCAGTACCAGCATCTGTAGTGACAAAATCTGCATGATAAATCTTCCAAGCATTTTCTTTGTGGGCAATATCAACATGTTGATAGTAATCAAACGGTGGTGTATATGATTTCCCAACAAAGGTACTTCCAAGTGCTTCGCGCAAAACGGTATATGTTTTACCCTGTAAGACGTTCGCAACGAGATCCTTTGCTATAACATATTGTGACTTTTCATCACCTTCAATTTGAACATACACATAAAGAGCATCTTTGTTGAGCGCGAGTGCAACGTTCCCTGGTAATGTCCATGGTGTTGTGGTCCATGCAACCATATATGTACCTGGTTCGTCTTTAAGTTCAAATTTTACAAACACCGAAATATCAACAATATCTTTATACCCCTGACTTACTTCAAAGTTTGAAAGTGTGGTCTCACATCGAGGACAAAGGTGCATTATTTTGTATCCTTCATACAGTAATCCTTTTTTGTGAAGTTCTGCAAAAGACCACCAAATGGATTCGGTATAGGTTGCATCCATGGTTTTATAATCATGATCCATGTCCACAAAACGTCCCACACGAGGTACAATATCTTTCCACTCTGAAGCATATTCAAGTACGCTACATTGTGCTTCGGTATTAAACCGATCGATACCATAGGTTTCAATATCTTTTTTGGTTTCAAGATTCAACTTCTTTTCAATAAGATTTTCAACAGGCAATCCATGGCAATCCCAGCCCCACATACGCGGAACATACTTCCCTCGCATAGTCTGATACCTTGGTATTGCATCTTTTATGGTTCCAGCAAGAATATGTCCATAATGAGGAAGTCCGGTACCAAACGGTGGACCATCATAAAACACATACGGGTCTCGACTCGTATCTAAGGTTTTTTCAAAAATAGCGTGCTCTTTCCAAAACTGTTCTATATTTTGCTCTCTGAGAGCTCGTTCACTTATGTAATGAGATTGTTCTTGCATAATATCTTTTGTGTTTTGTGCACAGAAAAACTCGTCCACGCACAACAAGTTATTGTTATACAAGGACGAGTTTCCCCGCGGTACCACCTTGATTATCCATTACTGGATCAGCTTATAGAATGGGCTCTACTTAGAAATAAGATATATTTCATTTCTTCCCGAGGCTTCGAGGTGATTAGTCTCATCAACGCCTATATGACTAGCATAGCATTTTATGAGCCTTTTGCAATCATTTGCTTTACTTATAGAATAAAGTATCACATACTATAGAGACTAGTTACTAGATAACGAACTATATATATGGACACACCACATGATCAGTCAACAGAGGAGAAAGTTTCCGAAGTTATTGAAACAATCAAAGATATCGCAACAGGAGAAGGTTCAGTGATGGATATACTTGCAGATGAGACTAAGAATCTTGCAGATAAAACAGTAGCTCCTCTTACAGAAGAACATGACTTATAAAAACACTCGTCTACGCGAGTGTTTTTATATTTACATCTTTTCTGGAATTTGTATTGCCAAGAGGTTGAGTCCATTCTGCATAGTCTGATGGAAAGCCTGCACAATAGCGAGACGATGTTCGGTTTCTGTTTTATCAGTAGCGACAATAACCTGCTCAGATGCATAGTATTGGTTGAATAATCCAGCAAGTTCAGAAAGATAGGTCACAATATGATGTGGCTCGTAATCCTGAAGGGATCGTACTACAACCTCTGGGAATCGATAGAGGTAACGTTCGAGCGCTGATGGTGTGATCGTTTCGTGCACTGTTGGAGTAAATCCTAAACCTTTTGCTTTTGAAAGGATAGTCGCTGCACGAACAGCTGCATATTGTAGATACGGACCAGAGTCACCTTCGAATGAAATAGACTTTTCAAAATCATAGACGATATCACTTCCGAGCGATGAACGAAGAATAGAATATTTAAGTGCAGCGATACCAACAATTTGTGCGATATGTTCTTTATCATCTGCAGAAAATTCACGATCTTTTATTTTTTCACGGACAACATCACACGAGTCTTCTATGAGTGACTCACCTGTTACGACGTTTCCTTTTCGTGAAGACATCTTGCCACTTGCGAGTCGCATCATACCGTGCGTGACGTGCTTCATCCGTGTTGCATATTCGGGTTGTATTTGTTCAATCGCTTTTGTAACGACCTTCATATACTCTTTTTGCTCTACTGCGGTCGTCGTAATAGAAATATCTGGATTCTCTTTTTCAAACTTCGTCATCGTGAGACCAATTTCTTTTGTCTCGTACATCGGAAGTCCAAGGGAGCTTATGAACACACGAGTGTGAAGTTTCGGATCATATTTTTCTGCATGAAAGACAATCGCTCCATCTGATTCTTCAAATACGTTCGGTACATTATCCTGAACAATCTTTGTACCAACCGGAGCCATCTGACTCTCAAAAAAGTAATGGTTAAAAGACGTTCCAAGTTTTTTATAAATTATTTCAAATGCTTCAAGTGTAATAGCACGACCCCAGTCATAGAGCGCATTGATAGCTTCATCACTTCTGTCATAAATTTTTCTATTAAGCGCATCTACTTCATCTTTTGTATTTTTTTCATCTTCATATAAACCTGATGCATATGAATAGCATTCACCGATATATTGCGCCTGAGCGCTGACATCGAGAGATTCATTTGGTTTACCTCGCTGCAAAATTCCCCAGATCGCCTTTGCAACATGTAGCCCAACATCACCCTGATAGTTTGCACGGATAGTGTTTGCACCAGAGAATTCTACAAGTCGAGAAACAGCTTCACCGATCGAGTTGCTCATCAAGTGCCCAATATGAAACGGCTTGAACGGATTCGGCTGTGTGTATTCAACCATAACCTTTTTATCAGCAAGTACGGTATTTGCACCCCAGCGTTGTTCTTGTGCAAGAATAGTTTTGAGTGATTCAGTATAAAAAGCAGGTGCAAGTGTAATATTTATAAATCCTGGACCAGCGACAGAGATGTCTGCAATAAGTGAATTATCTTTCTGTTTTAGATTCTGAATAATTGATTCTGCTAAAACCTTCGGATTTTTGCCTAGTTGCTTTGCATATGAGAGTGCAACATTCGTTGCGTAATCACCATGAGACAGTTCCGTCGGATGTTCGAGAATAACCTTTGGCGCATTAACACCTAGCTCTTTCAGAATCTCTTCTATTTCTTTTTGTAGCGTCTCACGAATCATGGGTTTATAGTACACAAATTAGTGCTTTTGGGCAATTAGAACTTTCCCGTACTTCCGAAACCACCAGCACCACGTTCGCTCTCCGAAAGTTCAGTAGCTTCTTCAAGTTCAGCAATCGCTACAGGAAGGATGACAAGTTGACTTACCTTTGATCCTTTCTCTATGGTATATGGAGTATCTGAGAGATTTACGAGATGTGTATTGTATTCACCGCGGAATCCAGCATCGAAAACACCACCCATAGTCTTTAGTCCTGCTTTTGATATGCTCGATTTATCCATGACAATTGCGGCATAACCTGTTGGGAACTCAAGCGCAAACCCGTGCATGACAAAAAGGTGTTCACCTGGATTAATTACTTTTTCTTCAAGAGAGAAAAGATCCATGCCAACGTCACCTGGTAATGCATATTTTGGTAATTTTGCCTCTGGATGTAGTTTTTTAATTTTGATGTGCATTGTAGTGACAGTATAGCGCAAATAGGTATATAATAAAACTATGCAAACATTACATCCTCTTTTGGTACATTTTCCAGTCGCCATGCTTAGTCTCTATGCAGTTGTAGAAATTGTATCGCGTATACCACTCTTCAAAAGATTTGATCTGACACTTACTAAAACAGTACTTATAACCGTCGGCTTTATTGGCGGACTTATTGCGTCATCTTCTGGTGAAGCAATCGAGCATAACTTCAAAGGCATACGAGACCTTGTCGAAATGCACAGCACCTTTGCGACTGCGACAAATATCCTGGCTGGGATTATTTTTGTCATTTATGCAAAGATAGTATTCGGACCACTTTTTATAGAAAAATTAAAACCAGGTAAGTTACAAACGATGAGTATGAAATCACTAGCCTTTTGGAATACCATACAAAGAAACTGGTTATTCATGGTAGTACTTGCACTTGCAGTTGCGACAACCATAACCATCACGGGTGCACTTGGTGCAGTAATTGTCCACGGTCCAGAGGTAGATCCAGTCGTCAAAATGATTTACACAGCGCTGGTAAAATAAAAATAATCTGTAAAATAAAATGCCCGATCGGGCATTTTATTTTAGCTTGGTAACTTGTTCATATACTTTTTCATGAATTTCTTCACGAGATAAAATCTGTGCTTTTTTTGTACAATCGATTTTTATGAAATACGGAAGTGTTTTAGAGAGCCATAGTGCTGACTCGCGAGAATTTTTTTGAAATGCAACGTCTACCTCGTGAACATCCTTTTTGCTTCCAGCGTAGTTTCTCTTTGCGGTTGCATTTCTCTCTTTCATCATCTTTTGGGAAACTTCAAAAGGGACAGAAAGATACAGCACCACATCTGGTCTAGGAATACCGAAAACTTTATGCTCCATCTCGTCTAACCACTTTAAGAATTCTTTGCGTTTTTTTGTATCTTTAATCTTACCTCCTTGATGAATTTGATTGGCAGAAACATATCTATTAGCAATTACCACGTAGCCTTTTTTAATCCAAGATTCTATTTGATCTTTTGATTCGAAACGATCAGCAGCATAGAGTACAGATGCAATTTTCGGATGTACATTGATAAAATTATAGTACTGCTCAGTGAGACAATGGCCAATAAATTTCCCGAAGAAATTTTTATAGTACTCAGGAAAATCAACCAGTTTCACCGTCTTCCCTTCTTTTTTGAGTCGTGCTGCAAGAAGCGCAACCTGCGTTGCCTTTCCGCTACCATCGGTTCCATCTATTACGATAAATTTTCCTTTTTTCATACACTGAAGTATATCAAAAAGCATGCAGTGTATGTATTTGACATATATATAAAAGCTATGTAATGTATAAGTAATAAAAACATTGACATGGCAATAATAGGACAAATAAAAGGCTACGACAGTGAAGACTGTATGAAAAATATGTCTGTAGGATCTTCAGGATTCATGGATGCTGAAGAAATTTTAACTACATATAAAGGAGTGTTTATTGCTCTTTATAACGAGATTTTACAAGAAGATGATTTAAAAGAGCACCATCTCGACTATGAAGATGTGGTAAAAATAACAAGAATAGGGCCGGGTTTGACTGAAAATGATTTTGAGTTAGATTTTAGTCAATGCACCACACCATTTTGTATAGAAAGTTTTGCACATGGTAAAAATGAATTCTCCTGGGAAGAACATATTGTATTTAAAAATGGATTAACTATTGTTAAAGTAGAGGAAATTGAAGCAAACACAACTCCTTTATCTTTAGAAGAACAATTAAAAGAAGCCGAAAAGAATCAGGATTACGAACAAGCACAGATAATAAGAGATAGAATAGAAAAAGGAGAGAAATAATTTTCTTTATCTGAATAATATAGTGTTGGTACTTTGCCAACACTTTTTTATTTACAAAAAATTTTGGTTTTCTAACACTTCTTTAAAATAAGCATCAAGCGCGTCTGTTTCGTTTAGTTCTTGTCGACTAAACCATTTGTATTCTGTATTTTCTTCATCAAGAACTATATCACCCCGTGCTTCACCAATATACGTAAGTCTCACCACATGTTTATCAGATTTCAGAATATCCTGTGCAGCGATTAGTTTCGGTTCACCTACAAGCTCAAGTTTTGTTTCTTCAAAAATTTCTCGTTTTAAATTTTTGAGTAGCGGTGTGCCTGGTTCTATACGTCCACCCACCATGTCCCACATCGCACCAACTTCTGGATATTTTTCAGATGAACGTCGAACAAGAAGATACTTGCTTTCTTTGTTTTTGAGTAGAATTTTTACACCGACTTGAAGTTGCATGATTACTTTTTCCCTCGCAATACCTTATCTATTTTCTTCGCAATAATAATCATATCTTTTTCTTTTTTACCACGAGTTGTTTCTGCTGGAGTACCTATGCGAATACCAGACGGGTCCATAACACCACGTGGATCTTGCGGAATCGTATTCATATTTACGATAATCCCTGCTTTTTCGAGACGGCGACTTGCTTCTGCCCCACTGACACCAGCACCGTTCATCCATGTGTCGACGAGTAGCAGGTGCGAATCAGTTCCACCAGAGACAATTCTCCAGCCGAGTTTTTGCAACTCTTTACCAAGTGTTTGTGCATTTTTTATAACCTGTTTAGCATATTTTTTGTATGCTGGACTCATTGCTTCTTTGAGTGCGACTGCAACACCTGCAATATTATTTTCGTGTGGACCACCTTGGAGACCTGGGATGATCGTCTTGTCGATTTTTTTATCAAATTCTCGTGAATCTTTTCGCACAAAGATCATCGCCTGGCGTGGACCACGCAGTGTTTTGTGTGTTGTTGTCGTAACCACATCAGCATATGTAAATGGTGTCGGGTACGCTTCACCAGCAACAAGTCCAGCAAAGTGTGACATATCTACCATAAGTATCGCACCAGAAGCATCAGCGATCTCACGGAATTTTTTGAAATCTACGACTCGTGGATACGCAGTAAATCCAGCAACGATGATATCTGGTTTTTCTGCTAGAGCAATTTTTTTGAGTGCATCATAATCCAACATCTCTGTTTTTGGATCAACCTCAAACGGTACTTGCTTCCAAAACTTGCCCGTCATAGAAACCGGCTGTCCGTGTGTAAGGTGACCACCAGATGAAAGTTTCATTCCCATAATTTTTCCTCCAAGTGGAATAAGTGCAGAGTATACAGCGAGGTTTGCAGGTGACCCTGATAATGGCTGTGCGTTCACATGCCATTTTGTATTACTGAGTTTAAAAAGTTTGAGTGCGCGTTCGATAGTAAGCGATTCAACTTTATCGATGACTTCATTACCACCATAATACCGCTTGCCAGGATATCCTTCGGCATATTTGTTGGTAAGTTTTGAGCCGAGTGCCTTGAGTACATCATCAGAAACATAATTCTCAGAAGCGATCAAATTAATAACACTTTTTTGACGTTTGTCTTCGGCTTTGATAAGTTTTTCGATTTGTTTATCTTTCATGAGTACAGTATATCAGACCCAAGAGCTAAAACAAAAACGCCTTTCGGCGCTTTGTTTTTGAATTATTATGTTTGATTCTACCAAGCAAAGTGAGCGAACGCTTTGTTTGATTCTGCCATTTTGTGTGTATCTTCGCGTTTCTTTACAGCTGAACCTTCACCCTTAGAGGCTGCAATAAGTTCATCTGCGAGCTTTTCGTGTGTCGGTCGGCCTTTACCACTTCGAGCTGCTGCTGCAATCCAACGAATAGCAAGCGACTGGCGACGTTCTGGGCGAACTTCACGAGGTACCTGGTAGTTTGCACCACCAATACGTCGTGAGCGAACTTCCATGAGTGGACTCGCATTTTTAAGTGCGAGTTCGAAAACTTCAAGAGGATTTTCTACGTTCATCTTTTCTTTGATAAGATCAAGTGCTCCGTAGACAATTTTTCGAGAGGTTTCTTTTTTACCATCCCACATCATGTAGTTGATAAACTTTGCAAGCTTATCAGAACCATACACAATATCTGGAGATGGAATATTTCGGTTTGTTACTTTGTGTCGCATAAACTATTTTTTCTTACCAGCTGGAGCTGCTGCACCTGCTTTTGGACGCTTATTACCATAAAGTGAACGACCTTTACGACGTTTTTCAACACCAGAGGCATCGAGACGTCCACGAACAATGTGATATCGTACTCCGATCAAGTCTTTCACACGACCACCGCGGAGCATCACCACTGAGTGTTCTTGGAGATTGTGACCCATACCTGGAATATATGCTGTTACTTCCATACCATTTGAAAGACGAACACGAGCGATTTTTCGAAGCGCTGAGTTTGGTTTCTTTGGAGTGGTAGTAGTTACTTTTGTACAAACACCACGCTTAAATGGAGAAGGATAGAAAATCGGTTTGTTATGAATCGTGTTAAATCCACGAGCCATAGCAACTGATTTTGATTTTTTCACCACAGCTTTTCGTGGTTTGCGAACCAATTGACTAATTGTTGGCATGTATTAAATAAATTTTACTAAGGAAATAAAGCAACTCGGGCAAAAGATCCTATAAAAGAGTTCAGACTGCTCTTTTAGGTTTGCTGCCATAAAGTATAGCACAATAATGAATAAAAGCAAGACCTCACTGATCAGTGAGGTCTTGCTTAAACTATATTTCTATTTTGTGACTTAAAACACCTTTCTTTACTTGTATTGGTTCTGATTTATGTATGACCGGACCATGGTTTCCATCTGGTTGTTGTTTCTGCACCGTTACCTGATAAACACCATCTTTGACAAGTGCATAGTAGTATCCATCTTCATCAGTAACTTTACGGCCAACTTCTACGCCAGTTGTTGCACTATAGATACGTACCAGAGCTGAGGCAATAGGAGTCTCTGTTAATCTTTCGAAGACTGCACCCATAGATGTTTTCGGTGGTAATCCAAGTTCAGATATAATAAACAACACAATATAGATAGCAAACATTATGATATTCCACTTAATCGGATGAAGAAAAACATTGTATGCAGTAAGTGCAAATCCAACCCAGAACAAGAGGTTGAGCACTTTACCAAAGATATGCGACGCATGGCGCTTTGCTGCTCCCATTCGGACTTTCTCTTGTTCATTCCAATCCTCAGCAATTGGATCCATTGGAATATTTTTTGTAATCAATTGATTATCATTTTCTACTACAATAGGGTCTCCGAAATAAAGTGAATCATAGACATCATCACTATCACGTCCTCTCATGAGAACTGAGGGGAAAATATAGTGTGTTTTCTTTGGGACAACATAGTATGTTCCTTTACGAACCTTAAATCCATAACGTCCTTCCATATCGGTAATCACGCTTTCAAGTTCTTCATGAATATGGCTATAGAGAGTCACATACACCGGATCAAGTGGCCGTTTTGTTTTTGCGTCATAAACAATACCCCATGGCTTACGACGAATACCGACAATCCAAAGGAATCCTGTCCACAAACGAAACGGTAGGGTGACCAAATCTTTTGCAACAAGAGGATTAACCGCAACCAAATTTGTAAGTGTGGTCACCACCCCAACAATCAAACCAGTCGCCGTTGCCACTGGGACAATAGGAGCTGCTGCTGCAGGAATAGAAGGAAGAGTAAAACCTCCGGTAGTAGAGGATGAAACACTAGAAGAAGATGAACCTGATGATCCAGTGACTGTTCCAGAAGTCGTCGGCCCTGTTGAAGATGTGGTAGTTGTACCAGAAGTCCCCGTAGTTGTAGTAGGTGTTCCACTTGTACCTGCAGCTGTCCCACTCACGGTACCGGAGGTTCCAGAAGTTCCTGTTGTAGTAGTTGTTGTAGGTGTGCCACTTGTTGATGTACCAGTAGTTGCTGTCGTACCAGAGGTGCCTGTACCCGTTGTTGTGGTAGTAGTTGGTGTTCCAGAAGTTCCTGTTGTAGTAGTTGTTGTAGGTGTGCCACTTGTACCTCCTGTCGTTGTAGTTGTAGGTGGAATAAATACTCCGCCCGTACTACCACCTCCAGTAGTCGTAGTAGTCGTAGTAGAAGAACAAACAGGGGGATGCCAATCTGTTACCGTACATTTGCCTGCTGCTTTCCCTCCCGAAGAACAATCCCACTCTATCCATCCGCCACCAGCACCACTTGCCCACGCGTACCCGTTCCACTCACCACTTGTATTAATAGTAACTTGTGGGGCTTGGACAACAGGAGTGTTGATAGAAAAAGGACCAAAATTCACCCATCCAAGCGTTGACCATGCATACCCAGAGAGAGTTGCAGGGACACCACAGGTCGTACTATCAACTGAAACTTTATAATTTACGATTCCACAGGTACTATTATTTGCACAGTTAAGGTTTATCCAACCAAGCGTCGAACCCCACATATAACCAAGTAGCGAAGTATCAGTAACGGTTGCATTATAACTTGGTTGAACCTGAAAATTACCTGAGTTAATTTGCATGCCCGCATTTGGACCTCCAACTAATTTTGCAAATTTATAACCAAGGTTTGTTGGATCAATAGTTCCGGTAAGCGCAAACGCCCGTGTTACACCCACAACAAAAAATAATATAGAGAGGATGACTGCTGATAGATATCGTAATTTCATAAAAAGAATTTTGATTAGATCATACTACCAGTGAATAATTTAAAGAGGATACGCACTGGGATTGATAATATATCGATGCCAAAAATATTGAGGACGAGCATCACTGCTATTAGTATAACAAATCCATACGTATCAAGAAAGCGTTCTATCTGTTGAAAACGTGCAGGCAGTAATGCAACAATGACGCGAGATCCATCAAGAGGAGGAATCGGAAGCAAATTAAAAAGCGAGAGTGAAATATTTATAAGAACCACAAGTGCAAAGAACATGACAACGGGAGTACTTAATCCCAATACACTGCTTATACGAATAAATATAGCAAAGATGACTGCTAAAAGAAGATTCGTACCAATACCAGCTAGTGCAATGATAATTCGTGGGAATCTACCAGACTTCACATTGCGTAAATTTACAGGAACAGGTTTTGCCGCGGCAAAAGGAAATGGAAACTGAAACAAAATAAGTAGTGCAGGCAACATCACAGAAGAAAACCAATCGAGATGCCGTATCGGATTGAGTGTGAGTCGACCAGCATAGTAAGCTGTTTTATCGCCAAAAAAGAGTGCAGCATATCCATGTGCCACCTCATGCAGGATTACTGAGGCTAAAAGTATACTAATAAGCGCGAGTATGTTGACTTCTTGCATAATTGTATTTTATATGATAGCATACGAGAACAGAAACGTATATGGCAAAAACATGTCCAATCACAAAAAAATCATCTCTTGTCGCTGGGGGCTACTCTAATCGAGTTCGTGCTACCAAGTTCAACCCAACAGGGGCAAAGAGAAAGTATGTAAATCTTCAAAAAAAGAAGGTTTATATTCCTGAACTCAAAAAGAGCGTTACACTCGAGATTTCAACACGTGCGATCCGTACAATAAACAAACGCGGCGCATTCGTAACACTCAAGAAAGCAGGTCTCATCTCTTAATCATATGAAACAAAAAATCCTCGGATATCCGAGGATTTTTTGTTTATTGTATTGTTTTGAGATACACTATGTGTATGATGAAACGTCTCATAACTCTATTTCAAAAAATAGAACATAAGATTGTCGAATTTGTATCTCTCGACTATCGCTCCCTCGCTTTGTTACGTATCACTATTGGTATTACGCTCATGCTTGATCTGGCACAACGAGCAACGAGCCTCTATGCACACTACACTGACAGCGGAGTATTGCCGAGACTCGACATACTTAAATACTGGAACAACGACTGGTGGATCTCGATCCATATGGCAAACGGCGCTCTATGGTTCCAAGTAGTACTATTTAGTATCGCATGTATCTTTGCATTATCGCTTACGTTCGGGTACAGAACCAAGCTATCAATGATAGTTTCGTGGTTTTTGTTAATCTCGCTTCATGCAAGAAACCCACTTGTACTTCAGGGTGGAGATGTCGTATTGAGAGTAATAACTTTTTGGATGATGTTTTTGCCACTTAATAAACGATGGTCTTTGGATAGATTGTTTAACAAAACAGCACCAGCCGACGAAAAAACGTACGCGAGTATCTCGAGTGTCGCATACATTGTTCAGATATGTCTCTTGTATGTTATGACTGGTCTTCTCAAAACAGGTGCAGCGTGGCATGCAGACGGAACGGCAACATATTATGCACTATCTATTGATCAACTTATCACACCAACAGGTGCGTGGGTTTTGACTCATTTAGGACAAGTGCTTCCCTGGCTTACATGGTTCGTGCTATATGTCGAGACATACGGAGCAATACTTTTATTTATACCGTTCTTTACACCACAATTCCGAATACTCGGTCTCAGTCTATTTGCAATACTTCAAATAGGATTTAACACCAACATGCGTCTCGGATTGTTTGGACTTATTGCCATTGGAGTAACACTCGGCATGCTGCCTTCATATTTTTGGGATAAACTTAATACATTTATGCATAGGAGAGTTCGTGCTCGTGCAAAAGAAGATCTTTCCATATATTACGACGGAGACTGCACCTTTTGTGCAAAAGTAGTTTCTATTATAAAAAGATTGTTTTTACTACACGAGAACACACACATCGCGCCAGGATATACCGATGAAAAAGTGCTCAAAGAGATGGATGCCCGTACCTCATGGGTGATTGTTGACAGCAACGGAAACCAAACATATGGGTGGAATGGGCTTGCTACGATACTTGGGTATTCACCATATCTTGCCTGGGCACAATCTATTGCTCATCTAAAACCGATCGCCTGGTTCGGCGAAAAAATATACGCATTTGTTGCGACACATAGAAAAACAGTTTGCACACCATTAATCCCTGAAGAAAAAACATTTATCAAAAAGCTAGTAGGGACAGCGACACAAGCATTTCTATTGGTGCTACTTATCTATGTTGTACTTATGAATATCGACACACTAGGAAAGACTCAATATATAAGTGCTCAAGTGCAGTGGATCGGATCACTCACGAGACTCGATCAACGGTTTGACATGTTCGCACCGACACCACTACTCGAAGACGGATGGTATGTATTCCCAGGAAAACTAAGTGACGGAACAGAAATCGATGTATTCAGAAACGGCGCACCAGTATCATATGCAAAACCAAAATGGGGCGCATACGAATACAAAGATCAACGTTGGCAAAAATATATGATGAATCTTTGGTCTGCGAATCTTTCACAGTTTCGTGAGGGCTACGGTAAGTATCTCTGCCGCGAGTGGAATAAAACACATACGGGAGAAAAACAACTCATGGAATATGACATGATGTTTATGGTAGAACGCACACCAGCACCAGGGCAACCACAATCACCTGTCGAACCACAGACGATCTGGCATCATCAGTGTTTTTAGAAAAATAAAAAAACAAGTTAAAAAGTAAGGATAGTAAACACTAATCCTTATTTTTTTATATTGTAATTTGACTTAATGAGAAAAATATGTTTATATAAAGAAAACGAAAAAAATGAATAAAGGAAAATTAAGAATAGTAGTGCTATTCTCAGGCGGCGCAAGTGCGGCACAGTATCTAATCGGAAATGATCCAAATTACGGCAAAAACTATAAATTTGTTTTTGGCTTAACTGATAAAAAAGATGCATCTGGTTTGTCATACTTTGATGAACAAGAAATACCGTGTACTATTGCAGCAATAAAACAATTTAATGCAAGAAATGGTTATTTTGGAAAAGTTAGAGATATGCCGGACAACATACGCAGAGCATATTTCACTCACTTACAACATATTGTTAAACAATTTGAACCAGATCTTATTTTATTGTCTGGCTTTATGCTAAAAATTGTAGCGCCATTATTAGGATACTGTCCGATTATTAATGTACATCCAGCGGATTTACGAATCAAAAAGGAAGATGGAACTCCAAAATATACAGGCGATGATGCTGTAACACTCGCAATAAATGCTGGTGAGACATCTACTGCTTCGACAATACATGTCGTTGAAAAAAAAGTTGATGAAGGAAAAATTATCTGCGTTTCACAACCACTTACTGTTCAACCTGAGGTGCCTATTATAGAACATCAAAACAGAATGAAGATTTTCTGCGACGGTCCCGCATATATACGAGCGTTAGAAATGATTTGTAGCGGAGAATTTAAATTTGAGGCTTAATAAAAATAGAAGATAGAAATTCGCAGGTTACTCTTTTGAGTAACCTGTTTTTAATTCTCACGATTACAATCGAGTTTTTCACCATCAGTTGTACAGGTGACGGTTCCCTCTTTTGCTGTTTCGAGAAGTATAATATCTCGAGCTCGAATACGATCAACTACTTCAGAGTGCGGATGTCCATACGTGTTACCCATACTATACGACACGATCGCATACGTCGGTGAAACCGCATCAAGAAATGCTTCACTTGTTGAGGTTCTAGACCCATGATGTCCAATTTTGAGTACATCACTTTTTAATAATTCCTGCTCATTCCTTACACGAACAATGGATTCAGTAAATGTAGTCGCATCCCCTGTTAACATAAACGATCTCGTACCATAAGTAAGCCTCCCGACAATAGAGGCATCATTATGCTTCCAACCAGAAACATTGTGGTCAGGAAAAAGTATTGAGAATTTTATATCACGTTTTTGATCAAGTACTATTTCCATGCCATTACGCGCAATGAGCCTAGGTATTTTTTCTTCGGTCACAAGTCGATCAAAACTCTGATATGATTTGGAAGTTGATCGTGTACCCGATTCAACAACCGTACCCATGCTATATGTTTTCATAAGATCAAGTATTCCTGCAAAATGATCAGCATCTGGATTTGTAAGCACAAATACATCAATATGTTTTTTAGAAATAGTCTGCGCAGCTTTGAGTGGAGCAACAAGGGACCCGCGTGGCCCAGCATCGACAAGCATTGTCCGACCATTTGGTGCCTCAATATAAATCGCATCACCTTGTCCAATATCAAGAACTGATACATGGAGATCTGTCGTGGGCACAAGAGCAGCGCTTACACTGTAGCCAAGTGCAAATATCGCACAGAAAAGTAGATAAATGACATGGATGAGTCTCGTTCGCATATTGTTATAAAAAGAGTATACTATAGATACATCAGTAATTTAAACTAGCACATTTATGAAACGATTTACACCACACACATTTACTATAGGCGGGCTCGATGGTATTTCACCTAAAACCATAGAAGAACATATAAAACTCTACCAAGGATATGTAAAGCACGCGAATCTTATACTCGATCATATTGAGGAACTTTCGGAAGACTCTGAAAAATATGCATATGAACTTGCGGAATTGCAACGACGATTTGGATTTGAGTTTGACGGTATGAGAAATCACGAATACTACTTTCACGGATTTGAAGGTGGTTCACAAACACTTCCTGCTGAGAGTATACTTCGAGCAAAAATAGAGAAGGACTTTGGTAGTTTCGATACATGGCTTACACGATTCAAATCTATCGCCATGACGCGTGGTATCGGTTGGGCGATCCTCTACTATGATCAACATACAGATACATTACTTAACGCATGGGTAGACGAACAACATCTCGGGCACCTCACGGGCCTCACACCAATCATCGCGCTTGATATGTGGGAACATTCATACCTCATCGATTATATACCGAGTGAAAAGAAAAACTACATCGAAGCATTTTTTAAAAATCTCAACTGGAATACTATCGAGAAAAATTTCACTAAATAGCTATTTCATAAAAAAGCATTATTGAATCTCAGTAATGCTTTTTATGTTTCGTGACGTGTAATATACATAGAGTAAACCGAATATGAGTACATATATACCAACCAGAAACAATGTCGCAAATTCAGGGATCGTCGTTGAGGCATATGGTACATGTGAAAGTTTTGTCGCTGTTCCTATAACAAACTCGAGCATTGCGTAAAGCGGATATGAAACAATAGGAATAAAAAATGAAAGACCAAGAACAGAGCTGATGGTAGCAATGAATCCAATCAGCATAATGATCGATATAAAAGGTAGCACAATCAAATTTGCGAGTGGACTAATAAACGACAATGTACCGATACTGTATGCAATCCATGGCGTGACAAGCATTTGTGCAGCAAGTGTACTCGCAAGCGTTTCACGGATAAGTTTCATACGGATCCACGAAAGCCAGTCTGTCATTGGTGGTAAGAAGAGAATAATAGAAAGCGTCGCAAGAAATGATAGCTGAAAGGAAATATCATAGAGCAGTATTCGTGGGTTGATCGCAACCATAATAAACGATACATACCACAGTGCGCGTAGTGCGTTATACATACGACCACTACCTTTAATAAACAGAAGTACACACGCCATTGCTCCAGCACGTATAGCAGTAGTCTGTAGCCCAGTCATAACCACAAAAGCAAAGATACCAATACCACCAAATATAAAGGTAACACTTCGTGAGAACATTGTTCTTAGAAGCCGAATAACAGCATCAGCAACAATCGTTACGTTATATCCAGAAAGTGCCACAATATGAATCGTTCCCGTTTTTACAAACGAAGTACGTAAGTCTGCATCGAGAGCACTTTTCTGTCCAAGCAAAATTCCAGACAGGAGTCCGGCACCTGTATCGGGTAAAAGTTTGTATATGTGTGAAACAAAAAACGTATTGAGTGCGGATAACTTGCGTGAAACAAGACAGCACCGTTGCACAGAGGTATCTTCGTATAGAGACGAGGCTTTAAAAATCACCGAGATGCCATCTTTCTTCAGATAGTTTCCGTAATCAAAAGTTCGATCGGCATCAGTGACAAATGATTTCGGGATAGTGGGTGTACCAGTGACATGTATATATGCGCCCATTGATGGAACGTCTTTTCCCGTTGTAGTTATCAGTACATTTTCATCTTTTGTTTTAAGTATAAACCGTGTTGAATACTCACCAACATCGGGCGTGGTCGTAATATATCCTTCAATTTGTACTGCAGATCCTATGCGTTCACGAAGTAGTGAAACATTTGCGCGCGCATCAATGTGAAACCGAATCACACCCAAAACACAGAAGACTAAACCCAGAAAAAGGAAGAGCGTCCTGCTACGAACAGATTTAAAAAACATGCCACATAATACAAGAATAAGAAAAATACTACTTACTCCTATTATTGTATATGTTTCATGAAACAAGGTGAAAATATTTCGTGAACCCAAAAAGATACCAAAGAAAAATGCGCACACAGTGAAACCGACTGTTGTATCGAACTTATACCACTTCATGTCCTTGCCAGAGTTTTACGAGGTCGTCGTATTCTTCTTTGGAAAAAACTTTCTTAAATCTTGCTCCTTTTTTACCTTTTACACGTTTTTCGCACGCTGCCCATGTTTCATCTTTGTATACAGAACCATCAACACAGGAAGCATACGCATATGGTTTTTTGTTTTTAGAAGAAGACTTTTGAGATGTACTAACAGTACTTGTAAATAGTTCTTTTTCATCAATACTCATAAGTTTCAAGTAACTTTCTAAAGCACCAGTATAGAGTAGCGGTTGTGAACTGTCTGCGTATTCTGTGGCGATCTGATCAACACGCTCGTTTGCCCAGATACCACTATGACCTTTTACTTTTATCCATTCGAGTCCTTGTTTTGATTTTATTCGAAACGAGATAGCAGCAAGTGCCCTCCATAAATCTTGATTGAGCACCTCATCACCGTTTTGAGTTTTCCATCCATTCTTTTCCCAACCGAAAACCCAACCAGTGATACCGTTTAGAACATATGCAGAGTCTGTGTGGACTTCGACTTTTCCTGCAATTTTTCTTTCTTCAATATATTGTAAAGATTCTAGTGTTGCGAGAAGTTCCATGCGATTATTTGTGGTGTGATCTTCGTGACCACCGAGCTCTACAACTTTTTTATGTTCCTTTTCATCAGTGATTATTAGCAAGGCACCAAAACCACCAGGACCAGGATTGCCCCGAGATGAGCCGTCAGTGTAGATGATCGTTTTTGGATTCATGATAAGTACATGATACCACATATTCATTAGAGAAATAAAAAATAGCCAACAGTACCTTTAAATACTGCTGGCTAGTTATCTACATATCCATAATATGTTTTACATTTTGGGAAAATAATAGTTTTGAACCATATTGTTTCTCATCTTTCTTACTTTCGTCTGCAATTCGTTTTTGAATTCGCCCAAATATTTTGCAAGTGATGGATCAGCAGTTGCTAATATTTGTAACGCCAATAACCCTGCGTTCTGTGCACCATCTAACGCCATTGTTGCAACAGGAACACCACCAGGCATCTGCAAAATAGACAAGATGCTGTCCCAGCCATCTATTGAGTTACTTGATTTTACGGGAACGCCTATAACAGGAACTATCGTGTGCGCTGCAATCATACCAGGCAAATGTGCAGCACCACCTGCACCGGCGATAACTACTTTGACGCCACGAGCAACAAGCTCCTGTGCGTATACCTGTAGCATAACTGGTGTACGATGTGCTGATACACAAGACAACTCAAAAGGGACTCCTGCCTCTACTAATACATCTGCTGCTTTTTTCATTACAGGTAAATCTGATTCGGAACCCATAACGATACTTACCTTTGGTCCTTCAGCTGCGGGTCTTATTTTTACCAAAGACGCGCAAACCTTTTCATACAGGTCATCATCATTGACTGAAAGTTCTGTGTAAGGTGTTCCTACTACAATTTGATACAGCTCCTGGTAGCGATCCTTGATAGTTGCTTTGAGTGCATCATCAAACACCGGCAGTACATCACCATCTTTGCCTTGCCAATTATGTTCGACCAACCATTGTCGTACAAATTCTTTTGACAAAGCTTTTGGTTCTTCATTTTCTGCCAATGCTGTCTCATATGTGTTGGCATACCAGTATCTACTGGAATCTGGTGTATGAATTTCGTCAATAAGATAGACTTCACCTGATTCATCTTCACCGAATTCATATTTCGTATCAACAAGGATTAATCCGCGATCAGCAGCCATTTCTTGTCCTCTCAGAAAAAGCTTACGCGAAACACGATTAATATGTTCCAACTGGTTTTTAGTCATAAGACCACGCTCTAAAATATCTTCAAAAGAAATGTCTTCGTCGTGTTCTCCTTTTGGGGCTTTCGTCGTCGGGGTGATAAAAACTTCTGGCAGTCTTACATTTTTTTTGCAATCCGAAGGAATAGAATAACCCCATGGATTTGCTTTACCTGCTTCAACATAATTTCGATAGAAAGAACCTGTGTTAAACCCTCTAACAACAAATTCTACCTTAAAGGGTTTAACCTTCTTCCATATTGAAACTCTCGGATGCGGAACGTCTAAAAGGCAATTCTTCACAATATCTTCCGTGGCTCTCATAAAATGAGCAGCAATAAGATTAAGAATTACTCCTTTGCGAGGTACTTCAAAGGGTAATACAACATCAAATGCAGAGATCCTGTCGGTCGTTTCAGCAACGATGACACCACCTACTGTGTGTAAATTGCGGACTTTTCCTTCATAGAAGGAGCCTTGTCCTGGATAGATTTTTTGATTCATAAAAAATATTTTTTGATTTAAATTTCACTCACAGTACCATTTTCAGTAGTTATTGTCAAAATAGTATTTTCATGGTAATGTGAAAGCAATAAAAATTTACAAAAATGAATACTTTAAAACAACAAATTATTGCATTTCTTTTAGAGAAAGGGATCATTAAAACAAATTTCAAACAGCCAATTACCTTTAAGTCTAAGATCAAAAGTCCGATTTATTGTGACTTTCGAAAATCTTCGTCATATCCTGAATTAATGGAAATGATTGCCAGAGGTTTCAGATATCTGAGCGAAGGTAAAGACATTGACGGTGTTATCGGTGTAGCAACTGGAGCAATTTCGCATGCGACACATTTTGCGCTGAAAAATAATTTACCATCTGGATATATCCGACCTGGTGCTACAGCAAAAGACTATGGCTTGGGAAATTTAATTGAAGGCTTGGAAGTATCTGGTAAGTCAATCAAGCTTATTGAAGACCTTGTTACAAGCGGTGGTTCGGTAATTGAAAATGCACGAATTTTGGAAAAAGCTGGTGCAAGAGAAATTGAAATCTCTTCTATTTTTTCATATAGCACGAAAAAAGCAGACCAGGAGTTTGCAGATGCTGGATTTACCTACACATCAATCATCACGATTCACGATGTATTACCTGAACTACAAAAGATTCTTTCAACCGAAGAATTTGAAATGTTGGAAGACTGGGTGCGTGATCCTGACGGTTGGTTCAATCGTCACAAAACAAAATTCGATTTTGGTTACCTGACTTTTTTACGCATGTCAGCACAGAAAACGAAGAGTCTTATTTGTATGGGATTGGACCCTGTCGTAGAAGCATTGCCTGTGGAACAAAATGAGATAGGTACGATAAATGATGCAATAGGATATTTCAAAATTTTATTACATAAAATGAAAGAAAAAAATATACTACCTGCAACATTTAAACCAAATGAAGGATTTTTCTCTAAATTTGACAACAAAGGTGATACAAACGGTTCCCAGTTTTTGGCAGATTTTACGAACAAAAATTCAATAAATGCCTTAACAACGTTGAAATTACCCGTTATCATTGATTGCAAACGTGGTGATATTGGCAAAAGTTCTGCAAACTACGCAAAACAGTATTTAGAAAATATGGATTACGACGCGATAACCATATCACCATATATGGGTTTTGATTCTGTAGAACCATTCATTAAATATTGCAACGCAGAAGATGCAAAAGGTGTGTATATTTTGGTAAGAACATCAAATCCTGGTGCAGCAGATTTCCAAAATCGAAAGATGGAAGATGGAAGACCTCTATATCAACACGTCGCTGATAAAGTCATCGAATGGGCAAAAGACAGACCTGGTGTTGGTGCAGTAGTAGGTGCTACGTCGTTACCTGAACTTGGTGAAATATTGAAAATGTTCGCAGGTAAAGACATACCGGTGTTGGTTCCTGGTGTTGGTGCACAAGGTGGCAGCGCAAAAAATGTTGCAGCTATCGCACGCGAAGTTGGTTTTGAATTGGAATTGTTGCGTATCAATTCATCTAGTGGGTTAACTCACCCATGGTACAAAAATCTCGGTGATGCTATTCCAGAAGTAGATATGTGCATAGAAATGTGTATTAACGAACTGAAGAAATTAAATGAAGAGGTTGGTTATCAGCCCGCTTATAATTTTAAGTATTAGGATATTTTTATTTACAAGGTTAACCATTTGGTTAACCTTTTTTATTTCACATCAACAATCCGCATACGGAGCTCTGGTCGTCCACGGAAATATGACATCTCGAGCGTTGCAACGAGTGTACACATTTCACCGAGTTCGAGTTTCGGATAATCGCTCGATTTTTTAAAAAAAGCGATCGCTGTTTTTGAAACTTTTCCATCTGAAACCATAATTTCCAAATGATCTCCGTCAGCACCAAAATGCTTTATATTCATAACCCGAACATTATCAAATGCAAAAATAGGTTTCGGATTACCAACACCAAACGGTGCGAGTTGTGCAATCTCGTTATAGAACTTTGGTGTTATATCTGTAAGGATTAAATGCGCATCAATAGTATAAGAAGAACTGAGCTCTTTTTCTTTTTTTACTTTTTCATACGCAGAAGTTAGTTCATCATGGAAGACAAGCAGTGAGGATTTCGGTAAACTAAATCCACCAGAAAATTCATGCCCACCGAAGACGTCAAAGAGGTGTGAGACCTTGGTCATAAGATCAACCACATGCACACTACCATCAGACCGACACGATCCTTTATATGAATCTCCTTCACCGCCCCAGACAAACGCTGGTTTCTGATACGTTTCAACAATCTTTGAAGCAACAAGACCGAGTACTCCTGGTCGCCATGTCGGATCACCGATGATGATAATTGAAGACGAGGACAACTCTTCCATTCTCGTGTGTACTTTTTTCATTATTGTTGCGACAAGTGTTTTACGAGTATCATTTGTCTTTGTGAGATGTTCCGCTTCTTGAATACCGAGAACCTCATCTGTAGTGGAGAGCATACTAAATGCTCGCATCGGTGAATCAAGTCGTGAAGCGACGTTGATACGTGGCGTTATCATAAACGTTAGGTCGTCCTCAGTAAGATGGAGCACATCAAGTTTTGTCTTTTTAAATAAATGTCTCAGCCCTGGGCGACGGGTCTTCGGCAACACTTTCATTCCATAGTATGCAAATACGCGATTCTCGCCAACAAGCGGCACCATATCAGAAAGCGTTGCAAGTCCAACCATATCAAGCAGCCATTTATCAAAACCAATGGGCACAGAGACTTTTGTCATGAGCGCTTGTATGAGTTTAAACATCACACCAGAACCACACAGTTCTTTGAACGGATAGTCACATCCTGGTTGTTTCGGATTAAGAATTGCAAATGCTGGTGGTAACGTCTCATGTGGTATATGGTGATCGGTAACAATAACATCAACACCCGACTCCTGTGCATACGCGATTTCAGGAATAGCAGTAATACCAAGGTCGATAGTAATTATAAGATTCGTACCTTGTGCAATAAAACTTTCTACCGCATCACGGTGAAGTCCATATCCTTCATCATGCCGATCTGGAATATATACAGTGAAGTTGTCATAGTTGATAACCTTAAAAAAATCATGCAGTATCACCGCACCAGGTATACCATCACAGTCGTAGTCACTATAGACAACAATATTTTCTTTATTCTCGATAGCTTTGAGAATACGCTCTACGGCCTTATCCATATCTTTCATGAGAAACGGATCATGGGTACCAGCTACATAGTTCGGAGATAAAAAAGCTTCCCAAGAATCCTCGGGAATCGCTCTGTTTTTGAGCAGTTGTCGAATCATATCAGTCATTGGCATATAGGTTATTCTAGCATATACTACTGTGTATGAGTGATTGTATATTTTGCAAAATCGTGGCCGGGCATATACCGAGTCACACTCTATATGAAGATGATAAATTCATCGCTTTTTTAGATATTAACCCAAAAACAAAAGGTCATACGCTACTCCTCACAAAAGAGCATTATACATGGCCGATAGATGTGCCAAACTTTGGAGAATACTTCGAAGCGGCAAAAAAAGTAGGCTTATTGTTAAAAGAAAAATTACATCCAGAATATTTGAGTTTCCAAACGTTTGGAACTGAAGTTGCACACGCACATATACATATCGTACCTTTTTACAGCATGACCGAAGAATCCCATAGAACAAGACCGAGTACCGAAGAACTACTTGAGCTCGTAAAAAAAATCAAAGGAGCATAAAAATAAGCAGAGTGAATACTCACTCTGCTTTAATATATTTTGATAACAAATGTTATCTATCAAATTCAATTTGTTTTGCTTCGTGTTTGAAGAAATCGCCTTTGTTATAGACAATATTCCCATTCACAAAGGTAGTCACTACTTTTGATTTAAACGTTCTGCCTTCGAAAGGTGACCAGCCACATTTGTACAGAATATTTTCTTTAGAAACAGTCCATGGATCATTCAAGTCCACAAGTACCATATCTGCATAGCATCCTTCTTTGATGTAGCCGCGATCAGCAACGTTAAAGATAATTGCAGGATTGTGACACATCAGCTCAACAACTCTTTCTAAAGAGATCTTACCTTGATGATAAAACTCTAACATCGAAACAAGTGAATGCTGTACCATCGGAGCGCCGGATGGAACTGTTAGGTAGTTTCCGTGTTTTTCTTCCCAAGTATGTGGAGCGTGATCGGTGGCTATGACGTCTATCGTTCCATCGAGGACCGCTTGGAATAATGCATCACGGTCTTTTGCTGTTTTTACTGCAGGGTTTTGTTTTATAAGATGTCCTAACTCCTGGTAATCACCTGCTGCAAAATTCAAATGAATAATACACGCTTCAGAAGTGATACGTTTTTTGTCGAGCGGTATATCATTTTTAAACAACTGCAATTCTTCTGCGGTAGTTATATGATACACGTGAAGACGTGTATTAAACTTTTCAGCAAGGGCCACAGCATATGCCGATGATTTCCAACACGCTTCTGCTGAACGAATAAGCGGGTGAATATGAGGTGGTATATAACTACCTTTGTACACGTCTTTATAATATTCCAAATTGTTTTTAACGGTCTCTTCATCTTCGCAATGTACGCAAATAGGAATTGGAGAACTGTAAAACACCGTTTCTAAAACACCTTGTCTGTCCACCAGCATATCGCCAGTACTACTACCCATAAATATTTTTATAGCGGGCATAGTTTTTTTATATTTCTGTGCCATTTTGATAGTAAGTTCAGCGTTAGTATTGGTTAAACCAAAATTAAAACCATAGTTTGCAAAACTTTTTTCTTTAGCAATTTCATTTTTCTTTAACCATGATTCTTCAGTTATTGTTTGAACTCCAGTGTTAGGTTGTTCAAAATAACTGGTAATACCACCTGCAACAGCAGCGCGTGATTCTGTAAAGATGTCTGCTTTATGCATCAAGTTACCTGGCTCACGGAAGTGAACTTGGTCATCAATGACACCTGGAATCAGGATTTTTCCTGTCCCATCTATCGTCTGATATCCTAAGTATCGATAGGTAGGATCGTTATAATATACTTTTTCAATACGATCCCCTGTAATAAGGACATCGAACAAACCTGTACATCCTTCAGATATAACAGTCACATTTCTGATTATTTTCTTCATGTTTTCAAATTTTTATTACCTTCACCATACTATAAAATCACAGAATGTAAAGTTGACTACAGAGTCTATGCATGGTTTAAATAAAAGAAAATTAACATTAGATGAAAACAAACTATTTTGATTCACCAGTTATAGCCGCATCAGGTATGATGGGTTTTTTCGGTAAAGGCTACACCTATAGCCGCTTACTAAAATGGATATTACCTATCCTTTATTCATGGAGATGGATAACCTTCCATTCAAAGACAACAACAGCAGAAGCAAACAAAGGAAATATGAAACTCCACGGTCCAGAAAAAGACTATGAACCCGTAAAGTTCCACCCGTACTGTATTCATGCTGACGTACTAAATGGTGTTGCGGTAAACAATGTTTCACTATCAGGACCAGGAATAAAAGCCCTGCTCAGAACTGGTAAGTGGCAAAAAATGACTGGAGAAATCCACCTCAAC
The DNA here is from genome assembly GCA_964591665.1 of uncultured Candidatus Saccharibacteria bacterium. Taxonomy (GTDB): domain Bacteria; phylum Patescibacteriota; class Minisyncoccia; order Phycocordibacterales; family UBA9973; genus CAZQCV01. The sequence goes on from CAZQCV010000002.1 coordinate 38,685, forward strand.
TTTATGCTTATTGGAACGACAAAAGAACAAAGGATGGAAGAGATTGATTTGATAACAAAACAATTAGCGAAATACTTATCTGGTTTCAAAGCAAAAAAAGTTTTCTTGCGATGGAATCTATCTTGCCCTAACACAGGGCATGATGTATTTAAAAACTTCATAGAAAGTTTTGATGATGAGTATGCAATAATCAGTACTTTAAAAATACCCATTATCGTAAAAATCGGATACAACTTTCCTTATGAAGTTGCTAAGAAGTTAGAAGAGTACGAATATATATTCGGATTTGAAGCAATCAACACCATACGATTCGATGAACTTCCAGATAATGAGAAAAAAGAATATTTCGATGAGAAATATATAAAAACAGGACATGATACCTTTAAAGTTACATATCCTTCACCGCTCGAAAAAGAACAGTACCGTCTCAACGTAAAAGGTCCTGGAGGAGTTTCAGGAAACCCGATACGCAAATACGCACTTGCCTGGATACAAGGCGCACGTGAGTATGGTATCAACAAGCCGATCATCGGTGGTGGTGGAATTCTTTGGCCATGGCATGTATATCAGTTTAGAAATGCTGGTGCAAATGCAGTATCATTAGGTTCTATATCATTTTTACGACCTTGGTGCATGCTCGCTTGTGTTTTAACAGCAAAGTTTGCTTTCAGAAAGGGACACTAACGCCCATACAACATAAATTAAACCGCGTGAATATTCACGCGGTGTTTTTATTTCAACGCTTTAATAGCAGGCAATGTTCCCGTAGAAAGAAAGTCTAGTGTTGCACCACCACCAGTAGAGACAAACGTAAAATCTTTCTCCATGTTGTATCGTGATACCAGATCAACCGTATCACCACCACCGATGATCGAAACAGCTTTCGAGACAGCAATCATTTCAAGTATTTTTTTTGTACCTTGAGGCAACTTCCCGACAGGTCCGTTCCAAAGGATAAACTTCGCAGCGTTTATTTTTTCTTTAATCATAGCCAAACTTTCTTTTCCGATATCAAGCATCGCTTCGTCTTTTGCGATAGAATCTGGAGTCGTGGTTCGTTTACCTTTTGGAGAAACAACAACGAGATCAAGCGGAAGCAATATTTTCTTATTCTTTAATAGTTTCTCAAGACCAAAAGTTGCGTCTTCAACAACTGATTGCCCTACAGGGAATCCGTGTTCTTTAAAAACTTGGTTTGCAAGAGCTCCTGCAATAAATATTTCATCTGCTGTTTTTAGAAATTTAGTAATGAGTGGAAGTTTTGTCTCAAATTTTGCACCACCTATAATAAACAGAAACGGATGCTTGGGATCAAATACCTTTGATAGCTGTTCTACTTCTTTTTGCAACTGGTATCCAGCATATGACGGCAGATATTTCGGAATACCGACGAGCGACGCGTGGGCTCGATGTGAGACAGAAAACGCATCATTTATATACACGTCACCGAGACTCGCAAGTGATTTTGCAAACACTTTATCGTTTGTTTTTTCTCCGTCAAATCTGCGAATATTTTCGACAACAAGTACCGTTCCAGGAGTAAGTGTTTCTATCACTCGTGCGACACCTTCTATGTCTTTTACTCTGGTAAAAACTGTCTGCACCTTGCTTCCGAGATATTTTGCGACTGGTTCGAGTGTCGCACTACCATCATCACCCAAGTGCGCAAGGATAATCACAATCGCTTTTTTCTTGAGCAGATAGTTAATCGTCGGCATTGTTTTATCTATGCGAAACGTGTCTTCAATTTTTTTTCCTTTCATGGGAACATTAAAATCTGCACGAAGTAACACACGAGTGCCTTTGGTAATAGGTGCTTTGGTAAGTGATTGCATAAAAATAAATTATTTTTAATAAGTAATTGCGGCACAAGTACGAGCATACTCTTTTGGATCAAGACTCGCTCGTCCGAGAAGTAATCCATCTACACCGCCTTCTTGGACAAGATCCTGTGCATCTTTGCTATCTACAGAAGCACCGTAGAGAATTTTTACTTCCAGCAGTACGCTCGGTCCAAACAAATCAACCAATACTTTTTTTATAAAAATAACAACTTCACGGACTTCTTCCGCGGTTGCAGGGCGAGGAGCATGCTTCCCTATTGCCCAGACTGGTTCATAGGCAATAACTATCGAACTAATATCTTTGCGAGGAACTTGATTGAGCGCTTTTTCTAACTGATCACGGATGACACCAAAAAACAGAATCCCATGATCACGTTCTTTTTCTCCGACGCAGAGAATCACTTTTGATTTTGCTTTAAGCGTAAGTAATACTTTTTTATTGATATCTTGATCTGTCTCACCCAACGCACGACGCTCAGAATGCCCACACATAACGTACAGTGGTTGTTTATTAAACATAGATAGTGCAATGTCGCCCGTATGTGCTCCATCGAGTTCATGGTGAATATTTTGCACACCGAGCGAAATTACTTTTTGTTTCACTGCACGAAGCGAAGCATAATACACAGCGGGAACAAGAAGAACGCGTACTAGTTTTGATTTTTCTGGAACTGTTTTTACTAACGCCTTAAAAAGAGTAATAGCTTCTTTTTCAGTTTTCGGATTCATCTTCCAATTACCAACGACCGATCGTGATGTGTGTCCTGTTCGAGTTATAGCCATAGCAATATTCTATCATAGACAGTACTAAACAAAAAACAGCTTCTCTAGAGAAGCTGTTTTTACTGGTTATCTTGTTTTATCTTCGGTCACGCCTGGTTTTGTTGTGGTTGAAGGAGGAATATCTACACATCTTGGATCATCTGGGTTATAACTACAATAACAAGGTTTACTCTCCTCAAATGTTGTTGTGGGTGTACAAGTTACACAAGCATTTGTATTTATAGCGATACTTGCAGATGCTAGGGCTGGAGTATCCGGACTTGTCGTTGAACTATAACATTGAACTTTATATGAACCACTAGACACAGGACTATATGTATCTGTAAGGCCTAGATTTCCTGTTGAAATACGTGTTGTACCTCTGAATACTCGACAAGTTGTTGCAGTCCCACCACCAGCTCTCCAAGAAATTCTCTGAGTCAATGGATTAGTTGCGGGAATATTACATGAACTACCTACCGCTATACTTGTTGGTGGCTCTGTTGCACAAGAAGGTGTGTCTATCGTTACCGTATTACTTGTCGCTACTTGTGTACCACTTGTGTTGTAACAACGAACTTCGAAGTTTCCACTTTCAGCAATAGGTGCTTTAGCATCGTTGAGTCCGAGACTCGTTGCATATACAGCACCGTCTTTAAAGAGTTTACAAGTCGTTGCTGCGCCTGTGTACTGCCATGTTGCTTTTGCTGTTGGATTTGTCGGACTATTGTCATAACAAGCCCAGTCAAGTGTCACAGGAATTATGTGACGTTGTACTGGTGCCCAGTTTGAATACACAGGACTGTTGTCTGAAGCACGAGTACAAGTGATACGATACTCGACTTTATCTGCAGGAACGGTAGTTGTTTGTGTTTGGTCAGCAGCAGGAGCGATACTTGGAGGAAGTAAGTTAGTATTACCAGTCCAACCTGGCGCAGTAATAGTAACTGGCGATCCAGGGATACTTACATCACGAGCTTCTGCCGTACATTTTGCAGGAGAGAATCCATATGGTGTTGTTGTGGTCTTCCAAGTAAGGGTGACGTTATATGGCGTTGAGACTGTCGAAGCGTTTGGAGTAAGCACAAGGTCAAGCACATTTGGGTCAATAGTCACACTTGCACGACTTGCATCAATCCAACCCCAATTAAGTCCACCCCACCCGAAACCAGTAAGTGCCGCAGGGCTACCCAAGGTAACGCTACCGAACTTTGGTCCATACGTACTCGTACCTGTAGCACAGTTTGGGTTAACTTGAACACCTGGGATGAGAAAGTTATGATCGTTTCTACAGTTCCAACTTATCCAACCAGCACCTTTTCCTCCATTTGGTTGTCCAGAATCATACAAGCCACCATAGCCAGCACCACCGTCAATTTTTGCGTAGCCAACCAGCTCAGCATTATTCCATGTTGTACCAGATTTTCTTACTTTGGTACGACACGCAACTTCTGCAGTACCACCCGCAGGCAAAAATCCTGCTGAATCTTGTGGACAGCCATTTGATGGTTCATCCATAGTAAGCCAACCCATGTAATCAGACCAAGCCTTCCCAGACCAGAAACCCTGTGCATCTTGTTTTACTCCATAATCCTGAGATGAAGGAGCCTGCGTATTACTACAATTAAGACTTATCCAACCAGCACCATCTGACCACATCCAACCTGAAACATTGTATTTTGTTGGATCACAAGAACCTGCTGCTTTTGCAGAAGGAGCACTAGAAATATTGCCAATTTGAAAACCAAATACAATGAGTGTAACGACCGCAAAATATGAGAGGATACGACGTGAGTAGTGCATATAGATACTGTTTATTAATTATTATTTTTGTAATGCTTCAAGTGCTTGAAGACGGTTCTGTGTTTGTTCTGGAGTAAGTGGTTTTTGTTCTTTCGCAAGTGCCTCAAGTGCGGTCACACGGAGTTTTGTTTCTGCTTCAGTGAGTGTCTTTGAATTTTTATCAAGTTCTTCAAGAGCTTGGAGTCGGGCACGGAGCGCGTCCTGAGCCATATCACGTTGTTTTTTTTCACGAAAAACATACAAAAGACCGCCAAGTGCTACAAGCGCAATCGCAAAGAGTGCAATGATTTTTGGATTCTTAAAAATATTTTTTCCTGAACTTGTATCTTCGACGGGACCCATTGTTTGCAAGTTTTCCATAAAACACTTCAAAAGAAATTAGTATTAAAAGTATAAGGATAGTTTACCATAAAAATAACTGTGAATATAGCACTAAAATAGGGCCTGTGGAAAAGTGGATAACAAAATTTGACACATAGTAAAAAATAGTTGTATAATTTGACAAAGACCGCAATGTGTGTTTTTTACTGAAATTTTAAAAAAATTGAAAATTAAATAAATTTAACCATGAAAAAGTTATTAAAAAACTACCTAAAGGTTACTGCAACCTTAATCTTCTGGTTTGTAATTACAAACACAGTAGAAGCAGAA
>CAZQCV010000003.1:0-34431 GCA_964591665.1 uncultured Candidatus Saccharibacteria bacterium
ATCATTCTTTTTTCTTGAAGAAAATTCGCGCAAATGATACAATTACATCACCAATATATGAAAAAAACTCAAGTTATTGTTCTTGCTGCCGGAAAGGGGAAGCGCATGGAATCCGACGGACCAAAAGCGCTTGTTACCTTGGGTGAAAAACCTTTTCTTTCCCACGTGCTTGATATGCTCGATGAACTGCCGCTCGAATACCCGCCAGTTGTGGTCGTTGGTCATCAAAAAGAAAAAGTGATTGAGGCAATTGGACCTCGATATATATATGCTGAACAAACAGAACAGCTCGGAACTGGACATGCGGTCCTTTCTGCGAAGAAACACACACATCCAGATCATGGTACGGTTTTTGTGAGTTACACAGATCAACCATTTATAACAAAAGAAACAGTTCAAAAACTCGTGTCTAGACAACAAGAAACAGGTGCAGTGATTTGTATGGCTACAACTATGGTTCCTGATTTTGAAGATTGGAGAAAAGGGTTTCTGGGTTTTGGACGAATTAAACGTGATGCAGAAAATCACTTAATTGGCATCGTCGAATACAAAGATGCGACAGATGAAGAAAAAGAAATCAAAGAAGTAAATCCTGCATACTTTGCGTTTGATGCGACATGGCTCTGGGAAAAACTTACTCAGTTGAAGAACGATAATGTTCAAGGTGAGTATTATATAACAGACCTTGTAAAACTTGCATTCAGTGAAAACCAAAAAATAGAAACAGTTTCGATTGATCCACATGAAGCACTTGGAGCAAATTCAAAAGCGGAATTGGAAATACTAGAAACAATGCTTAAACAAAAAAACTCCTAGCATTAGGAGTTTTTTTGTTCTTTATGAAATGTAATGTAGATATCTTCAAGTGCTTTCACTGCCTCACCTGAAGCTATATTGTTTTGATGGTACAGGATGTTAGTCACGTCACCGGCTGCCCATACACCAGGAGTTTTAGTTTTGTTTGTCCATGGATCGATCAATATTTTTCCTGCTGCGTCTTTCTCTACGAGATCTCCAACATAACTAGTATTTGGTATTTGTCCGATCTCTACGAATATTCCAGCACAAGGGATCGTTTCTTCTTCACCTGATTCTTTATGCTTTATTTTTATACCATTTACGAAGACGGTTCCAGTTACTTCGAGCATCTCAATATTTTTAACGATGCGAACTTTTGGATTTTGTGTGACAGACTCTACGGTAATTTCATCAGCACGAAAAGTCTCTGAACGATTGAGTAACGTGACACTCTTACAATACGCTGCGAGTTGAAGTACTGTCTCAAACGCTGCATTGCCACCACCGACAACTACTACGTCCTGATCAGAAAAGAGAGGACCATCACATGTTGCACAGTAGGTGAGACCTTTGTGTTCAAATACATCTGCACCTGGTACATCTAGTTTTCGTCGCTCAGATCCAGAAGTAATAAGTACTGTTTTACCTTTAATGGTTTTAGCATCATCGGTTTTAACAGTGAAATCTCCGTTGGTGCCAGAAATATTCGTCACTTTGGATCCTTCAAAAACAGTTAATACATCACTCTTGTATTCCAAGACATGCTTCTTGAAACTTTCTTTCAGTGCTTCACCGCTAATATGTGGTGTACCTATCCAGTTTTGAATGTCGCTCGAAACAGTAGACTGACCGCCAAATTCGTATGTGACAAGAGCTGTTTTAAGTCTTTTACGAGCGGCATAAACTGCCCCTGAAGTTCCAGCGGGTCCGCCACCGATAATAATGAGATCAAATATTGTATCCATAGGTATCCATTTTATCACTTTATAAAGAAAAGTAAAAACCACCTAAAATTAGGTGGTTTTTAGAGTATTTTATTTCTTTCTTCGTAAGAATGCTGGAACCGCACTCCAATCGTCTGTATCATCGCCGAAATCATCATCTATGATAATTCGTTCTGGTTTAGTGTCTGTGCCACTTTTCCGAACATATTCTGACGTCGTTGGAGTTTCTTCTTTTATAGGCGCTTGAACACTTTGTACCGTTGGTTCTTTCTTTTCTTCGATAACAACGCGTGTTGGTTGTGGCGCTACCTGTTGTGCTTGTTTGCGAGATTGTCCATCTTGAGGAAACCCTGTCGCGATAACAGTTACTTTTACTTCACCCTTATTGAGTCTGTCATCTTTAATAGTACCAAAAATAATTTTTGCGTCTTTATCAACTGACTGCGTGATGACTTTTGCTGCTTCTTGAACTTCATGAATCGTAAGATCGTCATTTCCTGCGATAGCAAAGAGAACACCTTGTGCACCATCAATAGAAACTTCGAGAAGAGGTGAGTTGATTGCTTCTGTTGCTGCCTTTACTGCACGATCCTCACCAGCTGATTGTCCGATACCCATAAGTGCGGTACCAGTATCTGCCATAATCGCTTTTATATCAGCAAAGTCCACGTTAATGATACCAGGAGTTGTAATAAGATCAGAAATACCTTCAACGGCTTGACGAAGTACGTCGTCACACATTGCGAATGCGTCTTTGAAACTGGTATCTTTGCCACTGATAGACAAAAGTCGATCATTAGGAATCACAATAATTGCATCAACTTCTTTTTTGAGTTCACTCAAGCCTTCGTCTGCAAGTCGCATTCGTTGGTTACCTTCAAAGAAAAATGGTTTTGTCACTACTGCAACCGTGAGTATTCCTTGTTCTTTTGATGCACGAGCAACAACAGGTGCTGCACCTGTTCCTGTTCCACCACCCATACCACAAGCGATAAACACCATGTCTGAACCTTTGATAGCGTCTTGGATTTCTGCCTTAGTTTCTTCTGCTGCTCGTTTTCCTACTTCTGGATTCATTCCAGCACCGAGACCTTTTGTTAAGTTTTTACCAAGGTGGATTTTTGTTTCTGCGAGAGAATTGTGAAGATCTTGCGTGTCAGTATTCATCGCAATAAACTGGACATTTCTGACCTTTGAAGCAACCATGTGGTTGAGTGCATTTTTTCCTGAACCTCCGACACCGATGACCGTTATTCGTGCGAATGTTTCTATAGCTGGGTTGATTTTAGGCATATGGATTAACGTGAATTTAGTTATTGACTAACAGTAGCATCATAGCAGATATAGGTTAAAAAGTAAAAGGCTAGGGTAGGAATTGCTTAAAGAAGGCAGTAGCACTTTTTTTAATTTTCTTTACAAGTTCTTCTGTGCTTCCGACAGGAGAAAATTCTTCATATTGTGGAGCCATAGTTACAAGACCATATGGTACGTTCCAAATCGGATCGCGTACTTTGCCTTTCATCTCTGTTTGTAGTTCGATAGTTGCTTTTTTTGTTGGGAGATGGAGTAACGCTTTTGAGAATTCTTCCATCATTGCAAGCGATGATCCTCCACCAGTCAGTACTATCCCTGCAGGTAACAACTCATACCGTTTTATTTTTTTTAAATAGTTTCCGACAAGTTCAAAGATATCAGAAAGTCGTGCTTCTATAATTTCTTCTAATTTTCGCTTTGAACCAAAGTCATGCGCACCTGTTTTTATTCGTTCTGCATCGTCTAGCTCGACTTGAAGGCCGAGTGCAATATCATTTGTTATGTCTGCTGATCCAAGTGCAAAAACATGCAATCCGATAACTTGGTTGTTTTCATATACTACCAATGAGACTGTTTCTGCACCAACATTAACAAGACCAACCCCGACGGATTTTTGGCGGTCTGTAAGTGTGGTGTACGAACTGGCAATTGGTGCTGGGATGATGTCTACTATCTCTATCTCATTCTCAACAAATACATCTTCGAGTAGGTCTATATGCTGTTCGAGGCAAAACACGAAAAGTACTTTTACTTCTAGTTTTGTACCATTCATTCCAATAGGATTTCCGAGAACTTCTTTTCCGTCTATTTTATATTGGATATTGTTTTGAAATATTACCCGTCTGTTTATGAGACTTAATGTAGCAAGAGCGTCTTTGACGGCTTTGTCTATGTCGAGGCTGGTTATCTCACCATCAGCTTTTCCTATAATCGTAGTGCCACTACAGGTGACACTATCAAGGCTCACACCACCCATAGAAACGAGGACTTTTTTAATATCTACACCACTCACATTCCTTGCTTCACGTATTGCTTTTGAAACAGTTTTTCTAGTTTCTTCAGGATGGATAATGTACCCATGACGAACACCTCGGGTCTCAACTTGAACCAAGGCTAAAGCAACAGGATCCTGGATCCCTTCTTTGTGTTCTGCTACCACGACACGCGTAGTACGACTTCCGATATCTATACCGACAGAAATGTGTTTTATCATGGGAGTGGTTTTTTTGTTATGTACTCGAAGTATTTTTTCTCGTACTTATCCATTGTACTACCATGTTCCATTCCTTTCAAATGTAAACACCCGTGGATAACCAAAAAAACAGTAAATTCAGGAAGCGTCATGTTAAATTTAGGCGCATCTTTTTTTATGGTATCTAAATGTAAAATCAATTCTCCAGATGTCTTGGAATGTTCAAAACTTAAAATATTTGTTGCTTTGTTTTTATTTCGGAATCGGTAGTTTAGTGTCTTTGATTTTTTTGTGCCAACAAAACTAACAGAAAGATCAAACTTTTTTCCTAGAATTGCATCTCGTATAGCAATAAAAGGCACACGAGGAAGTGTACCTTTTATTGATGACGTAACAGACAAGTTGTTTTTGTCAAGAATGCTTTTCATTGTTTTATGAGCGGCGATCTGGAAGTTTTCCCAGTTTTTTTAGTTTTTCAATTTCTTTTCTTCGGTCTATTTTGCGGAGCATCATTTCTTTCTCTGAAAGTTTTGACATTGGTCGTTCGTTGTATCGCTTTCCTTTGACTGTTGGTACGATACCAGAATCCATTACCTTACGAGAAAAACGACGAAGCAAGTTCGTGTTATTTTCGTTTCCGTTTTTCTTAACCTCAATTTGTACTTTACTCATGACTCGCATTCTAGCATAGATACAATATATTCGCAAGAGGTTGGGTGTTTGTTTATAAGAGCGAATCAGGATTTATTTCGTATACTCCTGTTTTTGGGAACGAGTGCAATGAGGTTAATAATTCTTGTCTTTTTGTACTCGGATTATTCCATAGTTCTCGTTCAATAAAAGCAGAACCGATAAACACATACTGTGCCTTTGATTTGTGATACATAATATTCGTCTGTACGTTGATTGCTGATATTTTTTTCCAATTATGTTCGATCTGTTGTATCTGAATTTCATAGGGTAATGATACTGTATATTTTATGTGTATATATAGAGGAGGATATTTGAAGTGCATACGCTCTTGAATATGACTCTCTGACCATTTTTTAATGGTGCTAGTTTGATAAGCTTCTATTGCTGGTTGCTCTGTATCAAAAACCTGGACTAACATTTCTTTTTTCGTTATTGATTCCATACTAAGAAGTATCTCAAAAACTTTTCTCTCCGCATCCAAGAGTGGTAATTCGAATAGTGAATCACATGACACGATAGCGCTGTATGAAACAGGTTCACGTATAAGATGTAGACCTTTTTCTCCAACGATAAGACATGCTCGCTGAGATTTTTCAAATTGTTGCAGTATTTTTTTTGCCTGTTTTTTCGTTTTTGTTACCTCGCTATCAATGCGAAATGTTTCCAGTTCTGGGAATTTTGTTTTTACTTCTGTTTCGATTGTCTCTGTCCCAGCTCCAAATGGTAACAAAAATCTACTGCCACATTGTTGGCATGGCTTAGTTGCTTCATATGTCGTGTGGCACTTAGAACAACGAAATACTCTACCTTCTGGTCGAGTTACCAATACTAAAGGTGTTGCACACGTATCGCAACATAGTGTTGCTTGGCATGTCTGGCATTTCGTAAATGTCGCAAGGCCGTTTCGTACACCATAGAGAACCACCTTGCTTTTTTCTTTTGTAACTACCTCTAATAATGAATTAAGCGCTTCGGAGAAGAGTGTATAGTCTCGGTCTTTGGGTCGTGCGACTACTACTGTTTTGATTTCTTTTTGCGGCCACTGTAGCGGTACATAACTATCGTACGTACCGTTGTTTAAAAGATATAGTGTTTCGGTGGATAAGAGTGTATCACCTCGAATACTTCGATCTGAAGAAACTTCTGAAAGTGCTAACACTATTTTATCCATATGCAGTTTCGAGATATGATCTCGGTAATATGGAGAAGATTCGTGCTCAACAATTACAATATGTTTTTTATAGAGGAGGCTTGGAAAATAATATGGAGTAGTTACGACCACTATAGGATGTTTGTTTGTGTTTATAAATTTTAGCGATTCTTCTCTTGTTCTGCTTGATTGCTCACTTGTAATCTTGACGCTTATGGACTCTATTCCTTTTTTAATTGCTTCATACCAAAAATCTATTTCTTGAACCGTAGGTACTAAAACAATCACAGATTGTTGATTTGAGAATGCGCTACGTATTAGAGCTTTGTATTGTATTATTCGTTCTGTCGTATTTGCTTGGATAACCTCTATTCTTGTCTTTTTGGGTAGTGGTAATTTCGTAGTGTTTTCTTTTGATAAATACTCATACGGTATAGCGTGCCGAAATATGTAGTTTAAATGTACGACATGATAATCAGCAATGTTTTGGTAGATATCAATAAAAGGTATTTTAAAATTAGGCTCTTGTTCTGGTAGTTTTCTCATCTCAAAAGGTGCTTCTTTTATTGTTTGTTTTTCTGAAAGCAACGCCGTTGTTCCAGTAACGATACCTGACACTTTTTGTTTACCAAGTGGCGCAATAACAAAAGCACCAATTTCATATGGTTTCTTTGAGAAATATGATAACTCATCTGTTTGCGGGTTATGTGAAAGCGGAATGATAGTAATGAGATACATATATGTGTAGTGTACTACATAAATCTATTTTTATAAAAAATCCCTACGGTATCAAATTGGACTTACTAGGTATTTTAAGTATACTAGAATCATGAAATGGTTTTCTCCGAAAATTGGTATAGATTTGGGTACGGCAAACACGCTCGTATACGTGCCTGGTGAAGGTATTGTGACGAATGAGCCTTCTGTTGTAGCGGTTTCTGAGATTGACCATAAAGTGCTTGCGATCGGTAACGAAGCCAAAGAGATGGTAGGGAGAACACCAGACAACATTATTGCGTATCGTCCAATGAAGGACGGTGTTATTGCCGATTACCGTATTACAGAAGCAATGCTCAGATATTTTATAGGTAAAGCACTCGGATCATTTGGACTTTTTAAACCAGATGTTATGGTCTCTGTTCCTGCGGGAATTACTTCAACCGAACGTCGTGCAGTAATCGAAGCGACCCTTAAGGCTGGTGCAAAGAATGCCTATGTAGTGAAGGAACCTATTCTTGCAGCAATAGGTGCAGGTATTCCTATCCATGAGTCACAAGGTCATATGATTGTTGATATTGGTGGTGGAACAACAGATGTTGCGGTAATTTCTCTTGGCGGTATCGTTGCGTCTACTTCAGTAAAATGTGCCGGCAACAAAGTAGATCAGGCAATTGCTGACTATATTAAAAAACATTTTAATCTCGCTATCGGAGATAAAACTGCAGAAACCATTAAAAAAGAAATCGGTTCAGCACTTCCACTGGAAGAAGAACTTGAAGCAACTATTAAAGGTCGCGATTTTATGACGGGCCTTCCTCGAACAGCTCATATTGGTACTAATGAAATTGTTAAAGCGATTGATGTTGAGCTTAAGCAAATTGTTAAAGCGATCAAAGATGTGTTGCAAGAGACTCCTCCAGAGCTTGCTTCAGATATCATAGATAATGGCATTATTATGACGGGTGGAACTTCACAACTTCGTAAGTTACCAGAACTAGTTTTTAAAAAGACTGGTGTTAAGGCTGTTCTTGCTGAAGACGCGCTTTTTTGTGTTGTAAAAGGTACTGGTGTAGCGCTTGAGCATCTAGACACCTACAAGAAAGCCATTATTTCTAAGCGATAATCATTTTATGGTCACATTAGGACAATTTTATCTCACTGATAGTGTTCCTACTGAAGCACACAGGCAAATTATAAAAAATGCCGCAGAGCGTTTTTTTCTTTTTTCTTATGGAAAGTGCGGTGTAGATGAAGCGCGAGGATTACGAGCACTCTTTGAGGGTGTTACGCCTTCAGAGACCGTTGTGTTTCTTATTGTTGTTGCATCACTTACCGATGAGGCCCAAAACGCACTTCTAAAAATAATGGAAGAATTACCTAAAAACATTTCTGTGATAGTTTCTGTTCCAAATATTTCTGCTCTTTTGCCAACACTTATATCACGTGCACAATTTTTATTGCTTGAGGGTAATGACGAGAAAAAAGATGTAGATACCTTTTTACATATGACGTACAGTGAGAGATTGGTCTTTATTGCGAAGCTTACTGATACAAAAAAATATGAAGATACTGCAACTATGCGAAAAGAAGTAAAACACTTTTTGCGCCAAGTACAAGCAAAAATGTCTAGTGATATAGATCCTACGCTTACAAAGCTTTTTTATACGGTTTATACACTCCTAGATGCTGATGCTAGCCATGTAAAAAGTATTCTTGAGTATTTTGCACTCAGCGTTCCATATGATAGTATGTAATCTATATGGCATATAACTTTTCATCGACAAAAGAATCTTTTTCAAAAATTATAGAATGGCTTAAAGGGGAGTATAATCAACTTCATACTGGTCGCGCTACGCCTATGGTGCTCGATTCTATTGGTATTGACGCATATGGGTCATACCAGCCTATAAAAAACGTTGCTTCTATTAGTACTGAAGATGCGCGAACTATTCGTGTTGTTCCTTGGGACAAGAGTCATATTAAAGATATCGAACGTGCTATTAGTGTTGCTGATATCGGACTCTCTGTTGCTTCAGACGATCAAGGACTCCGAGTGATTTTCCCAATGCTCACTACAGAAAATCGTCAAAAACTTGTAAAAGTTCTAAAAGAAAAGTTAGAAGACGCACGTATTGCTATTCGTAAAGCTCGTGAAGAAGCTGTCGATGAAATAAAGGCAGCAGCACTTCCAGAAGATGACGCTTTCAGTGCAAAAGAAGAACTTCAAAAAATAGTTACCGATTTTAATAATCAACTCGAGTCACTTTTTGAAAGAAAAGAAGAAGAGGTGATGACACAATAACAACATGTCTATTATACTTTTTCTTATTATACTTTTTGTACTTGTCTTGGCCCACGAATGGGGACACTATATAACAGCTAAGTTCTTTAAAATGCCCGTCGAAGAATTCGGTTTTGGATTTCCTCCACGTGCAATGAAACTTTTTAAACGAGGCGAAACACTCTTTACGCTAAACTGGCTTCCTTTGGGTGGTTTTGTGAAAATTACTGGTGAAGATCCGCTTGCTGAGAGAGACAACAACCCGCGACTGTTCTCAAATCAACCGTGGTATGCACAGGCTATCGTGCTCTGTGCTGGTGTATTTATGAATTTTATTCTCGCATGGTTTCTTATTTCTGGTTCATATGTAGTTGGGTCTCCAACTGCATATAGTGAAATCAAAGCAGAGAATCGTGCAAACACTCTTCCTGAGCTTACTATTATTCAAGTACTTCCAGATAGTCCTGCAGAGAAACAAGGTCTTATGCTTGGTGATGTCGTTACCAAAGTTTGTAACGAATCAGGAAGTTGTCCTGTAAATGCAAACACTACTCGTGATGATTTGATCTCGTTTATTCGTGCTACCGGTGAACGTCCTTTGACATTTACGGTGACTCGACAGAAAGATACTAAAGAAATCACGGTAACTCCAAAAATCGAAACTGATACAGCGATGATCGGTGTGATGGTAGAGCAGGTTGCGCTACAGAAATTGCCGATAGGTGAAGCATTGTTTGAAGGTTTTAAAGCAACCTATTCGATTTCCTATCTTATTTTAAAAACATTTGTAAACCTTATAACTGACACACTTCATGGTACCGCAGATATAAAAAATCTCACCGGACCAATAGGACTTGTAAGCTCTGTCGGTAGTGCATACCACGTAGGGATTGGTTACTTGATATCTCTCACTGCTCTTATCTCATTAAATCTTGCTGTTATTAACCTTGTTCCATTCCCAGCGCTTGATGGAGGACGACTGCTTATTGTTATTATCGAAGCAATTTTACGCAAAAAAATAGCTCCGAAGTTTATCGGAGCATTGAATACTATTGGTTTCTTTTTGCTTATAGGTCTGATGTTACTTGTCTCGTATCACGACGTTGTTCGACTTATAAAATAAAATTTTATAAGAGCACTGTCAAATAAACGCTTGCGCTTGTTTTGTTTTTATGCTATTTTAAAGAAAGTTTAAAGACAGCAATTGCCGTCTTTTTTGTTTACTAACCCTTAAGCATCATAATTATGGAAATTCGCAATATTGCAATTATCGCACACGTGGACCACGGCAAAACGACACTCACTGATAAGCTCATGGAGCAATGTGGTATGACTGATGGAAACGTGAGTATGGATTCAAACGCACTTGAACAAGAGCGTGGTATCACTATTTACTCGAAAAATACTTCTGTTCAGTACAAAGGCACAAAAATAAATATTGTTGATACACCTGGTCACGCTGATTTTGGATCAGAAGTTGAACGCGTGCTTCGTGCAATTGACTCGGTGTTACTTCTTGTAGATGCACAAGAAGGTCCAATGCCACAAACTCGTTTTGTGCTTAAAAAATCATTAGAGCTTGGACTCAAACCTATTCTTGTTATAAACAAAATTGACAAACCAGCTGCCGATCCAGACCGTGTTCATGAAGAAGTACTCGAACTCTTTCTTGAGCTTGGCGCAAACGACGAACAGATAGACTTTACAACTGTGTATGCAATCGGACGCGAAGGTATTGCAAAGAGAAATCTATCTGATGAGTCAAAAGATCTTACGCCACTACTTGATGTAGTGCTCGAACAAGTTCCTCTTGCTTCTGGAAAAGAAGGTGAACCATTCCAAGCACAAGTATTTAACCTTGGATATGATACGTTCATGGGTCGTCTTGCTATTTGTCGTATTTACCAAGGTTCAGTCTCGGTAAACCAAAACGTGCTTGTAAAAAATACAAATGGAACTTCTCGTTCTGCAAGACTTACTAAGATTTTTAGTTTTGATGGTATTACTAAAAAAGAAGTCACTACCGCAACAGCAGGTGATATTGTGCTCGTCGCAGGTATTGCTGACGTATATATCGGAGAAACACTTTGCGCAGATGAAAATGTACCTATACTTCCAGCTATCGGTATTGATGAACCAACAATTTCTCTCCAATTTCTGGTTAATGATTCTCCTTTTGCTGGTAAAGAGGGTAAGTTTGTCACATCACGACAAATTCGTGATCGTCTAGAACGCGAACTACAGATTAACGTGGGACTTAAAGTTGATTTTGATTCAGATGCATTCTTTACTGTCTATGGTCGTGGTGAACTACACATTGCAGTGCTTCTCGAAACCATGCGACGTGAAGGTTATGAACTACAGGTTTCTCAGCCACGCGTAATCTTTAAAGAAGAAAATGGCGTAAAACTTGAACCATACGAAGAGGTTACTGTAGACGTACCTTCAGAAAGTTCTGGTGCTGTCATCGAAAAGCTTACCAAGCGTCGTGGACTCATGCAAAACATGCAAGAGAAAGATGGTATCGTCCGTGTTATTTTTGAGATACCAACTCGTGGACTTCTTGGATACCGCAACCAATTTGTGGTTGACACAAAAGGTGAAGGACTTATCTCATCACGATTTATTGGATTTAAAGAACATGCAGGTGAAATCAAGAAACGTGATGTTGGCTCTATGACTTCTATGATTTCAGGTATGGCAGTATCGTTTGCCCTTTGGAATCTTCAAGACCGAGGAACATTGTATATTGATCACGGTGCACAAGTGTACGAAGGTATGGTTATCGGTAACACTGCAAAAGGTGATGAACTCGCGGTAAATCCAATTAAAGGTAAACAACTTACTAACATGCGGGCGTCTGGTTCTGACGAATCTATATATCTTAAGCCACCGTTTGTGCTTACGATTGAACGTGGGTTAGAAATTATGAATGATGATGAGTATCTTGAGGTCACACCGCTCTCAGTACGCCTACGAAAGAAGTTCCTTACTGAACAAGAACGTGCAAAAAACAACCGGAAAGCCGACTAAAATATCCTTGAAAGACAGCATATTTAAGATCTGTCAATAAAGACTTGCCAAATTATAGGGTATATGGTACTATCTAATTAGTTATCGACTTTAGTAGTCTAAAATTATTAAACACAAATGCCAAAACTTTCTTTTAAACCAAAACAAGTGACAAAAAAGATTTTGTCACCACTACAGGACCGAGCATACGATGTACTTGTTAATCGTTTCGGCCTCGGAGATACAGATGAACGTAAAACCTTAGAAGCAATCGGAGATACTTATGGTATTACCCGTGAACGTGTACGACAAATAGAAAGTGCAGCGCTTGCAGCTATTAGAAAATCAGAAGATTACAAAAATGAACAGCCCGTCTTTGCTGAGCTCAAAGAGATCATCACACGACTTGGTTCATTGGTTTCAGAAGATGAACTTCTTGATACTATTGCCAAAGACAAAACTACTCAAAATCATATCCATTTCTATCTTGTTCTCGGTGATGAATTTAATAAACACAAAGAAGACGATCATTTTTCAAGTCGTTGGAATGTTGATCAAGCGCTTTCTGATCTCGTTCACACTGCGATTAAAAAACTTTATGAAGGTTTTTCTGATGACGAACTAGTTCCAGAGGCTGACATGATTAGTCGTTTTCTCAATCAGCTCAAAGATATCTCAGAAGAATATCGCAATGAAGAAATCGCTCGACGTTGGCTTAATCTATCAAAGAAACTTTCTCGTAATCCACTTGGTGAATGGGGAAAGACTGAGGCGTCTGGTGTAAAAACACGCGGCATAAAAGATTTTGCATATTTAGTTATGCGTAAACACGGTTCACCAATGCATTTCCGTGAAGTTGCAAAAGCAATTGAAAGTACTTTCGGCAAAAAAACACATGTTGCTACTTGTCATAATGAACTTATAAAAGACAAACGTTTTGTACTTGTGGGACGAGGTATCTATGCTTTACAAGAATGGGGATATAAAACAGGAGTAGTACGTGATGTGATTCGTGATATCATAAAAAAAGATGGTCCAATGTCAAAAGAAGATATCATCGATCGTGTTATGAAAGAACGCTATCTGAAGAAAAATACAATTTTGGTTAATCTACAAAATCCAAAATATTTTAAGAAAAATAAACAAGGTCTCTACGCTATTGCATAAAGAGCATAAAACCCTTCTCGAAATGAGAAGGGTTTTATGCTATATTTGATCTATGAAATACAGCCAAAAAGGTTTTGTGGAAATAGTTTTGATTATACTCGGTGTGTTGTTGAGTCTTTTTGCTATTGGTTTTTTCCGAGAAGATCAAACCACCAATAGATATGTTCCGAATTATCAAACAACTGCAAACTTAGATTGTGGCTTGACTGTATATACTCCAGAGACCAATCGTGTTGTTTCTAATCCTTTACTTCTTGATGGTTTTGTAAATGGCTGTGGTTGGGATGAAGTACATGGCTCTCTTGGTACGGTGCGTGTGGTGTCAGACACCGGTGTTGTACTCGTTATGTCAAAATTGCAAAGAACCGATACTGACGGTAAACTTCCATACCATTTTAATACAAAACTTTCTCTGCCTATCGGGCGTCTTACTCGAAAAGGTTCCGTCATTATCTCAAATGATTTGCCTGGTCCGCAGTTACGAACAAAAGTTATCCCTGTTTCTTTTTGGTAATTCGCTATACGAAATTATTTTGTTGTAGTATACTTGTATAAGATATGGGAAGTGATATATTCATCGGAGTTATTGGTTTCATCATCAGTATTATTTCTAGTACTGCTTTTATTTGGGGTCCTTTACTTCTTGGATGGTTTTGTTTTTTCTTATGGCACCATTATGTCGAAGAACGATTTATTGGCGGAATAGAATGGTCTGTGCTTGAAGTGCATATTCCACGAGAAATGGATAAATCACCACTTGCTATGCAACTCTTTATTACGAACGCACTTTATCACAAAAGTGGTAAAGGTGTTTGGGAAACATACTGGCAGGGTGCGGTGCACTTTTGGTTTTCGTTAGAGATGGCTTCGATAGATGGCAGATTTCACTTTTTTATTCGTACGCCTTCTCGTCTAAAACACCTTGTAGAGACACAGCTTTATGCGCAATATCCTCAAGTGAAAGTCGAGGAAGTTCCTGATTATACAGAAGTGATTCCAAAGTATCGACACGATGGTGGTTGGTATCTCTGGGGTTGTGATTTTACTGCAGAAGGTGATGACGCGCTTCCTATTAAGACTTTTGCTGATTTTGGACTTGATAAGCTTGATCTCAAAGAGCAGTATAAAATTGATCCGCTTACACCGACACTTGAATTCTTGGGTTCACTGCAGCGTGGCGAGCAACTCTGGATTCAAATCATCATTCGTTTTACAAAAAAGCAGTATCCTGGGCCACATGGGCATAAGGTTGATTTTTACGATCATTCTGACATTTTTCTTGATGAGATGCTTGAAATGTTTAAGAACAAAAAGCTCCGTGATGACGGAAGTGAATACATGGAAATTCGTGTACCAGATACTATAAAAGATACTGTACTTGCAATTAAAGACAAAACCAGTGAGCTTGCATTCGATACGGTGATCCGCCTTGTAGTGCTTGGTGATAAAAATTTAGTATCTGCCGAGACTTTTAATAACACTCGACGTGCGTCACGTTTGCTTTTTAGACAATATACCAACCCAAACGAGAACGCGCTTATTCGTATAAATTCAACTCAGTATGACTCTACATGGGCAGATCCAACAGGAAGACTATTGGAAAAAATGAAACACAGACATCTTACGTACTACAAATTGAGAACTGCATTTTATCCACCATTACTGATGTCTTTTGATTTCCCTGCACCGCTCACGTGGTTTTTCCCATCGTATCGACCAAAAGTCTTTGTTTTAAACACAGAAGAACTCGCAACTATTTATCACTTCCCAGGTCTTGTTTCTGGTTCACCAGCGTTTAAACGTATCGAATCAAAAACTGCAAAACCTCCTGCAAATTTACCTTTTTAATCTATGAATCAAGATTACTTTATTTTTCCTGAAAGACAATCGGGTGGTATAGCTCTTACCCCTAAAAAAACTTTGTGGTTTACCAAAATCTTAGGAACTGGTCTTTTGGCGGTTGTTTGTTTTGCATTGTATTTTTTATACACATTTTCTCTTTCTATACCAACAACCTTCCCGCAAGATACATACTACGAAATAAAAAAAGGTGAATCTCTACAAACTATTTCTCGTGACTTAGAAGCTCAAGGGTATATCACTTCGGCAAGCTTATTTTATTATGCAGGTCGTGTACTTGCACTCGGTGGATTTGTTTCAGGAGAATATTATTTAAAACAGCCACAAAATATGTATCAATTGTTGAAAATTTTTTCATCTGGTTCGTATGGATACGTTCCCGTTAAGATTACCGTTCCAGAAGGGTATACCAACAAACAAATTGCAACGCTGTGTACTAAACTTCTTGGGAATTGCAGCGAGGTAGATTTCATGACACAAACGAAACGGCTTGAAGGGTATCTTTTCCCAGCAACGTACATATTCTCTCCAAACACGAATACTGAAAAAGTTATAGAGAAGATGATTGAAACGTATTACAAACGTACTGCTGATCTGAGAACACAATTTGCTGATACTGGGCTTTCAGAAAAAGATATCCTTACACTTGCTTCAATTATTGAACGGGAAGCAGGTACAGAAGAAGAAAAGCCTGTGATTGCGGGAATTCTCCTTAAGAGATTAGAGAATAATCAATTACTACAAGTCGATGCACCTTTTTTGTATGTATATGGTAAAGCGAGCAAGGATCTTTCTCGAGAGGACTTGAGAACGGATTCTCCTTATAATACATATCTCTACAAAGGCTTACCGCCAACTCCAATCGGAAATCCTGGACTATCTTCAATTGAAGCCGTAGTTAATCCAAAAGAATCTCCATATTATTTTTACTTACACGGAAATGACGGAAAAATACATTATGCAATAACGTATGTGGAGCACTTGAATAATAAAAAGTTATACATTAAATAATATGAAAGGACACCTTCTTGCGTTTATTGATATTGAAACAACGGGACTTGATGTAACACGTCATGAGATCATTGAAATTGGTTGTGTCTTGGTTCAACAGGATTGGTCTACAGAAATTCCAACTTTTGTTGTTAAAGATTCTTTTGAGTTTAAGATACAGCCACAACATATTGAATATGCAGATAAAACCGCACTAAAGATAAATGGCTATGCAAAAAGTGATTGGAAACATTCTGTTCCTCTCAAAGAAGCTCTGGCTCAGTTAGCCCAAAAAACACAGGATGCAATCATGGTTGGTCATAACGTCACTTTTGACTTTTTGTTTCTTGATCATGCCTTTAAGGCAACAGGTGTAAAAAATCTCATGCACTATCATTTGCTCGATACAATCTCAATTGCGTATACAAAACTTCATGAGCGTGATATTCAGAAATATTCACTTTACGTTCTTACAGAGCAGTTTGGTATAAAAAATGAAAAACAGCACACCGCACTTGCAGATGCGCAAGCGACATTCGAAATCTATAAAAAACTTATGACACTATAAAATCTTTTTGTTTCATGTAAAAGAGTATTTGTGCTAGTATGAACGTATGACGAACCGAAATGTAGTAGAAAACCGAACATGTCAAAACTGCAAGACAGCATTTCCAATTTATGATTCAGATGTTGTTTTTTACGATAAAATTGGTGTCCCAAAGCCTACGTTTTGCCCAGAGTGTAGAATGGTGCGACGTATGGTCTGGCGAAATGTTAGGTCGCTTTATAAGCGTCCGTGTGGACTTTGTAGTAAGACACTTGTGACAATGTATCCAGAAAGTGAAGCCCCTGTGTATTGTGATACTTGTTATTCTGGAGATGGTTGGGATCCGTATGCTGTTTCGAGAGATATCGACTGGTCAAAGCCTTTCCTTTTGCAATTGAAAGAGATTTTTAATATCCAACCTAGGATTTTTCAATACCGCATAGGAACGGTCGTCAATAGTGATTATGGAAACTCTGTGGTGAATTCAAAAGACGCTTATTTTGCATATTCAGTAATTGATTCAGAACATGTAGCGTATTCAGAAAATATTGATAAAAGTCGAGATACATTTGACTGTCTCTCTGTCCAGAAACTTGATCAATGTTCATGGAATATAAATAGTGAAGGTAATTATAATTGTCATTATGTAATTGATTCAGAAAATTGTATTGATTCGTTTTTTTTGTTTGATTGTGTCAATTGTCAAAACTGTTGCCTAAGTACTAATCAGAGAAATCAGCAATATGTTTTCAAAAATCAAAAATTGACGAAAGAGGCTTATCAACAAGCACTACAAGAACTTAATCTCAGTACGTTTTCTGGTTTTAGTAATGCTCAGAAAGAATATAACAGTTTATGTAAAAATGCTATTCATCGGTATGCCAATATTCTCTCATCTGAAAATGTTTCAGGTGATCTTATTTCAAACTCAAAAAATATTGATAACTCTTTTGACATAAAAGATGCAGAGCAAATCTCAAATTCATATCGCATTATTAAAGCGAAAGACCTAATGGATTGTTGCTGGTCTCTTAGTGGAGAACTCTCATATGAATCGCTTTCTCCTTCAGGTAATGCATTTAAGCAAAATTTCTCAGTTCTTTGTCTAGGTTCAAAAGATATGAATTATTCACTTTTTTGTAAAAATTGCTCGGATTGTTTTGGCTGTGTTGGGTTAAAAAATGCAAAATATTGTATTTTAAATAAACAATATTCCAAAGAAGAATATTTTGTATTAATTGAAAAAATCAAAAAACATATGTCTGACGCTCCGTATGTTGATGAATATAATCGTGTATATTCATATGGAGAATTTTTGCCGTATTGTTTTTCACCATATGCGTATAACGAAACAGTTGCTCATGATTTTTTTCCTTTAACAAAAGCGGATGCTGAAAGAAGCGGTTACAATTGGAAAGATCGAGAAAAACGTGATTATGCTATCTCTACTAGTACCGACCAGCTTCCAGATGCGATAGAAGATGTAACTGACGATATTTTAACTCAAACCATAGGCTGTCCCAATAATGGTAACGCAGAGTTTCAGTGTACTAGTGCATACAGAATAACTGCTGATGAACTACAATTCTATAAACAAAAAGGCTTACCGCTTCCACGAAAATGTCCGAACTGTAGACACTATGAACGTCTAGCATATCGAAATCAGAATAAACTCTACACTAGAGGTTGTATGTTTCCAACTTGCGGTAATACCTTTGAAACAACCTATGCACCTGATCGAACAGAAAAAGTGTATTGTGAGACATGTTATAAGAGAGAAGTTTTATAGATAATATGGAAAGAAATAATAAAAAGATAGTAGTAGGACTTTCTGGCGGTGTTGATTCTTCCGTAAGTGCTTTGCTGCTCAAAGAACAATATACCGATGTTACTGGTGCGTTTATTCGTACCTGGCAACCTGATTTCATTGAATGCACTTGGAAACAGGATCGGCGTGATGCTATTCGTATAGCTGCAAAACTTGGTATACCGTTTAAAGATGTTGAAGCTGAACAAGCGTATAAAGAAAAAGTTGCAGAATACATGATCAATGAATACAAGATGGGACGTACACCAAACCCTGATATTTTATGTAATAGAGAAATCAAGTTTGGTGTCTTTTGGAAAGAAATTCACGCACTAGGCAAAACACATATCGCTACTGGTCACTATGCACAAAACTTTTTTATAGATGGTGAGTGGCAGTTGCATATGTCAAAAGATGAAGAAAAAGATCAAACATATTTCTTATGGAAACTGACGCAAGATGATCTTGAGCATATACTTTTTCCTGTTGGTCATTTGGTTAAAAAGCAGGTACGTGCGCTCGCAGAAAAAGCAGGTTTATCCACTGCAAGCAAAAAAGATAGTCAAGGTGTGTGCATGCTTGGTGATCTCGATATGAAAGATTTTTTAAAGCATTATATTAAAGAAGTTCCAGGTGCTGTTGTTGATACGTCTGGTCGTGTTGTTGGGAAACATGATGGTGTATGGTTTTTTACCATAGGTGAACGACATGGATTTACTATTGATGGCGAATACAGCGAAGAAGGTCCATGGTATGTTGTTAAAAAAGATATTGAAAAAAATATCTTGGTTGTTCGTTCTTCAAAAGAAGTAGTAATAGAAAAAAAAGAATATATACAGATTGATACGGTAAACTGGATTCCCAAAGATTTACCAAAAATTGGAACAAAAATTTTGTTTCGAACACGATATAGAGAAACACTAAAACAGGGAATTATTGTATCTATAGAAAACAATGTATGGAGTATCCAATCTCAAGAGATTCCAGAAACTGCTTGTTCTGGACAATCCTTGGTTATGTATACAGGTACACAGTGTCTTGGTGGTGGTGTGATAATTTAAAAAAAATGATATACTAAAATTATATGACAGACGCAATACTACTCGATACTATTATTCGCATCGGTCTTGCCGCATTTCTCGGCATGATTATCGGTGTTGAGCGAATCCTCGCGCACAAAACCGCAGGGATGCGTACCTATGCACTTGTTACTATGGGTGCAGCACTTTTTGTTGTTGTTTCTCAGCTAATATCTGTTGATTTTTCGCACATTCCAGGTTTTAATCCTTCTCAGATTGCAGCTTCTATCGTATCTGGAGTGGGGTTTTTAGGCGCGAGTCTTATGATTTGGCGTGACCAAAAACTTACAGGATTGACCTCTGCTTCTGGTCTCTGGGTTTGTGCTGGTATTGGTATGGCTGTTGGATATGGATACTTTGAACTCGGAATCGTTGCAACTGTTTTTGTACTCTTTATATTTATTGTACTTTGGTTTCTTGAAGAATGGATTAAAAAGTTAGAAATAAAACACGAAGAATAGTATGCTTTCATCTGCTGAGATTAGAATTAGATTTTTGGAATTTTTTAAAAAACGTGGCCACGCTGTTTTGCCATCTGCTAGTCTTGTTCCAGAAAACGACCCTTCTGTCCTTTTTAACACCGCAGGCATGCAACCACTCGTACCATACCTTATGGGGCAGAAGCATCCACTGGGAAATCGTCTTGCAAGTTGCCAGAAATGTGTGCGTACAGGTGATATAGAAGAAGTAGGAAACCATAAGAATCTTACTTTCTTTGAGATGCTCGGCAACTGGTCACTGGGTGATTATTTTAAAGAAGATGCTATTAAGTGGAGCTACGAATTTCTTACAAGCAAAGAAGAAGGTCTCGGCCTTGATCCGAAACGTCTCTATATAACCGTGTTTGAAGGTGATGAAGACGCTCCACGAGATCTTGAAGCAGTTGAAATCTGGAAACAGTATATTCCAGAAAATCGTATCTATTTTTTGCCAAAGAAAAATAACTGGTGGAGTCCTGGTGATAATGGTCCTTGCGGTCCTGATACGGAGATGTTTTATGATGTAACACCCGACGGTCTCGGTGACATGACACATGAAGAGTACGTTGCAGCTGATGATGACGGTCGTGTAGTCGAGATCTGGAATGATGTGTTCATGCAGTATGAAAAGCGAGATGGCAAAGTTGTAGGAAAACTCTCACAAAAAAACGTGGATACTGGTTCGGGTCTTGAACGAGTAACTATGCTCGTGCAAGGAAAAACAAATGTGTACGAGACTGATTTTTTTGATCAAGCTCGTTCAAACTTAATGATCAGGACAATGGATTATGCACAGCACCCTGATTACGTCCGTTGGTCTCGGATTATTCTTGATCATCTTCGGGCTGCACTCTTTCTTGTTTCTGATGGGGTATTTCCTTCAAATAAAGATCAAGGATATGTTCTTCGCAGATTAATACGACGCACTGTTATCTATGTTCAAAAAATGTATAAGAAAACACCGCATGATATTATTCTTCCTGTTATTGATTCTTATGCAAATGTGTATGGGCAAACGTACGCAAATATCTTGGATGTAAAAGCAACAGGGTATGAGGTTATCAGAAACGAAGTCGAAAAATTCATTAAGACACTTCATAACGGATTGCACGAATTTGAAAAAGGTGTTGATCCTTTTGTTCTCGCTACCACATATGGTTTTCCAATTGAACTTACAGAAGAGTTAGCACAAGAGAAAGGCATTGTCATTGATCGTGCAAAGTTTGACGCACAGATGGCAGAACACCAAGCGAAATCTCGTGCAGGTGCAGAACAAAAATTCAAAGGCGGTCTTGCAAATACTAACGAACAGACCGTTCGTTTGCATACTGCGCACCATTTACTGCTTGCTGCACTACAACAAGTTCTTGGCAAAGAAGTTCATCAGAAGGGAAGTAATATCACAGAAGAGCGCCTTCGTATCGATTTTAACTTTGATCGCAAACTTACTGATGAAGAGAAATCTCAGATCGAGTCTATCGTAAATGAAGCCATATCAAAAGACATGCAGGTTGTTCGTCGAGAAATGAGTCTTACTGATGCGCAGACACTCGGTGCAGAAATGGAGTTTGGTGCAAAATATCCAGATATCGTTTCTGTATATTTTATAGAAGATAAAGACGGTACACATTTTTCAAAAGAATTTTGTGGAGGGCCACATGTTACCCATACTGGTGAACTTGGCATATTTAAAATTCAAAAAGAAGAAGCCGTTTCCCAAGGTGTTCGTCGTATCAAAGCTATTCTATTATCACAAAACTAACATATGATAAAACAACATAACGCAACAACATATGAAATCTTGATCTCTTTGTACGACGGCAAGGCTGTTGGTAGTGTCGTTGCGTATGGTGGTAGAACAAATGAACCTAAAATACTAGAAACTCATGAAAAGACATACGATGCGACTAGACATTCTGATAAGGAATATCTCTCGTATATCTACAAGACATTTTATAAAGAAGTTAGATCTCTTTTTTCGGTGCATTACAATCATATTGAAGCAATTCGTGTCTATTTGTTTGTTTCATCTGTGTCTCATCTTCCACGTCAAGCTAATATAGAAAAAAAAGTTCCTTTTACTGTCTCAGAAGAACTTCTATCTACCTTGTTTCAAAATGAAAAAAGTCTTGCAAAAGAGCATCCAACGTTTGCTTCATATTCATATGTACCGTTGCCGACCGTCTGTCTTGGTATTGTATGTGATGCAAAAAGAACATATCTTTTTCCTCAGAAAAGCTTCTCGTGTTCTATGGATATTTATACGGCATATATTCCTGCATGGTATAAAGTACTACTCGAACATACGTTTGGCGAATATGTAAATAAACCAATAGCTCCGCTGCACATTGAAAGTGGTTTTGTCCCGCTCATCAAAGCGCTCATTGCGCTATTTCCAGATCAATCAGAATTTTCTTTGTTAATTCCTGGGGTTTTTGATGTCGAGTATGTAAGTTTTAGTAAGCACTTATTAGATACTCATGCACGTATTGCGCACACACTTCCAGAAATCGTTATGAAGCACGAGAAGGTATACACAAGAATGGTCTCTCCTCGTGATCACAAAGTATATACTGAAAAGATACGAGAACTTCTTGTAGCTTGCTTTACTCACGATGCACCGTCTACTTTTTTACGTCCGTTGTTTATCATTGGTGATACTCCTTTTTCTTCAATAACGAAAACTTTATTAGGTGGCACTCAAACTGGCTATCTCCCTATAACCGTTGCTGAGCAAGTTGGGCATATTGCAGTTTCTGACAAAGATCGAAAAGATGTATCTTCTATTATTACAAGTATGATTCTTCTTTCACGTAGTTAGATTTTTATGAAAAAGATGGGTGACATACAACCTAAACGACGCCATGTATCTGCACAGGCTTCAACACCTGTCGCTGAGGCTGCTTCTCGCGTTTCCATATCATCAAAACCCTATATCCCTGATGATCCCTTACCAAGAAGAGTTCCTCCTGTATATGAACGAAGAGAATCACGAAATATTCGACCATATCTTTGGGTATTTTTTTCTCTTTGTGTGGGATTAGGAATCTTTTTTTTAATAGAGAAATTGGGTACGATTTCTATATCTTTTTCTCCAATTGAAAAAACTGCCACAGTAGACACGATCGTAGCTCTCACGCGAGAAAGTCAAACAGATATGCTCCCGTATGAAGTTATGTCTGTTGAAGATTCTTTAGAATACGTTCCAACGACTGAAACATCGGTCAAGGCTGATACACTGACAAAGTTCCAAGGTTCTGTTCGTATTTTTAATGCATACACTACAAAACCTATTCTCTTAGAAAAAGGTACCATTCTTGTATCTTCTCAAACGAAAACCACGTTTGTACTCGACAGTACCGTTAGTGTTCCTGGTTATAAAAAAACGGGATCCACGAGAATCCCTGGATCTGTAGATGCTTCAGTTAGTACTCCTGAGGCTGTTGCACCGATTCCACGCACACCACAAGATTTCTCTTTGTCACGATATGCAGCGTTACCAGAAGCCGCTGGTGTTTATGCTCGTTCGATCAATGCACTTACTCCGCGTATAGAACAGGATCCTGGAGCCATTTTGCGTGCTGATACAGAACAAGAAACAAAACTCAAAACCGAACTCATAGATCGCCTCAAAAAAGAACTTCCCGAAGGATATACCTTCTTTGAGCCGATAACCTTGTTTGAAAATGTACAGACAGAGCAGGTTTCTTTTGATCCATTGAAACCACAAGAACACAAACAAAAGATATCCGGTAAGATTTCCACACTTATCTTTAAGCAATCAGATATCGATACATATCTCATCCGTCGTGGTGAAATGGATGCAACTTTTAAAAAAGAGGATCCTGACGTTACTTTGCAGATAACAAAACAAAATATTACAGGAAAAGCTTCCATAAAAGATGTTATTGCTAATGGTAAAGGTGAAATAGAACTTTCCGGAGATTTTCTCATAAAAAAAACATTCGAACCTTCTTTTCTTTGTGAAAAATTAGCAGCATTACCTCTCAAAGAGCTCACGAGTCTTTCTTCATCAGGTGAACTTCTGGCACCATATGTTAACGACATTCAGGTACATATATTTCCACCATGGCTATTTACTAAACCTTCTCTGAAACGTTTCCACTGCGGTTTCTCAAAATAGTCTTGGATCATTTCTCTTTCCGTGTTATACTTGGAATATAGTTATATATGTCTACAGATAAAAATCAAACAACTCTTGACGGTGTGGTCACCGAAGCGCTCCCAAGTACACTTTTCCGTGTACAATTAAACAATGGTGGACCTGAAATCCTTGCGTACCTTGCTGGCAAAATGCGCATGCATAGAATTAAAGTTCTCGTAGGTGATAAAGTCTCCGTTTTGATTGATCCTTACGGTGGGAAAGGGCGCATTACCAAGCGTTTTTAACAGGGTGGATAACCTACCTCTTGCTTTTTTTTGAGATATAGGTTATATTTATGGAAGTATAATAATAAATAGAAACTATACAGTAAGGTACACGCCTTACTTGTATAATCTTGTAATTTTTATGAAAGTTCGTGCACGAGTTCGAAAAATGTGTGATAAATGTAAAGTAGTTCTGCGGAAGCGTCACCTCCGTGTTATTTGCGATAACCCAAAGCATAAGCAAAAACAATAATCTATGAGAATTCTAGGTATAACAATTCCAAATGAAAAGCGTCTTGAGGTAGGTCTTACTGCACTATACGGTATCGGTATGTCACGTGCACAAAAGATTCTTGATGAAGTTAAAATCCCTCGAGGTAAAAAAGCATCTGAGCTTACTACAGAAGAGGAAAATAATATCCGTCTTATCGTTGAAGCTATGAAGATTGAAGGTAACCTCAAGCGTGAAGTTTCAGCAAACGTAAAACGATTGAAAGATATCAAAGCCTATCGAGGTGTTCGCCACATGAGAAAGCTTCCAGTTCGTGGTCAACGTACAAAGACAAATTCTCGAACAGTCCGTGGTAACGTTCGAAAGACAATGTCATCAGGTCGACGAAAACTTGAAAAAACTTGATCTCTTAGTTTAAGTCATTCATTAGTTTATTTTATTATTAGATTACTTAGTTTATTATGGGAAAGAAACGTATTGCAACACAAAAAGGTGCAGAAGGGATTGGAGCAAAGTCTTCAGCCTCTCGTGTTCCTAAGAAAAAGCTTTCTGCTGGAACACTCCACATCGAAGCAACCTTCAACAATACCAAAGTTGTTTTTTCTGATAAAACAGGAGCAACAATCTTTTGGTCTTCAGCAGGTGCACTTGGTTTTAAAGGTGCTAAAAAAGGCACACCATTCGCTGCTTCAAAGATTGGAGAAGTGCTTGGAGAGAAAGCAGCAGCACTTGGTGTTAAGGAAGCAGATGCTGTCATCTCTGGTGTTGGCTCAGGTCGAGAATCAGTTATTCGATCATTTATGGCACATGGTATCGAACTCACAGGTATTCGTGACGTTACTCCAGTTCCACACAATGGTCCTAAACCTAAGAAACCTCGCCGCGTTTAATCCGCTTTGAGTAATCACTGTATATGAAACTAGAAAGAAAATACAAAATTTGTCGTCGTCTCGGTGCTGGTATTTTTGAAAAATGTCAGACTCCAAAATTTGCTGCTTCAGCACAAAAGAAAGCACAAGTTCGTAGTTCAGCAAAACGTCCAAAAGCTCCTTCTGAATACGCACTTCAGCTTATCGAAAAACAAAAAATCCGCTTCGGATATGGTGTTAGCGAGAAACAGCTTTCAAACTACGCAAAAGCATCTCTTGCACAAAAAGGCACTTCTATCCAAGATTATCTTTTTGAATCTCTAGAAACTCGTCTTGATAATGTTGTCTACCGTCTTGGTTTTGCTCACACACGACGTCTTGCAAGACAGATGGTATCTCATGGTCACTTTACCGTAAATGGTGTTCGATCAACCATTCCATCTCAGCAAGTGAAAGTAGGTGATGTTATCGCTGTTCGTCAAGGTAGTCGTTCAAGTTCACTATTTGCGAACTTTGCAGAAAAAGCAAAACAATACAAAGCTCCTGCATGGTTAACTGTTTCTCCTGAAAAAATGGAAGCAACAGTCGCAAGTTCACCGAAGAACGTCGAAGCCTTCTTCAATTTTGGTTCCGTGTTTGAGTTCTATAGTCGTTAATTTTATTAGTCGTTAGTACGTGTCATCGTGCACAACACGCTATGTCAGACTATTCTATCCTTTTGCCACAAAAACCCCGCGTCGTTTCTGAAACAGAAACCAAAGGTATTTATGAAATAGATAACCTGTATCCAGGATACGGTCATACACTAGGTAATTCGCTCCGTCGTATTATCTTGTCATCTCTTCCTGGTGCTGCAATCACATCAATAAAAATTGATGGTGTTGCGCATGAGTTTTCAACACTCGAAGGTCTTAAAGAAGACATCGTTTTGGTTATTCTCAATCTTAAAAAAGTTCGTTTTAAATTGCTTACTGATGAGCCACAAGTTGCTATCCTTCAAGTAAAAGGCCCAAAGCTTGTTACTGCTGCTGATATCAAGACTCCTGGTCAGCTCGAAGTACTTACACCAGATCAATATATCGGTGAACTTACTGATAAAAATACTACACTCTCTATTGAACTCACTGTTGAAAAAGGTCTTGGTTTTGTTCCTCGCGAACTTCACCAAAAGGCAAAGGTAGATATCGGCACGATTGCTGTTGATGCTATTTTCTCTCCGATTCGTCGTGTTGCATATGAAGTAGAAAACATGCGTGTTGGTGACAATACTAACCACAATCGTCTTCGAGTTATTATCGAAACTGACGGCACCCTTTCTCCTGCACAAGCACTTGAACGTTCTATCGAAATCATGATTCTTCAACTTCAAGCAATTTATGGCTTCAAGGGAATGGAAGAGCCAGTAATCGAGAAAGCTCCAGTAGAAGCAGTTGCTCACCATACAGCTGAAGAAGCAACTGAAACACACACAGAGACAGCGGATTTGAGTGATATGATGAAGACTCGGATTGATACATTGCCGCTCTCTAGTAGAATTTTGAATGCCCTCGCTCAAGCGAATATCAGAACACTTGGTGGTATCGCTCGGAAAAAAGAAGATGATCTTCTCGAGATTGAGGGTATTGGAGAAAAAGGTTTACAAGAAATCAAGCGGATACTTTCCGATTATGGTATTACGCTTAAATAATTAGATATGAGACACCATAATAATGTAAGAAAATTTGGACGGACAAAAAATCAGCGACGAGCATTGCTGAAGGGTCTTGCGTTGTCTCTTATAAAGACTGAACGTATTACTACAACGGAAGCAAAAGCAAAAGAACTTCGTCCATACATTGAGAAAATGATCAGTCAAGCACAGAAAGGTGATGCGAACTCAAAACGTTTGATTGTCGCAAAGCTTATGAACCGCGTTACAGAATCAAAAAAACTTATCGAAGACATTGCTCCTCGATTCAAAGGTCGACAAGGAGGGTACACACGTATTCTCAAGCTCCCACAAAGACTCTCTGATGGGGCTCCAATGGCGATTATCGAATTTGTAGCATAAGCTGTATGAAACACACACAAACAAAAACACACATCATTGATGCAACTGGCAAGACACTCGGCCGTACTGCTAGTGCGGTAGCAAAATTGCTCATGGGGAAAGATACTGCTTCATTTGAACGAAACACTGTTTCAGAAAATAAAGTGTCTATCATAAATACTTCAAAAGCATCAATTGATCCTAAAAAACTTACTGCAAAATTCTACGAACGATATTCAGGATACCCAGGAGGTCTTACAAAAGAACGCATGGATATGATTATCGCACGAAAAGGTTACAGTGAAGTATTCAAACTTGCTGTCTATGGTATGCTTCCAGGAAACAAACTCCGTGCCCGTCTTATGAAAAATTTAACTGTTTCTGAATAATATGGAGAAAAAAGCAAAAAAATACATAGAAGCCATCGGTCGTCGTAAGACATCATCTGCTCGAGTCCGTCTAACTGAAAGTGCAAAAGACACATTCATGGTAAACGATAAAGAGATGAAAGTATACTTTCCAACAAAGGAACTTCAAAACGCAGCGACATCAGCACTCAAAGAAGTAGGTGAACTCACCTCTGCGTATGATATTACGGTGAAAGTTTCTGGAGGTGGTATTCACTCTCAAGCAGAAGCTATCCGTCACGGTCTCGCTCGTGTACTCGCTACACTTGGTACCACTGATGATGTGCTCGCCGTTAACCCAAACAAAACAAAACTCAAAAAAGCAGGAATGCTCAAACGTGACCCTCGTGCAAAAGAACGACGTAAGTTCGGTCTCAAGAAGGCTCGTAAAGCTCCACAGTGGTCAAAGCGTTAATCTCGCTTCGCCCTACAAACACTCTCACACGAGAGTGTTTTGCTTTTAGGGTAATCTATGCTATAGTTAGGATACAACATCATATGTTGTATACAGAGTGAGGCGAGAGATTTGGCTCTATGACCCTCCAGCAACCATCAATATTATATTGAATTGGTGCTCCATCCAACCGTCAATGTGCGGAAAGATACCTTTGATTACTATCTTTTCGCTTTTATAAGCGATTTTTTATTTTTATTATGTACACACAAAAATATGTTACAGCGGAATTTGTAACACCTAAGCATCCAGATAAGCAGTGCGACATTATCGCTGACACACTCCTTGACGCGTTTTATGCCGAAGACAAAGAGAGTCGTGTTGCGATTGAGGTTATGGGAGGTCACGATCTTTTTACTATAAACGGTGAAGTCACGAGTACCGCACTCGTCGATGTTGAGTCTATGGTTCGTGATCTTGTGGGAGAGAATTCGCGCGTCATAGTGAATCTTGTAAAACAGAGTCCAGAGATTGCACGTGGCGTCGATACGGGCGGGGCAGGAGATCAGGGTATTATGAATGGCTATGCAACTCGATCAACCATGAGTCTACTACCATATGCGTATGATCGAGCACGAGCGCTCTGTATGCACCTCTATCAGTTTTATCCGTATGATGGTAAGGTACAAGTTACTGTCGATGGTACGGTGGTAAAAACAGTCGTTGCTAGTTTCCAACATGCACCACATGATGAACTCCTTGCACATGTGAAAGATTTTATACAAGCGGAAGAATATATTATCAACTACACAGGAGATTGGGATATTGGCGGATTTGATGCAGATACCGGGCTCTCTGGACGTAAAATTGTGATCGACAACTACGGACCAACTGTTCCTGTTGGCGGTGGTTCATTTTCAGGCAAAGACTACACAAAAGTAGATCGTTCAGGTGCATACATGGCTCGAAAAATTGCAGTTGATTATCTTAGAAAGTACGAAAGTGCAGAAGAAGTATTCGTACAGATTGCATATGCTATTGGCAAAGCAGAACCCGTTCAGGCTGTGGCGTATGTCGATGGAGTACCAGAACTCATCACTGGTTACGATCTCTCTCCACGAGGCATTAGAGAGGCTCTAGCGCTTGATGAGATAACCTATGCAGAGACCGCGACGTGGGGGCATTTCGGTCGTGGGTTTGCATGGGACAAGTCCTAGTCTTGTGGTATACTTTTGATATGGATATTTTTGCACATGCACTCTGGACTAACGCACTCGCTCGAGCTGCGGTAGAGGATAAAGAAAAGAAAAAGAAAGGTCTACTGCTTAAACTTGGCTGGACAACTTTCTGGGGAATATTTCCAGATCTATTTGCATTTACGATTTCTTTTGTACTTGGAATATATAGTCTTATCACAACTGGTGCAATGGCCTTTGGCAGAGGTGCTGTTACTGGAGGACTTGCACCAACACTGTATCAATATAGTCATAGTCTTGTAATCTGGGCAGTAGTATTTGGTATTGTATGGTTTATATATAAACGTCCACGCTGGGAGCTTCTCGGATGGGCACTTCATATACTAATCGATATTCCATCTCATGCAGGAGGATTTTATTTGACACCATTTCTTTTTCCGATTTCTGAATATCGATTTACACACGGTGTCTCATGGGGCAATCCGATATTTATGACCGTGAACTATTCGTTGCTTTTGATTACGTGGGGATATATTTTGATTAGGAAATATTCAGGTAAATAACGTATGATCATTATCGACGTACGCACAAAAGAAGAATATGAAAGAGGTCATGCTGTCGGAGCATTGCATCACGATATTATGGAGATGATGGAGGGTCGCTTTCCAGAACTCCCACAGGACGCTGAAATCACAGTATACTGTGAATCAGGAAACAGAGCTATGATGGCAAAGATGTTTATGGAGCAAGTAGGTTTCACCCATGTTGTCTCTGGCGGAGGATTGGCTGACATGGCTATATAAAAAAGCACACCATAAGATGTGCTCTGTGTTTGTGATATGAGGACGTTTATTATAAGCCCTCTATGAATTTGATTCGGTTTTTAATCGGTGGATGTGTACCGATAAGTTTTAAGTACAGCATACGCGCTACTCTCTGCCTTTTGGTTAAATCATCTAATTGCTCATCTTCTGCAATTTTTAATTTACTTAGCATACGTATTGCATGTTCTTTGCCAATAACAGCTGCTGCAACATGGTCAGCGGCATATTCTGTTCTTCTTTGTATATAAGCATAGAAGATGAGTGATATTGGTAGAAATACAATAGGGTTCAAAGGACAGAAATATAGCATCAAGGTAAACAAAGTATCCATTTTTGTGTGATCTTTGTGTGTGAAATGAGTGTATTCGTGAGTAATAATATACCCATTCTCTTCAATAAAATTATTACAGAGTAGAGAATATTCTAACCCGATATAAAACACATCTTCCGTAACATTTTGTTTTCTAATCATACCCAAGTGGGCTGGGCAACCACTCTCTCTTTGAAAAATCTTACACTCAAGTGGTATCTTTTTGCCATATAAAATCGATACGTAATCTAAGGTTGTTTGTAATTTAAACCCAGCGTCAAACACAAAGAAAAAATTTGAGTATAGGATATCTTCTTCTAAAATACCACTTCTACTTTTCCTAAAGAGTTCAAGGAATTTTCCAACAAAGTACACATTGATCACATACAGAGGGAAATCGTACCAATGTTTGCTTGTATATACATATACAATTGCAATTATAGAGAGCAGTATTTTAAACAAAGTTAAGATACGTTTAGTTTTGATGTCGATAGAAGATACTTTATCTCCATTTGGAAGGGTAATAATACTTGGTTTCATTCGATTTTAAATTTTTCTCACTATACTACAATATTTAGCAATAGTCAATATACAAAGCCTTAGAAACTTTTTTATATATGATATACTAAAAGCCATTAGCCAGTAATAAATATATTGTGTATGGCAAAAGGAAATGAAAGCCGTCGCAAAGAAGTAAAGAAGCCAAAAAAAGACAAGGCTCCAAAAAAATAATACTTCTTTCTAGAGAAACCAAGATTCCTATCGTCTTGGTTTTTTCTATGCGGAAAGTACATTTTTTGGTATACTGTTTGTGTATGGAACATAAAACACTTGAGAAATCTTTTTTCTTTGGACTACTTATCATTACTACTGTTTGTGCACTTCTCGTGTTACAACCATTTCTTCTGGTGATTGTTGTTGGCGCGTCGCTCGCGATTGTTTTTAATCCGTTGCTAAAAATTTTCCAGAAAGTTTTCAAAGAGCGTTGGCTTGGTGCGCTACTTACGACGATACTATTTGTCATGTTGCTCACAGGGCCGTTGTTTCTTTTGGGAACAGTCTTGGTTCGTGAATCTCAAGGTTTATACAGCTCATTAGTGAGAGAGCAGGGATTAGACCCATTGGTATTACATATCCAAACCATCGTTGATAAATTTTTTCCATTACTAGGGATCAATGTTCAAGAAATAGGATTAAACCTTGCAAAATACCTCTCATCGAATCTTGATGTTATTTTTACCACAACGGTGAACACCGTACTCGCGCTTGTGTTTGTAATTATGTCTCTTTTTTATTTTCTTAAAAATGGAAGCAAGTGGAAAGATGTGCTCATTAAATTTTCTCCATTGAGTACTACCGCAGATGAAAAGATCATGAACAGGCTTATCCATGCGGTAAATGGTGTCATGCGCGGGTATCTTTTGATCGCTTTTGCGCAAGGTGTACTCATGGGTATTGGTCTTTGGATATTCGGAGTTCCAAACCCTGCATTGTGGGGAACTATAACGGGAATCGTATCACTCGTTCCAACACTTGGTACCGCTTTTGTCGCTGTTCCTGCGGTACTTTATCTTGCAGCGACCGGAACACTTGGACAAGCGCTTGGCTTGCTTGCGTGGGCAGTACTTCTGGTGGGTCTTATTGATAACATGCTTAACCCAATTCTTGTCGGAAACAAAGTAGATATTCCGGCGATGTTGATACTGTTCTCTGTACTGGGAGGTTTGAGTCTCTTTGGACCCGCAGGTATTTTGGTAGGTCCGTTAGTTATCTCATTACTGTTTGCACTTTTTGATATTTATAAGACTGAATATCGATAATTATCTATGCACATAATCAAAAAATACCCACAACTTTCTTTGCTGATCGCTATCTATGCCATATCCTTTTTCTTTATTGAAGTTGCATCTCCTCAAGAAATCGCTATGAAAGTAGCACCGTATGGAGTCATCGCTATTTTCATAAACGGTATTATGTACACCTATGGATTTACGAGTGTCATTGCGACTATTCTTTTTCCATTGTTTGGTCTTTATTTTCCAGCGTACCTCGTAGCGATTGTAGGAGGTCTCGGTGCGTCTTTTGGAGATACAACCATACTGAAATATATTAAAGGTGGGTTGCACACTGAACTCGATACACTTTCAAAAACTCGCTTTGTTCGAAAAGTTGGCAAGTTGCTCGGATTTACACATCCGTGGTTTATTGCGCTCCTTGGAGTAATTATTCTCTCATCACCGCTTCCTGATGAACTCGGTGCACTGCTTATCGCACGAAGTAATAAAATTCCTACAAAATATTTTAGTATTATTAGTTTTATCGGAAATACGACCGCGATATATCTCTTGACGCGTATTCTCGATGCTGCGATTAACTAGCGGATTCAAATAACGTGGCAATATATTGTGCGGTATCTGGATCTACTTCTGTAGTTTTTAGAAAAATAATTTCGCCTGGTTTGTACTCACTCTGCAGTCTTGTGATTACATGTTCAAGAGGGAACACACTGACATAGACACCTGTTGCGAGAGGTATAAAACGTGCTTTTTTGAGGATATAGCGAACTCGCTCACGTTCGTTTTTATCTTGCGATGAAAAGTTTGTAATAACAAATCTATACAGGCCATCCCATGAGAGCGATACGATACCTTGATGCGTAAGGAGCGCGTTGTCATGAAATTTTTGTAGACCTTCTTGCGTAAGATGTGCGTACTGTCGATCATCGATTGCTTCGATCATGAGCATGCCATCATCAGCAAGTTTTTTGATTGTGCGATTAATGATGTATGTTGGTTTTACTTTTCTATCCGTAGTACCTGTTTCTTCACGAGCGAGTGTTCGCTCTATTTCAGGAACCAAATCGTCCACAGAAAGTCTTTTACCAATAGCCACAGCCCGTAGTATCAGATACTGTACCGGCTGACGAGAAACATTCTTTTTTGTTGATTTTATTGGTTTTTTGGGCAATTTACTTGACATAAAAATAGTATATACTGTATAACTATATTTGACAAGTATTTTGTATACACAGAAAACTTGTCAAAAGTTTACTAATCTGTATAATGAACAATATGAATGACGAAGAAATCAAAATTGAAGAGCCTGTAGAAGAAATAGAAGATGTTTCTTTTGAATCTACAGAAGAGGGTGAGGGTGAGGCGTTTGTAAAAGATAAACTTCGGAAACTCAAAGACCAATTAAAAGAAGTTCAGGCAGAGAAACAAGAGTATCTTACAAATTGGCAACGTGAACGAGCAGATTTTATCAACTACAAAAAAGATGAACTTGCCCGAAAAAACGAGTCGGCAAATTATGTGAAGGAAAAGTTTCTCATCGATCTGCTTCCCGTTCTTGATGCCTACGATATGGCTTTTATGAATAAAGAAGCATGGGAAAAAGTAGACAAAAACTGGCGAGTAGGTGTGGAGTATATATATCAGCAACTTACCAAAACGCTCGGTGAACATGGTCTGGAAGAAATTCCCGCCTCGGAAGGTACACATTTTGATCCAAATCTTCATCAAGCGATAGAGGCGATTCAAACACAAGATCAGTCACAAGATCGAACGATTCAAAAGGTTATGCAGAAAGGGTATCGAACCAAAGAAAAAGTAATCCGACCTGCACGAGTGATCGTCTATGAACGCAGTCAGCAAAATAATTAAAAGTTTTATTAATACAAAAAGAGTTATCATATGTCTAAAATAATTGGTATTGACTTAGGTACAACAAACTCAGCGGTTGCTAT
>CAZQCV010000003.1:34531-43172 GCA_964591665.1 uncultured Candidatus Saccharibacteria bacterium
ATATGTCTAAAATAATTGGTATTGACTTAGGTACAACAAACTCAGCGGTTGCTATCATCGAAGGTGGACAACCAAAAATAATAGAAAACATAGAAGGTGCACGAACAACACCATCTATTGTGGCACTCGCAAAAAACGGCGATCGTCTTGTAGGACTTCTCGCAAAGCGACAAGCAGTCACAAACCCAGAGAACACTATCTCTGGTATCAAACGATTCATGGGTCACCGATTTGCAGATCCAGAAGTACAGAAAGACCTCGGGACACTTTCATACAAAGTTCAAGCAGATAGTTCTGGTGGTGTTGAGGTAAAAATGGGTGAAGAATGGAAACGTCCAGAAGAAGTATCAGCAATGATTCTTGCAAAAATCAAAGCTGATGTAGAAGCGAAACTCGGAGAAAAAGTCACAGAAGCGATCATCACCGTTCCTGCGTACTTTAATGATTCACAACGTAAAGCAACAAAAGACGCTGGTGCCATCGCAGGTCTTGATGTAAAACGTATCATTAACGAACCTACCGCAGCTGCACTCGCCTATGGATTTAACAGTCGCAAGAACGAAAAAATAGTTGTGTATGACTTTGGAGGAGGTACCTTTGACGTAACAGTACTCGAAGTTGGCGATGATGTTATCGAAGTGAAATCAACTGATGGTGACTCACACATGGGTGGTGAAGATATTGACCGTGAGATTATCAAATGGATTGCAAATGAATTCCAAAAAGAATCTGGTGTTGATGTTACGAAAGACGTACTCGCACTGCAGCGCTTAAAAGAAGCAGCTGAAAAAGCAAAGCATGAACTTTCAACTACCTCTGAAACAGAAATCAATATTCCGTTTATCACTTCAACAGCCGCAGGGCCACAGCACTTGCTCCTCAAGATGACCCGAGCAGGTCTTGAACAACTTGCAAATGAATACATTACACGTTCGATCGAAATTACAAAGCGCGCTATTGATGCATCACCGTTTAAACTTGCGGATATTAATGAAGTAATCTTGGTTGGTGGTCAGACACGTATGCCAGCGATTGTAGAAGCAGTAAAATCACTCTTTGGCAAAGAACCTAACCGTTCTATTAACCCAGACGAAGTAGTAGCACTCGGTGCTGCTATCCAAGGTGGTGTAATGAAAGGTGACGTACGAGATATTCTTTTGCTCGATGTGATTCCACTTTCTCTCGGTATTGAGACGCTCGGTGGTGTGATGACAAAACTTATCGAACGAAATACGACGATTCCAAGTTCTAAATCACAAATATTCTCAACAGCGGCAGACAACCAAACAAGCGTAGAGATCCATATCGGTCAAGGTGAACGACCAATGGCGGCTGATAACAAATCCCTCGGACGATTTATCTTAGATGGAGTTCCACCAGCACCACGAGGTATCCCGCAAATCGAAGTTACCTTTGACGTTGATGCAAACGGTATTCTTAACGTGACCGCAAAAGACAAGGCAAGTAACAAATCACAGTCTATTCGCATAGAGTCTTCATCTGGTCTAACTGACGAAGAAATCAAGAAGATGCAAAAAGACGCTGAAGATCATGCTGAAGAAGATAAGAAAAAGAAAGAGATTGCCGATGTAAAAAATACTGCTGAGATGCTTATCTTTACTGCAGAAAAAGAAACCAAAGAATATGAATCAAAGATTCCAAAAGAAGTAG
Organism: uncultured Candidatus Saccharibacteria bacterium; assembly: GCA_964591665.1. Classification (GTDB taxonomy): domain Bacteria; phylum Patescibacteriota; class Minisyncoccia; order Phycocordibacterales; family UBA9973; genus CAZQCV01. The sequence continues at coordinate 36,203 of CAZQCV010000003.1, forward strand.
TAGATGGTATCAATGAAAAAGTTACCGCGCTCAAATCAGTCAAAGACGGCACAGATTTAGAAGCAATCAAAAAAGCAACACAAGATCTTTCTTCTGAAATATCAAAAATCGGAGAAGCACTTCAAAAAGCAGGTCAGGATACCGCATCAGGAACTCCTGAAACACAAAATCCCGAAGTAGACACTACAGGGGCACAAGACGCTGAAGTAGAAGGAGAAAGTAAAAATTAAAAACAGTTGAGAATACCAGAAGACTAGGAGTCCTGGTATTCTCCTGTATAATGAAGCAATATGTATATGCATGTACTCATTTTTGGCACATTTGATGGATTCCATAGTGGACACGATGCTTATGTGCAAGAAGCGTACAAAATGGGAACAAAAGTATCAGCTGTTATTACACCAGATGCTGTTGTTAAAACACTTAAGCAATATACACCTAGATATTCAGAAATAGAGCGGAGCGAGTTTTTGAAAGAAAAGTATCCTACCATATCTACCATAATCGGTGATAAAGATGTTTCAAGCTGGAATATTCTTGAAACGCTTACACCAGATGCTGTTCTTCTGGGATATGATCAAGATGAACTTGCTCAATCTATACAAAAATCAGCGTACGTAGAGCGAATGCAAACGCCTATCCTTAGGGCAAAACCGTACAAGGCAGACATCTATCATAATTCACTATTACATAACCAATAATTATCCATGGCAAAAGACTATTATGCAATACTTGGTGTTGATAAAAATGCATCACCAGATGAAATAAAAAAAGCTTTTCATAAAGCAGCACATAAGCACCACCCAGACAAAAATGGCGGTGATGATACCAAGTTTAAAGAAGCTAATGAAGCGTATCAGGTGCTCTCTGACAAAGACAAGCGTGCACGATATGACCAGTTCGGGAATGCTGATGCGGGTGGTTTTGGTGGTGGCTATGGAGGAGGTTTTGATCCGAATGGTTTTGGATTTGACTTCTCTCAAGGTTTTGGAGGTCAGCAAGGGTTTGATATGGGTGATCTTGGCGATATATTTGGTGAATTTTTTGGTGGTAGTCGAACCAGTCGTGGAGGTCAAAGAAAAGGAAGAGATTATGAGATAAGTGTAGTTGTCTCATTTAAAGATGCACTCTTCGGTACAGATAAAACCATTTCTATCTCGCACAACGTCATGTGTGATAGTTGTGACGGCACAGGAGATAAACACAAAAAGCCACGTGTAACATGTCGTACTTGTAACGGAAAAGGAAGCACTTACGGAGTGAAACAAACTTTTCTTGGTAATATTCAAACAAGTATGCCCTGCACAACTTGTGGTGGTGTAGGTACCGTACCTGAAACGGTATGTAGTGTTTGTAGAGGGGCAGGTGTTGTTTCAAAAAAAGAAACACTTACTATCACGATACCTGCGGGAATAGAAGATGGTGCAACACTCAAAGCAACAGGAAAAGGTGATGCCATACTCGCAGGTAAAAGTGGAGATCTGTATGTTTTAATTCATGTAGAGAAAGATAAGGTTTTTACACGATACAACCAAGATCTTTTTGCGACTATTCATGTCCCGTTACCAGATGCAATGCTCGGAGGGACACACACACTACATACACACGATGGTGATATTACTATAAAAATACCAGAAGGTTTACAACACGGAGAAAAACTACGCGTAAAAGATAAAGGTGTTCCTATAAATAAGAATAGCCGCGGTGATCTGTATGTTACCGTACTTGTTGATATACCAAAGAAACTTACCAAACAACAACGACAACTTGTTGAACAGTTACGAGAAACACTTGATTAGCGCTTTTCGACGGTTTGACCATCTGAAGTGTCTTTAACTTCATAGCCAAGTCTGGTGATTTCATCACGGATATCATCAGAAAGTTTCCAGTTTTTATCTGCACGAGCACGGTCACGTTTTTCAAGTAGGTCTTTTACAGATTGAGGGATCTCAACAATCTCTTTTGTGTGGATCTTGTCCATACCAAGACCTAACACGGTATCAAACTCTTTTAACAATGCAGGCTTAAGTGTGTGCACAAGCGATTTATCTCGTATAAGTTCATGAATAAGTGCAAGAACTTTTGCAGTATTTAAATCATCTAGGAGATATTCTTTGAATTTTTGACGGTAGTCGGCAATAATCTTTGCTTCAGATTCTGAAATTTTGAGCATCTCTTTGTTATCAGTATTATTAAGAGAATAAAAAGCACGTACTCTTACAAGCGCCTGTTGTGCAGCCTCAAGAGATTCCCAGGTAAAATTAAGTGCTGATCGATAATGAGCCCCAAGATATAAGTAGCGAAGCGCATACGGATCAAAACCTCGATCGATAACGTCTTGAATACGAATCCAATTACCGAGACTCTTACTCATCTTTTCTCCATTAACGGTAAGGAAGTTGTGGTGAACCCAGTACTTTGCAAAGAGCTTTCCTGTCGCTCCCTCTGATTGTGCTATTTCATTTTCGTGATGGACTGGAATATGATCTATACCACCAGTGTGGATTTCAAAAGTCTCACCAAGATACTTCATGCTCATAGCTGAACACTCTATATGCCATCCTGGAAAACCATCACCCCATGGCGATGGCCAATGCATGGCATGATCAGAAAAATGACCAACTCGTTTAAACCATAGCGCAAAGTCGTGAGGATGCTTCTTGTAACTGCCAGTCTCAACTTCGTCACGGACTGCTACGAGTTTTTCGGCAAGCTTCTGTCCTGATAATTCTCCGTAAGCAGGGAACTGTGAGATATCAAAATATACAGCTTCTGGGGTGTCATACGCTATGTTTTTATCGATAAGGCGCTGTACTAGTTGTATCTGCTCTTGAATATGGTCAGTTGCTTTTGCAACAATAGTAGGACGAAGAATTCCCAAAAGGTCCATCGATTTGTAAAAATCATCAGTGAAGTATTCGGCAACTTCCCAAACAGTTTTCCCATATTTTTTTGCACCTTTTTCGAGTTTGTCTTCGCCTGCATCAGCATCAGAAGAAAGATGTCCTACATCTGTTACATTTTGAACATGAGTGACCTTGAACCCTGTGTATTCTAACGTACGGCGCAAAATATCATCCATGGTATATTTACGACCGTGACCGATATGTGCATAATCATAAACCGTCATACCACATGTATACATGCCGACTGTTTGTGAGTCGTATGCTTCTATTTGTTCAAGTTGGCGTGATTTTGTGTTGTAGAGATTTAGAGCCATCGTTTTTTCCATAGATAATAAACAACAATAATACTACTTAGAATCATTGCACCAAATACCATAACCAAATTATCTATTTCGTCTAGTGCAAGGAACTGACTGTGCATGCTAAAAATCCAAGCAATCATTGAAGCAGGAAGGGTAATGATAGAAAATATCGTGAGGCGCTTGATAACCTTGTTTGTTTTTTCATTAAGGAGTGAATCATTAGTCTCACGAAGATCAGTGATGATGTCATGGTGTCGGTCTAGTGTACTCTGTATACGATTTCGTTCACTTTCGATGTTTCTAATATAGAAAATAAAATGCGGACCGATAAACTCTTTGAGTGTTGTTTCCAATGATTGTAAGATATCTCCGTGATAGTGAATAGCTCTCTTGAAATCAATAAGAACACGATTCGCTTTTGAGATAGCACGTACCATCTCTCCTTCGCGATGTGAAAATATTTGGTGCTCGATCGAACGAATCAGTTCATGAAGCTCGTCTAGTTCGAACTGTGTGTGTTTATACAATTCTTTGAGTGCGTGAAAAAACAGAAAACCAGCATGGTCACCGATTTCGCTTTTATCTAAGAAAGAATTAATTTCAAATAGTTTTGAAAATTCATGAAGTGGATCGACGGTCTCATAGTGTACCGTAATCATGAATTTTTTTCCTATAACAAAGTCGACTTCGCGTTCCAGTGCGTTCTCTGTTATTCCAGGTTTTAGAACAGGAAAATGCAGCACGGTATAGACGAGGTTTTCATAGAGATCAACTTTTGAACGAAGTGTAGGGTTGAACATTTCTTCTCCAACAAGAACAGGAAGACGGTATTCGTCCATGAGGCTCATAATCTCTTCTTTGCTTGGGGACTCGAGATCAATCCAAACAAGGCCTTTGTACGTGTATTTTGAAATCATACTGTATAGTATAGCCTATTTTGTGCTAGATGTGCTAGGGAAAAGGCACATTGACTTTCTCTCTGTTTTAGAGTATACTTTTGGGTATTATGGAATTTGCAGTTATACACACAGGTGGCAAGCAGTACAAAGTTGCTGTTGGTCAAAAAATAAAGATTGAGAAATTGAAAGGACCTTTTGAAAAAGGTGACAAAATTACTTTCGATAATGTTGTCCTCACAGAATCAGGAAAAGCAACAAAACTAGGTACACCGTATGTAGAAGGTGCACAAGTTGAAGCTCTTTTCGAACGAGAAGGAAAAGCAAAGAAAGTCACTGTTATGAAGTACAAGGCAAAAAGTCGTTACTTCAAGAAAAATGGTCACAAGCAACCTTTTGTCGAAGTAAAAATCTCAGCGATCAAATAATAAAAAGCCTCAAGTAAATTGAGGCTTTTTATATATCTTATTGTCTTCCTTTCAGTGCATACTCAATTGTTTCTCTATCTGTGTATTCTATATCAGTACCAGTAGAGAGACCTCTGCCAAGCACGGTAACTTTGAAAATATTTTTATAATTTGTTTCAATTTGTTGTCGAACATATTCAGTCGTATAATCTCCATTTGGATGAACAGGGAAGCCAAGGATGATTTCTTTCAACAAATCTTTATGAGTTTCAAGATATGTTATAAGTTCTTTAATTCGGATATGCCGAATCTTATCTTCTGTAGCAATTGGAATAAGTCCACCAAGAATGAAATATTTACCCTTAAAGAGAGAACTCTTCTCGATTGCGTCTACATCACTGTCTTTTTCGACGAGCATAAGCACGGTCACATCACGGGAAGGGTTGTCGCAAATAACACAACGGGTACTACCTCGTTTAGAAAAAAAACGATAACATTCAGTACATTGTTCAACGCTTTGATCAAGTTGTTTTATTGAACGTGCTAGAGTGTCTCGATATGAACTTCCGCGGCGTAAAAGAAAATACACGAAACGTTTTGATTGACGTTCGCCGATGCCGGGAAACTCAGAAAAGAGTTTTGCTAAGTCTTCAATATCTTTCGTATCGAGCATATATCCTAGAATACACCAAAACTACTTTTTTGTGAGGTCTCTGAAAAACCAGCACCCATATTTTTGTCGAGGTCAAGGAACGTGGTAGTTTTCTCATCAAAGTAAAGTTCTACTTTACCAACTGGGCCGTTACGATGTTTTTCGATCAATATTTCTGCAATATTTTGTCTATCTGAACTCTCGTTAAATCGATCTTCGCGGTGAATAAACATAACCACGTCAGCATCTTGTTCAATGGATCCAGAGTCACGAAGGTCAGAGAGACGAGGTTTACCACCACGAGACTCAACAGCACGAGAAAGCTGTGAGAGTGCAATAACAGGAACTTCTAAATCACGAGCAAGACCCTTCAAAGAACGAGAAATCTCTGTAACTTGATTTACCATAGAATCATAATTTTTACTTGTGGTCATAAGTTGCAAGTAGTCAACAATAATAAGTCCAAGTCCGTGTTCAGCTTTAAGGCGACGAGCAAATGAGCGCATTTTTGTAATACTGTTTGAAGATTGATCGTCGATATAAATAGGAGCACGCGAGAGAGTGTCGAGCGCTGTTTGTAGACTTCCAAATTCTTGATCAAGGGAAAGTTTACCAGTACGAAGTTTCCAAGCGTCAACACGAGCTTCTGCAGAGAGCATACGATCTACGAGCTGTGTTGCATCCATTTCCAATGAAAAGATACCAACTGGCGTATTATGTTTTATTGCAGTATTGCGTGCAATATCAAGCGCAAGTGTCGTTTTACCAACAGACGGACGAGCTGCAAGAATAATAAGATCAGATTTTTGAAAACCAGCAAGCATATTATCGAGTGCTGTGAATCCTGTCGGAACACCTCGTAGTTCACCTTGATGCTCATGGAGATTTTCAATACGTGTCCAGGCAGTCGAAAGTGTTTCCTTCAGAGAAATAAATCGCTGGCCTTTCGGAGAAGAAGTAATGTTAAAGACTGATTTTTCCGCTTTATCTAGCGTCTCTTCGATATTTTCTGTTGAATCTTCAAAACCAAGTTCACTGATACGTTCACCAACCTCAATCAATTCACGGAGGGTAGCTTTCTTTACCACGATGTCTGCATAGTATCGAACATTGGTCGAAGCAGGTACGGTCTGTGTTAATTCAGTAAGGTAACTATTGCCACCGACTTGATCGAGAACTTTTTTTTCAGCCAACTTGTGTGACATCGATACAAGATCTATAGGCTCATGCTGACGCTGTAATTCTTGAATAGTACGAAAAATAATACGATGTTTCTCTGCATAAAAGTGATTATCAGCAAGTGTGTCTTCGATCTCGTATAATGCTTGCGATCGAAGCATTATTGCTCCGAGCACTGCTCGTTCTGCATCGAGATTTTGTGGTGGAATACGTACTTTTTCTTTCATGAATATGATTCTAGCATTATATGAGAAGAGGTAATACATATATGCTATGTGTATACTGGGGAAAGTCTGGATTTCTTTTATTTTAAAGGATTGTATAGTACACTAGAGCATATGGAGAAAGAAAAGCAATTTCCAAAAGTCTTACTCACGGGAGATCGACCGACAGGTCGCCTTCATTTAGGGCATTTGGTTGGTTCTATACATAACCGTCTTAAACTTCAAGACGATCCAACCATAACTGAGAAATGGTATATGGTTGCCGATGTGCAGGCGCTTACTGACAACGCAGATAATCCAGAAAAAGTTAGAAACAATGTACTCGAAGTAGTGCTCGATAATCTTGCGTGTGGTGTTGATCCGAGCAAGATGACTATTTTTGTTCAATCACAAGTTCCTGCAAT
>CAZQCV010000004.1:0-4437 GCA_964591665.1 uncultured Candidatus Saccharibacteria bacterium
GTAGAACACGTCCTTGCCAAGGATGAGACGGGAGTTCGATTCTCCCTACCCGCACACAATAATCACTATGAAAAAACTATATCGAAACAAGGCTAACGCAATGCTCTCTGGTGTGTTTAGTGGTATCGGTGAATACGCAGACATAGATCCAACTATACTACGTCTTTGTTATGTATTTTTCACTATATTTACAGGTTGTTTTGCAGGTGTCATCGCCTACATAATTGCAGCTATCATTATGCCAACAAAGCTTGCTGATGCATCAACAAAAGATTCTACCTCTCAAGCAACGAACGTACACGATGCTGAAATTGTAAGTGAAACTCCTACAGATGCTCAAAATGAAAACACTAAATAAGTCTCTTGTACCTTCGCGAATTCTGGAAACACTTGCCGTACTTCATGATCATGGATTTGAAGCATATCTAGTGGGGGGATGTGTGCGAGATCTGTTACTTGGCCGTGAACCAAAAGATTGGGACATAACCACTCCGGCACTACCAGAAGAGATTGTCAAACTCTACCCTAAAACAGTATACGAAAACGAGTTTGGTACGGTCATGGTTGTCCATGAAGGAGAAGAGGATGAAAAACTAAAAACTGTTGAAATAACACCGTATCGAACAGAAAGTACCTACAGCGATAACCGTCGTCCAGATGATGTGTCCTTTAGTAATGATATTCACCTTGATTTACAAAGACGGGATTTTACTATAAACGCTTTTGCGTATGATCCGTTCAAAGAGACATTCATTGATGACTATAAAGGACAAGAAGATCTACAAAATAAAATTATACGGACAGTTGGTGATCCTATAGGACGTTTTTCAGAGGATGCGCTTCGAATGCTCCGAGCATTAAGGTTATCAGTAGAGCTTGGTTGCACACTTTCACATGAAACACTTGAGGGAGTTATCCACAGTCGTGAACTTTTGAAAAATATTTCTTGGGAACGAAAGCGAGATGAATTTACTAAAATCATTATGTCTCCGGATCCAGTTTTAGGAGTTGGACTTTTAAAACAATTAGGACTGTTGCCATTTATCGTTCCCGAGCTTGAAGAAGGAATCGGATGTGAACAAAAAGGCGAGCACATATATGATGTTTTCGAACATCTACTCCATGCGCTCGGCCATGCTGCAGAAAAAAATTGGCCACTTCACATACGACTTGCAGCACTGTTTCATGATATTGGTAAGCCACGCACACGACGCTGGGATGGAACTAAAGCAGGTGGAAAAGGGAAATATACATTTTATGGACATGAAGTCGTAGGAGCAAAGATGACAGAAAAGATCCTTGAGCGTCTTAGGTACCCGAAAGACGTTTCACAGATCATTGTGAAACTAGTCCGTTTTCATATGTTCTTCTCGGACACAGAAACGATTACTTTATCTGCGGTACGACGGACGATTCAAAACATAGGTAAAGACAACATCTGGGACCTTATGCAGATACGCGAATGCGACCGCGTCGGTATGAAGAAAAAAGAAGCTCCATATAGACTCCGCAAATATCATGCCATGATCGAAGAGGCACTTCGTGATCCTATAAGTGTTTCACAGCTTAAAATAGATGGAACGTATATGATAGAAACGTTACACATGAAACCAGGACCGCGCATGGGATGGATGTTACACGCGCTACTCGAAGAAGTACTCGAAAAACCAGAACTAAATACTGTTGAGTATTTGAGTGCTCGTGTCCTTGAGCTTGAAACACTGTCCGATAGAGAATTGAGGGAGAAAGGGGAAGAAGGTAAAGAAAAAAAGGAATCGGTAAACGAAAATGAAATAACAAAACTCCGTGTGAAACACGGAGTTAACAAGAAAGTCGTTTAGTGATTTAAAAATACAACAGAATTGAAGATTGCATCAAAAAATCGTATACTGTACCTATAGACATTAAGTAGAATTCAAGACATTATGAAACATCTAAAAACTATCGCAATCTTTATTATTGCTGCACTTATTATCGCAGGAGGTATTTGGTACATTTTAGGATATACAGGATCGCAAAAAAGTCAGACACAAGGAACTGATATCGTTGAACATTATAACAGTGTACCCCAAACAGCATGTGGGCTCACTGTTATAGAACCACTACCAAGTACAAAGGTTTCATTTCCGCTGAGTGTAAGTGGAATAGTAAATAACACTAAAGCAAAAGAACTCGGCTGTAGTTGGGGAGTGTTCGAAGCAGTTGCGGGAGTCATTCAAGTAAAAGATGAAAATGGTAAAGTAATTAGTAGCGACACACCGTTCACGACAAATAATCAAAACTGGATGACTGATCCATCATCTGTATATACCGGAACGATCACACTCGAAGAAGACTATAAGGGAAAAGCAACGATACATTTTACCGAGGACAACAGTTCAGGTTCTGATAATCCAGACACACTCGATATTCCTATCATCATTAAATAAGTATAATAAAAACCACTCATTGATGAGTGGTTTTTATTTGGAAGAAGTATTATTTCTTTTTCGCTTTTGTTTTTACCTTTGGAGCAAATTCTGCTTTGATACCTTTCCAGTGACTTTTCATTTCCTTTGTAAATTGTGCGATTTCTTCTGGAGTAGTTGTTTTGAGTTTTGCATATTTTGCTGAGACTGCATCAACAATAGCATGATACGCTTCTTCGTTAACATCTTTCAATTTTTCAATTTTTTCAAGGACATCACCTTTTGCTTTTACTGCCCAACTTTTCACTTTCTTTCGATTCTTTGCACCATCTTTCCCGTAAAGAAAGTATGCTCCTGCAACACCTGCAACTGCAAGCGCTGCGAGACCTGTTCCTACTGCAACTTTAGTACCAGTAGACATTTTTTTCTTTTCCATAATATATAAATTATTATTTAGTAATATCTTTTGCAACTCGTTTCGAACGACGAGTGCTTGTATCTTTCGTTCCTACAAACATTTTTACAAGTGGATGAGACCGTACGCCTTCTCGTAGATCTGATGAAAGATCAACATATTCATGAGCTTCTGTTTCTATCATATGTGCCAATCTAGCGAAAATTCGAACTAGTTTGATTGCATAGTAGAGTAGAATGCCGATAAAGATTGTAAGTACAACCACTGAAACACTTGTAATAATAAAAAAAATATTTGTTTGCAAGACCTCAGTCATACGTGTAGTATACCACGCATCGAAAAAAATGGGCAAATAAAAAAGACGCTACTGCTCAGGGTTTTTCGTAGCGTCTCTAGGTTTTACTTATTTTTAGTTTTGCATTGCTGCACTTCGTAAAGGAAGACAAATTCTTCCTTGGTTCGCTTCAAGAATTCGTAGCCATTTTATACTTTTTGATGTTTTACATTGAGTAAACATAACATCAATGCAAGATTGAAACATACTCTCACCAAAAAAGATGTTAGCATCTTCAAGCATCAACGATTGATGAGTAAATGAAGCAGTCTGAAAATTTTGGAAAAATACGTTTTCTGGCTTATTTTTTGAGAGATACCATTGGATATCCTCATGCCAGGTGTAGAAAATCTCCACTAAATGACTGTATTCCTTAGGTAAATCTAAGTGTTGCATAATCGGAAAGATGATTGCCATAATATGACGATCGCATTGCTCAACACCTTGAAAGTCTCGATGTGCCAAAAAGTATTCGTAACGACGTAAGATCTTTTCGAGTGTATTAAGACACTCGCCCCATGGAGGAAGTTTCTCTTTGGGGAAATTTTTTACTTTGCCCATTCGTAATGATTTATTTGGTTAGAAAATATTTGTTTAATCTATTTTACTAGATTTTACTTTTTTGTCAATATACAACCTAGTCTGTTCAATTCTGTTTTATTGTACCTTTCCTACAAATCAATATCAAGCATCACTGGGCAATGATCGCTACCCATATAATCAGTAAGGTGTGTAACTTTTTTTACTTTTTTTTCTAGAACTTTTGATACAAAAAAATAATCAATACGCCAACCAGTGTTTCGAGCGCGTGCATTGCCGAAGTTACTCCACCACGTATAATAACCACTGCCTTTAGTAAATAAACGAAATGTATCTACAAAACCTTTTTTTATAATTACATCGATTCCTTCTCGTTCTTCGTCTGTAAAACCATGCTCACCAACATTAGCTTTTGGATTTGCAAGATCATCCTCTGTGTGTGCAACATTAAGATCACCACAAAAAATAACTGGTTTCTTTTTTTCTAGCTGTTTGCAATATTCGAGAAATGCAGGATCCCATTTTTTATGACGAAGTTGAAGTCGACTGAGGTCAGGTTTTGCATTCGGTGTATATACGTTCACAATATAAAACTTCTTCATTTCGAGCGCGATCACACGACCTTCATGATTTGGATCACCGTGCGAATCATCTTCGAGTTTGTACTTTTTTGCAAGCGGTGATGGAATATCATAGAGTACAGAAATAGGCATTTCTGTTGTATAGATGGCAACACCGCT
>CAZQCV010000004.1:4537-10628 GCA_964591665.1 uncultured Candidatus Saccharibacteria bacterium
TGTAACCTTGCTTCACGAGCTCAAAAGGGAAGTAGCCACGACCAGAACCGAGGTCGAGTACCATAGAGCCTGGTGTAAGATGTTTAAAGAGTTCATCACCTTTCATTGAAAATGGAATTTTTGTCCAGAGATCTGAACCCGTTTTGTATGCTTGTTCAAAAAAATTTTTTTGAGAATCGTAAGACATATGTCTAGTATATCATTTCGCACAGAAACACTAATGTTTGACATGATTTCTTAATGTGTTAATATGAGAAAAAATTACAGCATGAATAAAATTTTAGCAACTCCAACAAATGGTAACGTAGGTATTACTATGAGCAATGAAAACAACTATTTAAAAATAGATTTCCACGAATTGCCAGATGCCGTTACCAAGATATGTATCATAGAAAACCCAAATGCAAATTTGGAAATGAGGACAATACGACCTTATAAAAAAAATGAAGTCATGAACGTAAAGATAGATGAAAATACAAAAAAAGTTGCATTACTACTGTTATGTAACCTACTAAAAACTTCTGAGGATAAGCTTATAGAGATGAGACCATTGCCGCGAGTTTATCTTAATGATATAGAGATTACAGAACAAAAAACACCAATTCTTTATGTAGAACCAGTAGAAATAAATTAAATGTTCTTTTATAGAACAAGCAGACACACGAGACGTCTTGCAATAACATGCAGAACGTCTTTTTTATTTACTATGAAACTTTTTGTGTATGTCGCGAAGTTGTTTGTCAGTGACATGTGTATACACCTGTGTCGTCGCAATATTCGCATGACCAAGCATCATCTGCACGGAGCGAATGTCTGCACCGTTCGAAAGCAGGTCAGTCGCAAATGAGTGACGAAGCACGTGTGGTGTTACTTTACGTGAAATACCGGCTTTGATCGCATAGTGTTTCACGATACGTTCTATAGATCGAGGAGTTAATCGTACCGCATCATCTTTTTTATTTCTTGAAAGTTGTATAAACATGGGCTCCTCCATATCAGCGCGTTTATTGAGATATAAACGAATCGCATCTTTCGCTGAATCAGAAAGAAATACGACACGAATTTTTTCACCTTTTCCACGAATAGAGAATTCGTCTTTGGAGAGATCGAGATCGCGGTTAAGTGAACACAATTCGGAGAGACGAAGTCCTGTTGAGAAAAAAAGTTCAAGCAATGCCTTGTCACGAAGTCCAAGAAGCGTTGTGCCATCTGGAGCATGTATAAGCCGTTTGAGTTCATCTGTCGAAATGAGATCTAGATGACGTCCGCCAACTTTTGCAAGTTCTATACGTTCAGGGGACAGAGATGTAACACCTCGTTTCATGAGATACTTGAGAAATCGTCGCAACGCTATCAAATGATAGTTCTGAGTATTCTTTTTCATGGTTGCCCGTGTCTGACCTTTTACATGTACACCGGGTGCACGGTTGAGGGTGAGACGGAACTCTCTAATAGTATCATCGGTTATATCTTTCGGTTCTGTAATCTGTGCATGTGTAAAAAACCTTTCAATATATCGCTCATAATTCGCGACTGTTTTGAGACTTGCTCCGCGCTCTATTTCCATATATTCGAGAAATTCTCGTTTGAGAACCTGTATCGCCGTTGCCATATACCTGTAAGTATACCTCATTTCTAATGTCGTAAAATAGTTTGACAGTTTAAATAACGAATCGTATTATGAAGAAAAACATATATACATGGTCGCATTCTCGATTGATCCAGAATTCACAGTCATCATAGACCAACTTCTGGGATTTGAAAAAAGAAAAATTGTCGTATTTTTCCCTTTTATACCAAAAGAAAGAAGAATAAAGCCAGTAAAAAGTCTGTCGCTTGTAGCTGGTGTTGAGCATAAATGCATAAAAGTTTCTTTCTCTATAGATGAAGATAATTTTCTTCCAATCGGTATAAAAACAGAGATAACAACTATAGTGAACCAAAGGGCATACGCAGTAGAGTATGTCAGAATAGCAGAAATTGTTGAACTCAACACGTTCGGCAAAAATATTTTAACAAAATACACGGTGAGTGCCATGTACAGATTGGCAAATATGGCAATGAGTATTTTCGCACTCAAAAGAAGACTTCCGTTCATTGGGAAATATGATAATGATAGTTTGTTTATTTGTAAAAATTTCCAAAATTATAATAAACATGTTTGGACAGCGCCACTTCGTCGTGAAACAGACAAAATTAATATTATAAATTTGGGACATTTTTTAGAAACAGGAGAAACACTCTACGATGAAGATTTCTTGGAAGATTATATTCAACAAAAAAAGGGTTCCTTTTACACTTTGGAGAAACTTCAAGCTGATGCAAAAAAATCCAAACAAGTGAAAAGTGAGATCCTTGTAGTCGATAAAAAGACAGAAGGAAAACAGAACAAGAAGTTTTCCAAAAAGAAAAAAGAAGAGACGCATCGTCGCCATCATGGGAGACGTTAAATACACGCCAGTAGTAGTCTGAACAACTATTACTGGCATTTTTTGAGGTACTTGCGAAGATTTTATTTATATGTTAGAATACTTTCATCCTTCGCAGGTTACTATTTATATAAAATCATTATGTTAGCAACAAAAAAGAAACAAACAGTCATCAAAAAGAGCCAAGTACACGACAAAGATACAGGCTCACCAGAGGTTCAGATCGCGATGCTTAGCGCTCGTATCGAAGAACTCTCAACGCACTTGAAGAAACACAAGAAAGACAACCACTCACGTCGCGGTCTTATCAAAATGGTTTCAGATCGACGAACACATCTTCGTTATCTTGAAAAGAAAGACAAGACACGCCACGCAGAAGTGATGAAAACAATCAAAGGTTAACAACTCACATCCGCCTCATGGCGGATGTTGTGTTATACTAGAGATACAGAAATATCCGCATATTTTTATATGTACAAACATCGCGTTTATTTCTTTTTATTTATTATTTAGAATTTATTTTTATGTCAGCAATTAAACATCCAGAACAACGTGTCGCAATTTTTATCGATACACAAAACTTATATCACAGTGCACGAAATTTATATAAAGCTCGTGTTAATTTTCAAAACGTACTCAAAGACGCACTCGCAGGTCGCAAGCTCGTCCGCGCGATCGCATACGTGATCACTTCAGAAGCAGGAGACGAAGAAGCGTTTTTCGACGCACTTACCAAAATGGGAATTGAAACAAAAACAAAAGATCTGCAAGTATTCGCAGGTGGCAGCAAGAAAGGTGACTGGGACGTCGGGCTCGCAGTAGACGCTATCAAAATGGCACCACGGCTCGACACGGTTATCATCGTCTCAGGTGATGGAGACTTTATTCCACTTGTACAATATCTCCAAACAATGACACAGGTAGAGGTAATTTCTTTTGGGAAATCAACATCAATGAAACTCAAAGAAGTCGTTGATGATTTTGTTGACCTTTCGGAAAATCCACGACGATATTTGATAGGAACAGGAAGAGGAAAATAAAAAAACCATAAGCAGTACAGTGTACTAGCTTATGGTTGTATAATTTTTTACGACTATAGATTATTCGTAGATTTCAAAAATTTGCGGTCTTTCAGCAAAAAAGTTCCGCCAAAAAATAGGTTTTCGCGTTGGCAGATTTACTGCTGTGAGGTTTACCGCAATTGGGCTTTTTAGATTTTTTAAAGTACCTTCTAAAAGTTCCACCACTCTTTTCATTTCTGGTTCATTTTTTTCATCATTTCCATAAGAAAAACTTACGGGAATAATAATAATGTTTTTAAGCGTATTAGACGTAAAAATTACTTCTGAGTCATATAAATTCGACACAATGTCTTCTTTGACTAAGAAAGGATGTTTCTCAATAAAACGTTCTGCCGTACCAGCAGATTGTATTTTAGAAAAAAATTCAATAATTGTTTTTGCTTCAGTATTTTTTAGCTCTGCAGCTGGTTTGTTCAAGACTATCATACTTTTAATTTTTCTTTATTAAACCATAAAATAAAGAAAAAAGCAATAGACTGTAAAAAACAATCTATTGCTTCAAATTTTGTTGCTTTGTTAAGCTAAGGATAATTCAGATACTCTCACACCAATTAATACTGAATTTGGTGTCATATAGGGCAACACCAGGAACTCGGTAACGGTATCATAATTTATGTACTGATTATTTTCTCTGCTATAAGATATTGCTGACTCCTGAACAAAAACAATATTTGATCTATTCAGTTTTTCAATCTTACCTGTGCGATAGTAGATTTTTTGTTCTTCCAAAAAGGAAAGTGTCACGGTTTGTTTTTCAGAAAAAACCTCTTGTAACTCTTTTTTTGCTTTTTGAAGGAACTTGTTGTAGTTGTTCATCTTTTTGTTTTCTTCAACCGTTTTAATCTTTACGTCTAACAGTGGAAGTGCACCTAATAGGTTATCGAATCTCAAAATCATCGGCTCTAAAGCATTGTCTTCGCCTGGAATGGGTATGATTTTATCAAAGTGCAAGTATCCTTGATCGTCTATGCTTTTGAAAATGATTCGTGTGGAGATAACTTTGTGTTGTCCGTTGTGGGTCAATCTTTTAGTAAGTAATGAAATTTCTCTACTTTTATTTTTTTGTAAATGCTCTAAAACAAGAGGAATATGCTTTTCATATTCTTTTGTCATAAATAAGAGGTTTTTAGGAGTTAATCCTTCTGGGTACTGAAATGATAAATTTTTCATGATTGTAAATTTTTTATAACTATACAAAATATATCGGTAAGTGTCAATCATGTCGTTCCGTGTATAAATAGTGCTATACTCTGTGTATATTAGTAATAGTTCTGAACCAAAGACAGGTAGTAGTGAAGTAATTTTATATTTCAATACTAAAGTCTTTGGTTCATCAAAAAACATGAAAACAAAAGAGTATTCTGTCGTAGTAGGCGGAAAAACTATGACCGCAGTGTTCTCAGATCTTGCAGACCAAGCGCAAGGCTCGGTTATGCTCAAGTGTGAAAATACTGTTGTTCTCGCAACTGCATGTATGTCAAAAGACGGGAAAAACAATCCTGGCTTTTTCAACCTTACCGTCGAATACATGGAAAAGAATTACGCAGCAGGTATGATCCTTGGCGGACAGTACAACAAACGTGAAGGTCGCCCATCAGATGAAGCCGTGCTTACGTCACGTATCATCGATCGCACCATTCGACCACTTTTTTCAAAACATATAAAAAATGCGGTGCAAGTTATCGTAACCGTACTCTCTGTCGGAGATTCTGATCCTGGTATCCTTGCAATTAACGCGGCATCACTTGCACTCGCAACATCACCAATCCCATGGAACGGTCCAGTCGGTGCAGTACTCATTGGAACACCAAAAGGGAAGACAGAAATTACTATTGACCCGTATATCGCAAACGATGGCGAATCACCATACACACTCGACTTCACCCTTTGTGGCAAAGACGGCAAAGTAATCATGATCGAGGCAATGGCACACGAGTACAAAGAGTCAGTACTCGATACCGTGCTTGATCTCGGTATGAAAGAAATAGCGATACTTGAACAATGGCAAAAAGATATTGCAAAGGAGATTGGAAAAGAAAAATTCGTAATGCCAGAACCAAAAGCAACTGAGGACATCATTTCGTATTTCGAAGAACAAATTGGAAATAGGCTTCGAGAAAATATCTTTGGTTCAGAAAGTAAAAAATATATTTATGAACTCGAAGATGTATGGAAGAACCTCGTTGCAGAAAAATGGGTAGATGATACAGACACTCAAAACATTGCAAAGGATTACTACCACCATGTCGTCGATGAACTCGTACACGAAGGCGCACTGAAAGAAAACAAACGTGTAGACGGTAGACGTATGGACGAAGTCCGAGCCCTATACGCTGGTGTTGCTGGTATTTCACCATTGCTTCATGGAACAGGAATCTTTTATCGAGGAGAAACACATGTGCTTTCAGTACTTACACTTGGTGGTCCTGAAACAGCAACGACCATAGAAGGCATGGAGATTCGTGGAACAAAACGGTTTACGCACCATTACAATTTCCCGCCATTTTCATCTGGCGAAACAGGTCGCGTTGGTGGGTTCAACCGACGAGAAATGGGACATGGTTTTCTTGCAGAAAAAGC
>CAZQCV010000004.1:10728-22833 GCA_964591665.1 uncultured Candidatus Saccharibacteria bacterium
GCGTTGGTGGGTTCAACCGACGAGAAATGGGACATGGTTTTCTTGCAGAAAAAGCTTTAACTCCCGTGATCCCAAACAAAATGGATTTCCCATACACTATCCGCGTCGTATCAGAATCACTCGCATCAAACGGCTCAACATCACAGGCATCAATTTGTGCATCATCACTCGCGCTTATGGACGGTGGTGTACCCATCACACGACCAGTTGCAGGTATCGCAATGGGACTTATTCTCGATGAACATAACGATAAAAATTATAAAATACTCACGGATATTCAAGGTCCGGAAGATCATCACGGCGATATGGATTTCAAGGTTGGTGGAACACGAGAAGGTGTCACCGCACTTCAGCTCGATATCAAAGTAGGTGGTATTCCAGTCGATATATTAAAAGAAGCGCTTCGCGGAGCAAAAACCGCACGTGAACATATTCTCGATACTATCGAAGCAACTATTGCAAAACCTCGCACCGACATCTCTCCATACGCACCAAAGATTGTGGTAATGAAAATCGCCGTTGACCAGATCGGTCTTGTTATCGGCGGAGGCGGTAAGACGATAAAAGATATTCGAGAAAAAACTGGCGCAGAAATCACTATCGAAGATGATGGTACGGTATACATAACAGGTAAAGACGGTGCAGCAGAAAAGGCCCAAGCAATTATTGCAGCCATGACCAAAGAATGGAAAGTGGGCGACATGACAACTGGAGAAGTTGTTAAGATTATCGACGCTGGAGCTATTGTAAAACTTTCAGAATATACAGATGGATTCATACATATATCAGAAATAGCACCATTTCGTATCGCAAAGGTTACTGACCTGCTCAAAGAAGGAATGCATGTACCTGTAAAAGTAGTAGGTGTCGACAAAGAAAGAGATCGTATCAGTCTTTCGCTGAAAGACGCTGACAAAAATTTCTTCAAACCAGCCGACGCGCCACAGTCACATCAATAAGTTACTAATCAAAACCAGGATATACATCCTGGTTTTGATTTATATTTAAAAAATTCTATAATACAAGCACATGCCACCTAAAGAAACATCAGAAGAAAAAAAACCTTCTCTTGCACAATTTGACCTTACTGGAGCAAACAAGGAGCAAAAGTCGCTGCACACGTATGCGAGTGACCTTGCTGATGTTATCAAAAGTGGACAAGGATCTGCTGCAAAAATTGCTATTGCTGAAGCTGATAAAAAAAGAAAAGCAGCTGAAAACAAAAGTCCTCTTTCTACAAAAAATATCCTTTTTACAGGAATAGCATCTCTCCTTATCATCGGTGCAGGTGCACTTGTCATTTGGGCACTATACAAACAACAGATAAAAACCGTTCCTATAGAAGAGACAAGTTTTGAAATACGACCACTCGTGCGAATCGATACCCAAGAAGGACTTGATATAACTGAGAAAAAAGGTGTTCAATTAAAAGATATCATCTCA
Organism: uncultured Candidatus Saccharibacteria bacterium; assembly: GCA_964591665.1. Taxonomy (GTDB): domain Bacteria; phylum Patescibacteriota; class Minisyncoccia; order Phycocordibacterales; family UBA9973; genus CAZQCV01. The sequence goes on from CAZQCV010000004.1 coordinate 12,172, forward strand.
CGAAAACTAAAAAGTGTCGCACCGCGACTCAATACGATTGAACAAATTTACTTCTCACAAAAGGACTTGACCAGCACAACCGTAGTCACCACAGAACAACTTTTTTCAATGCTTGAACTCAAGACACCAGAAACACTGAAACGAACACTATCATCGAACTTCACACTCGGGACACATGCATTTAGCGGAAATGGTCCATTCCTACTTCTGCAAGTAGACTCATATCCTACAGCATTTACAGGAATGATGACATGGGAACAAAGCCTCTTTGAAGAATGGTATCAGTTGTTTGGTATCGATGTTTCTGGAGACAATAAATACCTTTTAGGAGAACCTTTTCGAGATAAAGTTATTCAAAATCAAGATACGCGAGCAATTATTGATAAAACGGGAACCGCAATGTTTTTCTATGCATTTCTTGGAGAGAAAAAAGATTTACTTATCATAACAACCAAAGAATCAACACTCAAAGAAGTACTCAACCGTTTGACTGCGGTAAAAAAAATATCTCAATAATAACTCGCTTGTATAAACCAGATAACTGACATATACTTATACTATATGAATACAGATATCTACAAACAAAAATTAGAAGCTGAGAAAGCCACTCTCGAAGAAGAGTTTCGAGCTAACGGTGCTGTCTTTAATGAAACAAATGGGGATTGGGATGCAACACCTCCAGCACTCGATAATGGAGACGTATCAGATGAAAACGATGTCGCAGACCGTGCAGAAGAGTATGAAGAAAGAACTTCGGTGGTCAATACTCTGGAGAAGCGTTGGCACGATGTTGTTGATGCACTTGCAAAGATTGATGCGGGAACATACGGTATTTGTGAAATATCAGGAAATGAAATAGAAGAAGACCGTCTTATAGCAAATCCTGCTGCACGAACATGTAAAGCGCACATGGAATAATAACTCTCTTGTTGTATGTCATTTGCTCGAGTATATGCGGCACAGACACATCTTCTAGAAGGTAAACTCATATCTGTTGAGATCGATATTTCGCGTGGACTCCACGCGTTTTCGATTGTAGGATTGCCAGATAAAGCAGTTGAAGAAGCACGTGATCGTGTTAGTTCTGCCTTAAAAAATAGTGGGTTCACGTCACCAAAAACACAAAATCAAAAAATAGTCATTTCACTTTCTCCTGCAGATTTAAAGAAAGAGGGTTCATCATTCGATATATCTATTGCACTTGCATACTTACTCGGGACAGAACAACTAGCATTTGATACTGAGAAAAAAATGTTTCTCGGAGAGCTATCACTTGCTGGTGATATCAGACGAATCAAAGGTACGTTACCACTCGTTCAGGAAGCAAAGCGACTCGGTTTCACAGAAGTGTACGTTCCATACGACAACAGCGAAGAAGCCGCGTTAGTAAATGGTATTACAATCTACGGAGTTAAAACACTTACAGAATTAGTCAATCATCTAAAAGGTACACATACATTGAAGCCAACTCCAGAAACACAGATAACGTTTGAACAACACGAGACAAGTATCAACTTTGAAGATATTCGCGGACAAGAAACAGCAAAACGTGCACTAGAAATTGCAGCAGCTGGTGGTCATAATATCGCACTCTCTGGGCCACCAGGCACAGGAAAAACCATGCTCGCAAAAGCATTTCGTGGGGTTTTACCGCCACTTTCAAAAGATGAAATGCTTGAGCTTACAACAATTTATTCAATCGCAGGAATTCTCGATGATGCACTTATAAAACGTCCACCATTTCGATCACCACACCATACGGCGTCATATGTCGCAGTTATCGGTGGTGGCGCAACACCAAAACCGGGAGAAGTAACACTCGCACATCGAGGTGTGCTTTTTTGTGATGAGTTTCCAGAATTTGATAAACGCGTCATTGAGTCATTACGACAACCACTAGAAGACAAAATTGTTTCTATTGCGCGAGCAAAAGGTAGTGCGACATTTCCGTCACATTTCCAACTCGTCGCGGCGATGAATCCTTGCCCGTGTGGCTTTCGTGGATCAAAACACAAAGCATGTATATGTAATCCAGGAGATATCGCACGATACGAACGCAAACTTTCTGGACCTATTGTCGACAGAATAGATATTTGGACAACGGTTGGACAGATTGAATATGAAAAACTCGCAGATACCAATATCACAAGCGATAGCAGTCAGGCGATACGTGAACGAATTATTGCAGCAAGAAAACGCCAATACATACGATATGGAAATGATACAAAAACTAACAGCACGATGACGACAAAAGAAATTGATGCATATGCAACACCAACCCAAGAAGCTCGAGATATACTAACAAAAAGCGCAGAGAGACTCGGACTTTCTCCACGTGCATATCACAGAGTACAAAGACTTGCAAGAACAATCGCAGATCTAGACGGTAAAGATACTATAGGCGTCGAACATATACTCGAAGCACTTCAATATAGACCACGATAGATACACTGGTAAAAACTTGCAAGAAATGAGTCAGTGCGGTAAGGTAAGAGAAAATATACAGCATGGCAACAAACACAAAGGCTCGTAATGGCCAAAAACATCACACGACAACAGTAGGCGCGATGAGAGGCGCTGGAGCAGGAATGCACAAAGACAATCCCAAAGGTGGTGGACCTGTATCCATCATAAGCACCACAGAAAAAGCAACAAAAACCAAAAAGAAAAAAACGTAGCAACAATTACGTAAAAAAAGAGCATGTTCAATTTCGAACATGCTTTATTTATATTGAGAGAAGTCACACAGGTTTGTGTACTTCTAATAGTCTTGGCTGAAAATTTTTAATTTCAGTATCATCGTGCACAAAGAACACTGCAGAATTTCTTGGTTGATTCTTGTAGTCACTTGGCACGGATACTTCATGGGGTATCGCAAGAGGAATTTGATCGTGTCGTACATGGTCAAATCTCTTTTCCATCTTTCTTCCAAAAAATGTAAGAACTTTGCCTGATATATGCGTGTGATGAATAGGTTCACGATTATAATCATACAGTATTAACCCTGGAACATCTGCCCATAATTGAAAGGTGAACAAACTCTTGTCAGTATGTTCTGCTGCTTGAACTTCACAGTACGGTTCATACGCTAAGAGTCGTAAGGAACTTTTACTATATGATTTAATTGATTGCTGTAATTCACTTTCACAAAATAAGTCTATGATATATGCAACTTGGTCAGCAAACATATTGACAGTAAAGTACACAATATATGAACTTCTTAAAAACTGCTCATGTTTTTTATACTGAGGCATTTGTTGAGAACCTTGAGAATGGAGAGACAGTAGCTTATCGATTATAGATTTCAGTTCTGGTTTTACATGAAAAAAATGTTTTCTGTCATCCTCTCCGCCGTTTCGACGAATTAAACCCAGATCATCTTCCCACGCATCTTTTTCACGAAAAGAGAATGAATCGCGAATCTCTTTACTTTCTTGCAAAAGCGGTTGAAATTGATTCATTGCTATCCCAACGATTTCATCTAACGAAGATGGTAATGTTAAATATCCATATCCATTTTTAAGTAGTTGTTCAATTTCTTGAACAAAACCCAAAGTAACATGTCCTTTTTTATGCGCTATAGCAAAGACCTCTTTAGCAGTCTTTACTAAAAAATTTTTTCTTTTCATTGTCAATTCTTTTATTCAACTCACAATAACACAATTTTACAAAAAAGCAAACAAAAATCCTCTACATGGTTACAGAGGACAGAAAGGCTATTTAGATATTATAATCCGTAGTTCGGATCGTCACCGAGTGGATTCTTTGCACCACGAACTTCGAAGTGTACATGCGGACCAGTCGAACGCCCAGTAGAACCGAGCAGTCCGATCTGTTCACCTTGTGATACTGTTTGACCAACAGAAACCGTTGCTTTGTTTAAGTGAGCGTAGAGTGTTTGTGTACCATTGTCGTGACGGATAACTACGTAGTTAGCATATCCAGTATTCCATCCACTATTTTTTGCAGTGATAACGACACCATCTGCAGCTGCAAGCACTGGCGTATTAAGAGGAGCGGCAATATCTACACCATTCCAACCATGGAGACCTTGTGTTCTTTCTCCTCCACGAACAGGACGAATATAATAACCTGAGAAATTAGGACCATCGTGGCCGAGAACCAGTCTGGTCTTACCATATGCATAGAGTGGAAGATTTTCATTTGATTTAGTATCTGATGTAGGTTTTTTTGTATTTTTGTCTTTAGTGGTTGTTGTTTTTGTCTTTTCTGGGGTATTTTGAGCAAGGATCGTTCCTTCTTCGCCATCTGGAATGATAATATCCGTACCTGAAGCAAGCTTGTCATCTGCATCAAGGTTGTTGTAAAGAGCAATTTCATCTATATCTGCCTTATATTTTTTGGCAATAGACTTGAGCGTATCACCCTTTTTAATAGTATGGATAATCCCTGTAACTGGCAAAATCGTCAAAACATCACCTTCTTTGATACTTGATTTCGGTCCGAGATCGTTAGCCCAACGTATAGTATTCACAGAAACACCAAGCATATCTGCGATCACCGGTAGCGTGTCACCCTTTTTTACGGTATACACAGAAATTGTGTCAGCTGTATAGTTTTTGGCATCTTCAGCACTACCAAGCGGGCCAATATGAGCTTTGAGGGCTTCACTTGAAGTTGTGGTGTCTTCCATCGCATATTTTCCATGTTCTGCAATAATACTTGCGCTCACTAGCGGCTTTGGAAGAGATATAGTTTGTGAGTTACGTTCCAAATCAATGCTTTCAGCTTGGGCTTTATCTCCAAAACCAAAGAAGGATAAAATGCTCGCATGTGCAAGAAATGGTACCGTAGATGCACTAAATACCACAGTAAAAAGCAATACTGGGATCAAAAAAGAGCTATATGTTGCAAAAAATGGCTTAAAAAGCGCAGATTTTGGATTTTTATTTTTAGAAGTTATACGCAAATAGAGGTCTAAAATACCAGAAAAGTTAAGAAAATAAAGGTATTTTAGGTTACAATCGTTCAGAATCCCTTGGGAACGGGAGCATCCAGGCAGTAGACAACACTGTTGTCATATACAATGGTACCCATCATACGGCTGAGAGTCAATCGAGTTTTCCACTTTGGAAAATTAGAGGACATATGAAATTTTTGTCAAAATACAGCATTATGAGAAAGGAGCGGCCTATGTTATGCACAGAAAAACACTTGTTTTTAGAAAATAAGTGATATACTACATACTATAGATACGTAATTATCATCTTAGGGTACATCAATCAACTATGGATACTTCAAATCAAGACGTTCGCGATCAACTTATTCAAGCATATAATCTCCAAGCACTTTCACCAGAAGACCAAGAAGCGGCTATTTCAAAGATAAGTGAGATCGTCTTCCAAAACGTGCTCATGCGCGTCATCCCAACACTATCTGAAGAGAAACAGGCGGCGTTTGAAGCGCTCTTAAACGGGAATGCTGGCCCTGAAGAGATTCTTGGTTTCCTTCAACAAGAAATACCAGACTTAGGGACAATCATGCAGGAAGAGTCAGCAAACTTTCACAAAGAAAGTATGGATGTCATGAGTAAAATAGGCTAATAAAACGTGCTGTGTTTACCTTAAACACAGCATTTTCATATATTGACTTTTTGTTTTTAATGTGATATAATAATTACATGGGTGAGAAGGTCCCTACAGCAGAAAAAGATCTATCAGACTTCAAAATCGCACAAGAAGATCTTCGTCGTGCCTTTGCAAACGTACACGCTAAATCATGGCTCTATCAATACACCGAAAATTTAGAAAAAATGGTACTCCGTGGAGAATTCAATAAAGCAAGAGAACTCTTGAAGAAGAAACAAGGGATGCCTGATACACTAGACTATACAAAATCAGAAATCCAAAATATTTTAGATGCAATTGATCTATATGAACCAGAACAAATAAAACAACAAAAAATCTCTGACCATAAAAAAGAGATAGAGAGAGGTTATTCAGGAAAAGATGGGATGCCACAAACAAACAGCGAAGAAATAATCCTAGAAAATCGAGAAACGCAAGAAGAAGTACAGAAACCAAAAAGACCCAGAATACAGAGAAGCATTCTAGAAAAAAGTATAAAAGAAGAAACCGACAAGAACGCATATTCAGATAATACACATATAGCAGATCTGCAATCAGGAGAGATGGAATATGACCATGAAAAAGATTTCGAATCTAGGTGGAGAGACGAAGAAGATATCGAAGAAGCACCGTTTGTTGCTGAAGAAGTACTAGAAGCGCGAGACATAGATAGAATCAGTCATTGGCAGTTAGAGAAAAAGAATCGCAACAAACAAATAGAAGAACAAGATAAAAATATTTTACAAGAAAGAATCACGCAAAAAACCATGCCAAAAGAAAAGTTAGAAAAAAAAACAGAAGAAGCATCAACCTCTGAACAAGATGAGGTGATTTCTGAGGCAGAACAAAAGCAGATAAAAGAAGTCCATGATGTCAATCGTGAGATGGTACTAATGGAACTCAAATCTTTAGGCATGAGTGAAGAACAAGTAGCATTTAACAGAAAATCAGCAAATGATAGTGCCCTACTCTTTTTGCGCGACGAATACAGAAGAAGAGAACAGAAAGATGTGAAGAATCAAAACAAAAGAGAGAGCATATATCAAGAAATGCAATCACTCGGTGCAGATGAAGCACTTCTGAAAAAAGCATCTGAAGTTGCAACCGCAGATCTTGAAGAAATGCTCGGAGCACTTCGACGCAAAAAACAACGCGAACAAAACACGCCGACAACAAATACTCCTGTTGTTCTAGAAAACAAAAAAAATCAAACGGAAACAACCGAAGCATATCTTGATAAATTACTCACCCCTGAAAAAATAGAGCAAATAAAAGCAATCCTTAAAAAAGGAGATTTTGTGTTAACAACACATGGTGCAAAATATACACCACCAGGTGGAGAAGAAACGCTTGTTCCTACAGCAGATCTTGATGGAAAGATCTCCGCGTACTTGTTACATGAAGCGGGTATTACATGGAGAGAAACAAACTTTGTTGCACCAGGTAAGCGTGGAGAAGGTAATGTACATGTTGATACTGGAGAAGGTTCTGATCTTATTACTATCGAAGACGGAAAACTATATATCGGTAACCACTACAGCAACAAACGAACACCTACATCAACAGCAGAAATCGTAGATATTATGCTCAAGAAATGTGGTCTCTGGGAAACAGATAAAGCAGAAGCAGACTGGAAGAAAAATCTTGTATCTTTTGTTAATGGCGTAGACAACATGGTACTTCCAGGGCGAGGAAGGGAATACATGACGAAAACATTTCCAAAAACACTTTACGGAAGTGAATCAATTCTTGCAGCAAAGAATTTTAATGCATTCATACAATTATTTAAAGATGGTCATAAAGGAGAAGATATCCTTCCAGAATATATTCAAAATATGATAGTGGGGAAAGACAAATCTGGAAAAGAAATCACCTTATCGCAGAAAGTAACTAGAGATATCGAAGGATCATATGCGGGAGTAAAAAAAGCTTTCCGAGACATGGCATCAGGACGTATCCCAACATACTCACCCATGCTAGGTAATATCATCCTCAACAATAAAGACAGTGCATATATTAGCAGACGAGAAGTAGCAAAAGACGCAGGCCTTACAAGTATTACCGTGCACAACGGAAAGGGATTCTTCATCTCTGGCACAGGAAAATCACTTGAGAAAGTTTTTGACGAGATCAAAAAATCTTTCCCTGAAGCACAGTTGATCCGTGGAAGTATGATTCTTTGTTTTCCAGAGAAAGAAGCATTTGACGAAGAAAAAATGCGTACCGCACTTGGGCTACGATATGAACAGATTCCACTTGATGAAAAACTTTCAAAGAAAGAACAAGAAAAAATTATAGATACAAACATACAAAGTGTAACGCAATCACTCGAGAAGTTTAAAAACAAAAAAGACCAAGATCTAACTCCTAGAGAGTGGAATGAAAAACGAGCATTGGAAACAAAACTTGAAGGATATCAATTCCAGAAAGAAGATCTTGTCAATCCACCAAAGCAGAAAGAAAACCAAGAAAAAGAAGGAAAGGATCCGCAGGAAAAGGAAAATAAGAAACAGGTCCAAGAAACAAATAAACAACAAGAACTCTGGAATCAAGCAGTACTCGCACAAAAAGAGTATGCTGCAATTCATGAAAAAAGAAAGACCATCACGGGAACACCTGAAGAACTTGACGCATATGTAGAAGCACACTACAACGCATGGCTCAAGACTGACCATTACATAAAGATGCTTCGTGGTGAAACAACAGAGCCTTTCAAACCAGTATCTCGAGAAGAAGCACTCCGTATCGTTCGTGAAGGATTTAACAAAAACAAAACCGAAGCACCTTCATCTACGCCAGAAAAGCAAGCGCAGGGAACAACACCAGAAGTTAAAAAACCTGAAGAAAAAATAGAAGCGCAAAACACTCCGACAGAGAAAACATCTCCACGCAGTATACTGGAACAAAATAATCCTAAGACAAATGAGTCCATCAAGACCGAAAAGGCAAAAGAGGAAGTGACACGACTAACCGGAGAAATTCAAAAGTTAAAACAACAAATTGAAAAAGGAGAAAAACAAAGTTGGCTTGCAAAACTATTCGGAGGAAAGAGAAAGCTACGACAAAACAAAGAGAAACTTTCAGAACTTGAATTCCTTGCACTTGGACAAGACGAACGAGTACATCCTGTACGACATCTATTTACAAGAGGAATGAGTGAAGAGGTACGAACCAGAATATTTGGAAACGGAAATCCTACACTAGAAACAATGTCTCAATACTTTAGCGAACAAGACGAAACACAAGATACATTAAAAGCGTTTAACAACATTGTTGAGGCCAAAGACAACATTGTATACTTCACACCATCTGGATTTACGCTACGACTTAGAAACAAAAAGGATGTAACCACAGAAACAGGTATTCAAGTAAATGACCCAAGCGCTCGTTATGATCTTGTAGACCCAACAGGGAAAACACTCCAAAATAACCTGAACATATCTCAAGGAGAATCTCTCATAAAAGAAGCGTCACGGATATATCGACAAAAAATGCAGACAAGCAAATAATGGTGTGATATAATAAAATGTATGGATACAACATATCTTACAAACGAAGAAAACCAAGCGACGGAAATCATGACCATGTTCGATAACGCAGAACGGGAACTTCAAGAAATCACAGAAAAACACAGAAAACTTCTCAGAGAATACATCGCTCATCTTAAAGAAAAAGAGAACGAGTCAAAGATTGAAGCATTAAAAAAATCATTACAAGCGTAACCTCATCACGTATATGGAAAAAAAACAACCTCTATCAAGAGACGAAGAAAAGGAGCTCATCAGTAAAATACAAAAGGCAGGAAGTGCTGAAAAACTTCAAGGTATCAAAGAAGGCTTGGAGCTTGGCGGTCATAATTTAGCAGATTATGATCTGGAGACATTGTTCAATACACGTATGGAGGGTTTTAATAAAAAAGCAGAAGAGACAAAAGGTGCCATCGCAGCTGATGGGACAAAAGCAGCAGAAACTGCTGCAACACTTGCAGGTGATGAAGGAAAAAAAGGTGCAGAAGAGATAACAAAACAAGCGAAAGAAGAAGTAGCAAAGGTACAAGTCAAAGTAAAACTTATTATTGCCGAACAAAAAGGCAAAGGTTTTACTATTCTTAACCAAGAAGGAGACGACTACCTCTGGAAGGACGAACACGGTCAGGTTCAATGGACAAAAGACAAGAACGTAGTTAACTCAAAAAAAGAAGAACTCGAAAAGCAAGTAGCATCTGCAAGTGAGGCTGAATCTATAAAGGCAGAAGCTACGGTTAATAAAACAGACCTCGAGAAACTCAAACAAGAAATAGGTGGAAAACAAAAAATCCTTGCAAGTCTCCAAGAAGAATATGATATCCTCAAAGACGCTGAGAAAGGTGCTAATGATAACATCACCCCTCAGCTGCAAGACCTTAAAATACGGATGACAGATTTGGAGAAAGAAATCGCAGAAGGTAAAGCAAAGTATGAAGCAGCAACAGGTACCACAAAAGAGGCTGACATTTCAAAAGACACAACGACACCAAACAAAAAAGAATCGACTACTTCACAAGAAACTTCTATATCAAAAGAAGAATATGAGACTTTTGTAGATAAAAACGTTATTTCAGTTAACGTCCTTGTTTCTATAGCAGAAAAAATCAAAGCAAATAAACAACTTACCAAAGAAGAACAAAGTGTCCTCGCGCACAGAGGTGAAGATATCGAATCGATTCTTAAAGGTGAAGCAAAAAAAGAACAAAAAACATCTCCAACAGTAACGATCGACGCACAGATCGCTGCACTTGAGAAACAACTCGCTGAAAAAAGCGCAAATGAGAAAGCAGGGGACGCTGCAGATATTCAAGAACTTGATTACCAGATCCGTCAACTCAAAAAGGAACGTGAAGCTATCTTGGCAAACCCTGAAAAGCATGAAGGGCAGCTCGATGATGCAAGTGACGCACTAAAAAATCATCTTTCTGGAGGTAAAAGTAACGTCGTTGAAACAGGAACGATGCATGCAGAAGCAGATGCTGAGAAAGCACGTCTCGCAAAAGAACAGCATGAGAAAATCAAAAGTGATCTTGATACAGCTCGTGCAG
>CAZQCV010000004.1:22933-35557 GCA_964591665.1 uncultured Candidatus Saccharibacteria bacterium
CTCGCAAAAGAACAGCATGAGAAAATCAAAAGTGATCTTGATACAGCTCGTGCAGAATACCAAAAACTATATAAAGAATTTCAATCAAAACGCGGTGTATTCCAAAAAATGTGGCAGGGTCTCAAAGGAGGAACTGTTAACTTTGACGACGTACCAGAAATGGCAGAAGCGATGAAGGCTGCACAGTCAAAATACCAAGAAGCATTGGCTGGGTATGGTAACGATCTCTATCAGACAAGAAAAGAAGAACTCGAGAAAACAGGTCTTGCTGGTAAAGATCTAGATCAAGCGCTCGCAGTATATAAAGCAAAAGATATATTTGATACAGTAGTCCTCAAAGAGAAAGAGATGATGGCACAAGAAAAAACCGCCATCTTGCCAGAAAAAGTGAAAGGCGTCATTGGCAAAACACTTGGATGGTATACAAAACTACCGAAGCCAGTCCGTATGCTTCTCTCAACAGGAATTGCAACAGGTATTCTTGTCGGAACAGGACATGTGGCTGCAAGTGGTGCCCTCGCATATGGAGGTTACCGACTCGCACGAGCAGGAATATCTGGTCTTGCGGGACAACTTGCAGTAGGTACAAAAAACTTATTCTGGAATGCAGATAAAGACGTTGCAAAAATTGATAAAAAATTTGAACAAAATAAAAGTGAACTTGGTACGGTCGAAGGTTTTGATATGAAAGCTCTTCAACAAATGCAAATGGCACTTGAGCAACGACTTAAACAAGAGAAAAATGCTCGTATTAAACACCTTATCGTTGATGCAGGTATCCGTCTTGCCGTGGGTTATGGCGCAGGAAAACTATCTGATAAGATTTGGAGTGATATACATCCACCAGTGGATACACCACCAAGACCAGAACCTGCACCAGTTACAGAAACTGGTCCAAACAGTGATGCAATTATCCACAAAGGCGAAGGTATTGAGCATGCACTTCGAAGACAAATTGAACATAACCCAGAACTTGCTACAAAGCTCGGCTGGGACGGTCAACAGGATCTTCATAAATTCTCAGCAGGTGAAGCACACAGAATCGCAATGGGGAATGACTATGTAGAAGGAGCACAAGAACGCTGGGTAAACTGGAACGAAGGACACCAGACAGCATACCAGCTCGAAGTCGATAGTAACGGACAACCAATCGTTCGTGAGTTCTTCGATGGCACAGAACGAGACACCATGAGTCAAATGAATGACCAGTTCATAAAAACTGATTATGCAGATAGTCACAAGTATGAATATCTCCACAATAGACCATCTCCAGTCATCAATCCAGACAATAATGGTGTAGTTGTTCCAAAACCAGAAGTTAAAGTACAAATTCCTATGGAGGATCCTAACGGTGATACTATTCCTATGGAAGATCCAAATGGCACTGTCCATGAGAACATTAATATTGATCAGTTAGACGCTGCTCCTGCTACAAAAATCACATCTACCGATAATATATCGCTAGATCACCTAAACGGTAAAGTCATCAAAGGAGATTTAATCATAAACAACAATGATATAATAAATCCATATACTGAAACAAGTAACTATGCAAACAGCGTCGGACAAGGTACTGGAATAAATCACTATCCAAATGCTGCAAGTGGTTCTGGATTTCAACCACCAATCAGTATGTATCATGAGACCGCACAATATGCGAATGCAGTAGGACAAGGTCAGTGGCAAGATAAGTTCTTTACGAATGAAACATGGAATGCTCTTCACAGAAACCCAGGAGCATATGTCGAAAGCACACTTGCTGGATACAATCCTCAAAGTGGCATGACGCTCGGTGACTATATTTCAGAACATTTCCCGCACAGAGAAGAATATGGTACATGGAAAGAATACTTCAAAGAAGCGTACATGCTTGATGATAAAACAGCGAGTCGTCTAGCAAAATCTACCATGACAAACCTCAAAGACATCGCTGACGACGGTTACCTAAATCAATCAACTATGGGACAAACGATGAAGCAGGGAACCAAGGGATTCTTTAAAGGATTATTTGGTAGTATGTTTAACGGAAACAGTAACGGCACCCAAGTAGATCAAGCAAACGGGTGGAATGGTTGGAACGGGAATAGTGGAGGAAATTATAACAATGTCCAAGGTAACGGTATTCAAATGGGGAATGGCATAAACAACCTAGGAACTGGAGGACAGGGCAACCTAACAAATCCTGGTGGTTACGATGGTCAACAAACACCACAACCACGAAGTAATTGGTTCGGTGGCCCAGGATGGTAATTATATAAATGATCTTTCAAAAACAACACTCAAATAGAGTGTTGTTTTTATTTTTATCAAAAGTAAAAGGTCATGGTATACTACGTATCAATGAAATCATACCTTGGTTCTCTTAACAGACAACAACTTGAAGCAGTTCTCGCAACAGAAGGGCCTGTTCTTATTGTAGCAGGAGCTGGTGCAGGAAAGACAAAAACACTCACAACACGAATAGCCCACCTTATTGATACAGGTATTCGTGGTGATCACATACTTGCAGTGACCTTTACGAACAAGGCAGCAGGTGAAATGCGAGAAAGAGTCAACGCACTTATCGGCGATACACCACACAAACCAACTATAAAAACCTTCCATTCACTCGGCGTTATGTTACTCCGATCACACAGTCACATGCTTGGACGGAAAAATACATTTACCATTTTAGATGAAAGCGATGTACTTTCACTCATTAAAGAGGCGATGAAACAAGAAGGTATTGATCCTAAACAGTACGATCCTAAAATGATTCGTAGTCTTATCTCAAAAGAGAAAGGCGCTTTCGTCGACTATGAATCATATGCCAACAAAGCAGATAGTGGACTCGAACATATCATTGCATCAATTTGGCGTCGATACGAGGCAGCGCTTGTCCAAGAAGAAGGATATGATTTTGACGACTTATTATTAAAGTCAGTACAGCTCTTGAACAGGCATACAGAAATACGAGAACTATATCAAAGAAAATTTACACACATACTTATCGATGAATATCAAGATATAAACAGTGTACAGTATGAACTTACAAAACTGCTTGTCGGCGAAACACAAAATATTTGTGCCGTAGGTGACACGGATCAGAATATCTATAGTTGGCGGGGTGCAGAGATGGCGCACATGCTTCGTTTCGAACGAGATTTTCCAAATACAAAAGTATTTTTTCTAGAGGAAAACTATCGATCAACAAAAACAATTCTCGGTGCGGCGAATGCAGTTATAAAAAAGAATACTGTGCGTATTGATAAAACACTGTTTACTAACGGTGATGAAGGCGATGCAATAGAACTCATGCCTGCGTTTGATGAAAATTACGAAACACGCGCGGTTGCAGAACGAATCGTTGAGCTTCGCGATCAAAAAGTACCTACGAGCGAGATTGCTATACTTTATCGTACAAACTTTCTTTCTCGTGGCATAGAAGAGGCTTTGCTCGAATATCGTATTCCATACCAAGTACTAGGTACAAAGTTTTTTGATCGAAGAGAAATAAAAGACGTACTCGCATACATACGTGTTGCCTTTAATAGAAACAGTATTATCGACATGAAGCGTACTATCAACACACCACTTCGAGGTATTGGAAAAACAAGTGTTGATAAACTAATAGAAAGCGGTATCGAGAGTTTAACAGGCGCGACACAGCAAAAAGTACACACATACACACAGTTGCTCAATAAAATTCAAACATATGCTGAACACCATACGCCAAGTGAGGTTGTGGTATTCGTACTCAAGGAGACAGGATTAGAAATACAGTACAAAACAGAAGGAGAGGAAGGTACGGAAAGACTAGAAAACGTATATGAACTTGCGCACCTTGCGGAACGATACAACGAAGCTCCAACAGAGACACGCCTTACGTCATTTCTGGACGAGGCAGCATTACTTGGAGACCAAGATACACTAAACGACAATGATGCAGGAGTACGTCTTATGACGGTCCATGCCGCCAAAGGACTTGAATTTAAATATGTTTTTATCATAGGATTAGAAGAAGGTATTTTCCCACACAACAGAAGTGATCAAGGAAAACAAAGTGACAAAGAAGAAGAGCGACGTTTGTTTTACGTAGCGTTAACCAGAGCAAAAGAAAGACTTTTTCTCTCATACGCACAAATCCGCACACAGTATGGTATGCGTGAAGTAAAAACACCTTCGTCATTTATAAGCGAAATACCTGATGCGTTTATCACCATGACTGAGATGCCGTCCTACCGTCACGAAAAACACGAGACTATAGTATACTTAGATGATCTATGAGCGAACACCGTACCCACAAAGCAAAAAAATCTCTGGGACAGAACTTTCTCAATTCACCGAAAGCACTACGACAAATCATTGAAGCAAGTCATCTTACAGAGAAAGACCTCGTTCTTGAAGTAGGACCAGGGAAAGGCGCGCTTACAGAAAAACTTCTCGAAACAGGGGCAACAATACTTGCCATAGAAAAAGATCGTGAACTTATTCCATATCTCACAGAAAAATTTGCTCACTATATAAAGGCAAAAAAGTTTACACTCGTTGAAGCGGACATTTTAGAGTACACATTACCTAAGAACATATCTTCATATAAACTCGTCGCAAACATCCCATACTATATAACAGGAGCGATTATCCGAAAATACTTGGACGGAGATGTACAACCGACACACATGACACTACTCGTACAAAAAGAAGTTGCTGAACGCATGATTGCTCGAGATAAAAAAGAAAGTTTACTTTCACTTGCAGTCAAAGCATATGGTACTCCTAAAATCATTAGTGTTGTACCTCGCGGAGCCTTTGCACCAGCGCCTTCGGTAGACTCAGCGATTATTACTATCGAAACTATTTCACACAAAAACTTTAAAAACAAGACACATGAGAAAAAGTTCTTTGAACTCATCCATAAAGGTTTTGCTCACAAAAGAAAAACATTGTGGCACAATTTAGACAGTATGTACAACGAAGAAAAAGAGATTTTTTTTGTAAAAAATAATCTGGATAAAAAAGTTCGTGCAGAAGATATAACAATAAAAAAATGGATAGAAATAAGTAAATAAAAAAATCCTGTGCAGAACACAGGACATATTTGGTAAAAAGTTATTAAAGGAAAGCTCTTTTCAATCTTTTTATCGCCTTATCTTTTATCTGACGTATTCTTTCTTGCGAAAGATTATAGTCCAGACCAATATCCTCAAGGCTTTTTAGAACATACCCTTCAAGTCCAAAGAACTTTCCAAGCACGTCTGCTTGTTTTGGAGTTAATAGCATCTTAATTCTCTCTACTAGAAGATTTTTATCTCCTACACGCTCTAAAATTTCATCAGGCAACTCAAAACTGGTATCCGCGATGCTTTCCAACAGCGTATTGCCATCTTCAGACAGTGGAACATCAAGAGACGCATAGTTTTTTTGTATGCAGCAACCATACTTGGAAGATTTTCTTTCTTTATATGAAAGATGTCTGCAACCTCTTCGTCAGAAATTTCTCTAAAGTGTTCCATCTCAAATTTGATGGAAAAATTAGTTACTTTATCCATCAGCATAAATTGATTTGCAGGCATTCTAACAATCCTTGTCTGTTCTTGGATTGCTTTTACGATTGATTGCCTAATCCACCACACTGCATAGGAAATAAACTTGAATCCTCTTGTCTCATCAAATCTTTCTGCCGCAATCATCAAACCAATGTTACCTTCGTTAATCAAATCTGATATAGATAATCCTTGATTTTGATACTGCTTTGCAATAGAAACCACAAATTTCAAGTTCGAAACAACAAGCAAATCAACCGCCTGTTTTTCTCCACTTCTTGCTTTTTTTGCTATTTCTACTTCTTTTTCAGGAGAAAGGAGAGAAAATTTTGATATTTCAGACAAGTACTTGTCTAGACATATTCCATCTCGATTCGTGATACGAGAGGTTATTTTTAATTGTCTCATCTTTGATTTTTCATTACTATACATTTAATATAATCTTATGTCAATATTTTTATATTGTAGCTGGAACGCAAATATTCTATACTGTATATATGTTAAAAAATCTCAATCAATATCTTCCCAGTGAAGGTTTTAGAAAACGAATACTTATTATCATCGGAGTCGTTGTACTAGGTTTTGGTACGTGGCAAGTTATCCAACTTGCACCATGGAAAAAATGGGGGACGGGATCATCTGCCCCTCAAGATAAAAAAGTTGGACTCATCGTAACCTCTTTAACTCAAAGCGACCAAGATAATGACGGTGTCCCTGACTGGGAAGAAAAATTTTGGGGAACAGACCCAGCAAATCCAGATACAAACGGAGACGGGATACCCGATGGCGTAGAAGTAGCAAGAAAAAAAGAAACTGATGGTGTTTCGATTGACACCCAAAACTTAAATGAAACAGAACGTCTTGCTCAGCAAATCGCAAAGACGGGATTTGCACTCGGGCAGGCAGGAACCATTACTGATGATGGTGCTTCAACACTAGGAAGTCAGATTCTTGAGGACATAAAAAACATAAAGAAATACCAAGTGTACGACAAAAGTGTCATTATTTCACGTGGTTCAGCAAACAAAAAAAATATAGAGGCCTACGCTTCAGAAGTAACTAAGGTAATGAATTCTACAAAGCTTGGAAATGATATTTCAGTAAATATTACTGGAAAAGCTTTACAGGACGGCACTCCAGATGAGCTCAAGAGGCTTGACCCTATTATCGCTATGTATACAAAAGCAACCTCGGACATGTTGCGCATAGCTGCACCAGTAGGATTTGAGCAAGTGCATCTCGATCTCATAAATGGATATGCACGTATGAGAGATGACACAAAAGCAATGAAGGAAGCATTTACAAATCCTGTTCTGGCAACTTCTGTATTATCAAATACTGAGGATCGTTTCAATATGATGCTTAATGCAATTAATAACTACATTAACGCTCTTCGACCCTTTTCGGAAAATAAATAGACAAGGGATTAGTAACTAAGTATAATTGATATATGGGAAAACACGAGTTCACAAAACAAATCACAGCACTACTTATAATACTTTTCTTTATTCTTGAGCCGATCAGTACATTTGCGTTTTTGGGAGCAGCAGATGATGTTCATGATGCAGTGACAAACGCTGGAGTTGGTGTTGATGCTGGAACAAACAGTGCTCAAACTGTAATGGTATCAAAAGACCAGGCAATAAAAGCACTTGAAGATGTTGGTGCAGCAATCGCAAGCCAACTTTTAAACAAACTTACAGAGTCCACAGTAAACTGGATCAACAGTGGATTTGAAGAAAATCCTCAATTCGTTGAAAATACCGGTTCATTCTTTAAGAATCTTGCAGATGTAGAAGTTAAAGGTGTTATTGATCAGATTGGGTATGACGCAAAGAATTTTCCGTTTGGAAAAGGTGTGGCAGTATCGTTAATCAAAGAGTATGTGAGTGGACAAGGAGATCTAAAAGATAAAACAGTTTTTACACTCGATAAGGTCATAGGTCCAAATTATAAAGACTTTTCTACAGACTTCTCAAAAGGAGGCTGGCCAGGTCTTGCAGCGATTATTGGCAATCCAGCAAACACTCCATTAGGACAATATAATATTGCAAAAAGTGAATTAAGTAATAAAATAAACACAGTAACACAGAAAGTAGACAAAGAACTGACAAGAGGGCAAGGATTTCTTGATCAGAAAGTATGTGTAAAACGCAAACCAGGAAAAAACGTTGGTAAAGCAGAACAAGATGCTGCTAATCAGTCTGCTGCAAACCAAGCATTAGCGAACCAAGCCGCGCAAGGAGGGAATAGCGGCACAACTCAGGCTGCACAAGGTGGAACAAGTAACCCTCGGTCAGCACAGGGCGGAACTAGTAGTAGCGGCCAAGCTGCACAAGGTGGAAATAGTAATAGTGGTCAGGCAGCACAGGGCGGAACTAGTAATCCTCGTGCAACTGCAGGTACAAGTAACCCATCATTTTGGTCTAGTATCACAGATGTAGATGAAAAAGACTGTGATCAATATAAATCAATGTCTCCAGGTTCTGTAGTAGAAGCGTCACTTAACAAAGCAATTGGAAGTAAGACAGATAACGTTGCATTATCTTCTGTAATAGGAAGTCTTTCAAGTAGTATCGGAGCAATCACAAATGCACTTGTGAACACAATGGTAAGTAAAGGACTCGGAGCCCTTTCTTCTAAAGGGAAACAAGCCCCTGCTACAAATGAACAAGAATGGTCATATAATGGATATACACTAACACCAAAACCAAAAAATGCCGCTGGCGGTTTTGATTATAGCCAAAATAGAGTTGTAGACCTTGAAGAGATTCTCATTACAGGAGCTCCTGACCAGACACAAGTAATAACTAATCCAACAACAGGAGAACCAGAAATAAAAGTACTTACCAGAAAAAAGACTGTACTGGAAAGTACAAAGACAGTAAAAGAAAACTATAGGAAAATAACTGAACTGATTGACGGGAATAAGCAAAAAAATATCCCGAGTTTGTCTGAAAAATTGAAACAACTAGACTACTGTATACCTGGACCAGACTATGGGTGGGAACTCCGTCTTAGCAGAGGATTTGGACGAGCAGAGAAGTTTCTAAATAAAAAACTTACATCAAAGAGTGACAAAAAAGCCAATAAGGCACAAGCCGCATTGGATAAATTAGCACGTGCAGAAAAAAAAATTGAAAGAGACATAAAATTTAATATGTTAGAACATAATATTCCGAGTTACCCTCAGCTGGTTGACAAAGTTGCCCGTAGTCGTCGTTTTTCTCTTAAAGCAAAAGAGTATTATGATAAGTATTTAACTTTCACAGCAACAACGGCAATGCTTGAGAGTATTAAAAAAGAATATCTCAAAATAAAGACTAATCCTAACAGCACCACTGTACAACTAGGAGATTTGCTTCAACAATATGCGGGTATAGAAGAAGACGTTGCAAATGATTTTAATTTAGCGCAATCAATAAAAGATTATAATACACTTTATCAAGACTATACAGATTTAAGTGACGAACTTTCAACTTGCCGTACAGAAAAAAGAGTTGGCGGAACTAGTTTCACTTTACCTAACGGAACAACTGCAAACTCATACGATGATCAAGGTGAATATTCTGAGGATGCAGTACCTTCAGAAGATTTAGCCGATATTACCATACTGGACGTTGGTACAGGACTTCAAATGGATATGAAGTTCAAAACAGAGCTCGGAACAAGTAGTGGACACGCACTTCGAGCGCTTAGTGGTGATGATACGGACCAATCGAATCTTGTATATAGTATAATGAAAGCATACTCAACAAATACAAGACTGACAGACATGTTGGGCTCTGGTTTAACGGGAGATACTCTATTTGACGCTGTAAAGAATTATGTAGAAAATGATGTTGATGACGCAGGATTATTACCAGTAAAAATAACAAATGAAACAAAGTTTTACTGTTGGGATCAACTAGCAAAGACAAACACTAGCAACTACTGGAGAAATAGAGATGTTAACCTAACTTGTGACAAATTTTATCATGCAGATAATAGTGATTATGAAATAGAAAAAGAGTATCTACCTTAACTAACAAAAGACCTTGGTATAACCAAGGTCTTTTGTTAGTTTTACCCTTTACTCTCAAAGGGTAAATAGGGTACAATGTATCACAGATGCCTAATACTATAAAAAAATTCCTGACTACTGGCATGCTGTTGATAATCGTACTCACCGGTACGGTATTTCCTGTTTTTGAAAACATAGTACAAGCAAAAGACGACACTTCGGCAATTGTAGAAACTTTTAACATCGACGAGAGTAAAACACCTTGGCGTCTTAATGACGCAAATCTAAGAATAACAGATCCTAGTGACATCGGGGGTGTTCCAACGGTAACAAGTACCCAGGCCCTGCTTTCTTTGGATCTTAAAATGAACACAGGGGTTGACGGAACATTTGCAGCAGATGATGTAAACAAAAATGGATATTTTGACAATGATGATAACCCAAATGGATGGGATTCTGTCATAGGAGGAACTTCTAATAGTCCAGAGACAGCTGCATGTCGTGGAATCTTTTTGACGATAAGTAAACTAAAAGATCCAACAAAACCACCAACTGATGATAATCTAGAAAATGTAGACACTGATGAGTTTAATGTACCTTTACCACCTTCAGACAAGATTGTACAGCACTACAAGGACAAGTATGCTGGTGACTCCAGCGTTAAGAAATTCAAATGGAGTGCATTTCAGCTTTCTTGTTTCACAAATGCTCAACAAATTTTTGCAACAAACTCAAGAGCAAACATTGGTTTGTACTTTTGGGGAATGAAAGATGATACTGGAGCAAATAATTTTTTTAAAAAAATAAAGTGGAACAATATAAAAATCCCTGTTACAGGATTGAAACCTAATACAAAATACTATGTAAACATTGAAGTAAAGGAAGATAATGTTGATCTTTCAACCTTGTATCTACTACCAGGATTCATAGGAAAAACTGTAATCGGCCCCCATCGGGCAGTTAGTAATGGTGTCATAATATCCACACTAACAACAGACCCGACTAATGCCATTGACCTAGGTGGGGCTGGTTCAACAGACGAAGTTGTAAATGATGACGACAATACTCGAATCGAGGACGGGTATATGGATTGTAGTTTTAAAGTTTTCAACAGTGACTCCGAAAGCGATAGTATTGGCAAATGTATTGCAAAAGTATATTACCGATGGATGACTGCAATAGGTGGTGTAGTACTAATGGTAGCTGGTAATATCTTTGATGCATTCCTAGCAATTAGTATCGGAAGCAGCATGTACAACACAGACAAAGCCGCTTTTGTATACGAAGGATGGAGAATTTGCCGAGATCTTGCTAATATTTTTTTCATATTCATTCTTTTATATACAGCAATAGGAACCATCCTGGGGCTACATAGTGTTAATTACAAAAAAATAGTTACCCAAGTTATACTCGTGGCAATCTTCATAAACTTTTCTATGTTTATGTGTCGAGTGATTATAGACACAGGAAATATTCTCGCTCGAGTATTTTATAACGAAGTGTCCCTAACGGGAACCACAGACCAAGGATATACAAAAGGAGACGTAAAAGAAAAGGATATTTCTTCAGGGTTAGTTAATGGTATTAATCCTCAAAAACTCTTTTTAAATACAAGAGACAAGGAAGAAGTAAAACAGACGAGTGCAGTTTCTATGTTTATCATGGGAACTATAATATTTATATTACTTATTGCGATAGCCTGGGCACTCTTTATGTCTGGTGCGTATTTTGTAGGACGTATAGGCGTACTGTGGGTATCAATGATATTTGCACCTCTTGCGTTTGTTTCAACGCTCATACCTTCTTTGGGTAAAAAATTTGGACAGATTGGTTGGAGTAGTTGGTTTTCATCTCTAACGACAGCAGCTTTCAATGCTCCAATATTCATGTTCTTTATATATCTCATACTCTTGTTAAGTAAACAGTTGGGCACAATAATGCCTATGGTTGAAGCAGCTGATAACCCTGTAGAAAAAATAACCGTAGTTGCGTTACCTATTATGATCATCATGGGTCTACTTACGCAGGCAAAATCAATTGCAAAAGAAATGGCTGGTCAATTTGGTGAAGTGGCAGACGGTGCATTTAAAGGTGCACTAGGTCTTGGTGCAATGGCGGTTACAGGAGGTGTTGCTGCTCTTGGGGCAAAGACCTTTGGTGCAAATGCAATGAGAACGCTCAATGACCAGAACCTAAAAAACGTTGCAGCAGGAAATATGGAAGGAGCAAGAGCTCATGGATTTACTGGTACCACAACAGAAGAATTCGAGAAGTGGAAAGCAACACAGGCTGGTACTGACTTCAAGAAAAAATCTGAGGATGCTCAGAAAAAACTACTTTCTGCCAAAAAAATGTCTGAACGAAGTTTTGATATGAGACAAATTCCAGGGATGAGTGCGGTAAGTAAAGGACTTGGAGTAAACATGAATACGGGAAGTGGTCTGGCAAAGATGGCAGGGCTTGAGTTCAGTTCAGGAGCACGAGCAGGTGGAGCACGAGCAGAAGCAGATCGCCGTATCGCAAAAGACGATAAAAAGAAAAAAGACATGGAAGAGGTTCTCAAGGGAGATCCTGCTGAAATACACCATAAAAAAGAGCAGAAAGAAGAGTTAGAGAGCGAAAAGAAAAAAGCTGAAGAAGCAAAAACTGAAGTAGAAGAAAGAAATAAGCCTCTTGTCGAAGCAGCAGAAAAAGCAGAAAAAGATGCTAACTTTGCAGTACAGCAAGAAAAAGATAGAACAGGAAGAGTAAGTCAAGCGACACTTGATAGACAAAAAACAGCGAAAGATGCAGCAGACAACGCACGATCAGTGCAAACAGCCGAACTCAAACCATTCAACGAAAAAATAAAAGCAATAGAAAAAGGTGGAACGTATACAGAAAATGGTCAAACATTTACTGTTAACTTCAAAGACTCAATTAAAGGACTTGATAAAGATATCAACTATGCAGAAAAAGGTAGGGCACGAGAATACTTTAAAAACAAGGCTGATGATGCGCATCATGCTAGAGATACTTATGGAAACGCTTTGAGTATGAACGCCCTTGGAGCAACACTCAAAGGTGTGCTTCGAGATGGACTTATAGGGTTTGCAGTTG
>CAZQCV010000004.1:35657-40171 GCA_964591665.1 uncultured Candidatus Saccharibacteria bacterium
ACCGGAGCACCTGGAACAACTCCAGACAACCAAAACGATGACGTTCAAAAAGAACTTCAGACAAGATTTGCACTACTTCCTGAGGAACTACAAAGAGTAATTACTTCGAGTGATTACCAAATGAAACTCTTTGATTTGGCAAAGAAATACAAAATGACCTATGAAAAGTTGGGGACTCTTGAACTTGAAACGACACTCGTACTGTTAGGAATGACACATCCGAGAGATTTCCCTATAGAAATGAAAAATATTTTGAAACTTCCAGAGGCAGATTTTAATAACCTCATGACTGAAATACAAGTACAGGTTTTTGATCCAATTAAAAAAGCACTACAAACAGTGTATCCTGAAGACACTGATGAGTCAGAAGAGTCACAACAGCCAGTACCTACAAAAGTTGATACAACGCAAAAAACGGTCATGGAAAAAGCTGGTATAACCATCGGAGGAAGAGAAACCATGACAGCAACACCAGAAGACATGAGTGCTACAAAGTATACACAGAGTGATCTTCTAAAATCGATAGAAAATCCACCAAAAAGCACCGTGACAGAACTAAATAAATTTACATCGGCAATAGCGACACCACCACAGCCGTCGAATGTATCATCTCCAAAAGTAAACGAAAGCATGCAGGATTCTATTAACAATCTGCTCAATAACAAGACAGCAAGCACGGCACCACTAGCAACACCAAAAAAGATAGATACCATAAGTCCATTGGGAACACCAGCGACGACACAAGCTGCCATCCCTGACATGCCACCAATGGCACCAAGTGATGCAACCAATATGGCTACTCCTACGCAGACATCTTCTAATCGTCCAACAATCGACACCATAAGTGTAGCAAAAAAAACCACAACAGATTATACTTTAAAACCAAACGGAACACCTACTCCACCTAACACAACAGGAGGTGATCCATACAGAGAAGCTATTTAAACAAAAGACCCGCCGTGGGTCTTTTGTTTTTTAACGTAAAAAGATTATACTATATATAGCATATGCAGTTTCAAGTACCACAATTTATTGATGTTGAAGACAAAATATTTGGTCCTTTCTCTTTTAAACAATTCCTTTACTTGCTCGGTGGTGGGGGAGGTGCTTTCGTCATATGGAAACTTCTACCATGGTATCTTGCAATACCTCTAATCATTCCTGTTGTCTCACTCGCAGGGGCACTAACTTTCATGAAAGTGAACAACAGACCGTTTGCTTTCGCTCTTCAAGCGTGGATAGGGTATATTTTTACAAACAAACTATACCTATGGCAACAAAGAAAGCCAGAGATAAAAAAACAAGAAGAGAAGAAACAAGAACCAACGCTAGACGACTTTAACTATGTACCAAGACTATCTGGATCAAAACTTAAAGATATGGCATGGAGTCTAGACGTTTTAGATTCACAAAGAAAGAAATAGTACAGACAGAAATATAAAAATAGAGTATACTAAAGAGAGAAACCATGGCAACAAAAGCAAATCCAACTCAAGACTTTGTACCGATTGAAGAGGTACGTGACGGTATCATCGTTCTAAAGGGCGGTGGGTTGCGTTCGTTGTTGCTTGCATCGTCAATAAACCTTTCTCTTAAATCAGGAGAGGAACAAGTAGCAACAATTACGCAGTTTCAAAACTTTCTTAATTCGCTCGACTTTTCTGTACAGATCGTAGTTGAGTCCCGACGTCTCGATATTCGTCCGTATCTTACTTTGCTTGAGAATAGAATGAAAGAACAAGTTGAGCCTTTACTAAAAGTACAGACCCGTGAATATATCGAATTCATCCGTCAGTTCACTGAACAGGTATCTATTATGACGAAAAACTTTATTATTGTAGTTCCTTTCGAAAGTGCTCCTCTTTCTGCAACGGGAAGTATCACTAAATCACTTTTTGGTAAAAAAGATCAACAGCAAACGCAAGAAAAAAGTGATCTTCAAGCTTTTGAAGAAGCACGATCGCAGTTAGACCAACGTATTTCTGTTATTGAACAAGGATTATCTCGTGTAGGAGTAAAAACGATTCAGCTAGGAACAGAAGAAACTATAGAGTTGTTTTATAAAGTTTTTAATCCTGGTGAGGCAACCGCAGCTATAAAAACAGAGCACTAATATGGGAATATTTGATTTTATTTTAGGAAAAAAGAAAGAAGAAACAAGTGGATTAAAAACAGCCACGGGTGGTATTATTCCCGTACTTCCCACAGAAATATACCAAGCGGCAACTCTTGAATTCCGAGACATTATCGCGCCGTCTGCCCTTAAGATAGAACCAAAGTCTGTACACTTAGGCGATAAGATTGCTCGAACTTTTTTTGTGATTTCATATCCTCGATATCTAACAGACAACTGGTTTTCTCCTATTATAAATCTCGACAAGATTTTTGACGTCTCTATTTTTGTTCATCCAATAGAGACAACGCAAATACTCCAGCAGTTCCAAAAGAAGGTGGCTGAAGTACAAAGTCAGATAGCAACCAGAGAGTCAAAAGGCCTCGTTCGTGATCCAATGCTTGATACGGCATATCAAGACCTCGAAGCCCTCCGAGACCAACTCATGCAAGCACAACAAAAAATGTTTGACGTCGGGTTGTACATCACGATTTACGGTGACAATGAACAAGACCTTTATAAAGTCGAAAACGAAATCAAGTCAATTCTCGAAGCGCGTCTAGTATATCTAAAGCCTGCGCTCTTTCAACAAGAAGATGGATTCAAAAGCGTTATTCCTATCGGAGATGATAGACTTGGTGTACATCAAAAACTCAATTCAGAACCACTTTCATCACTATTCCCGTTTGTATCTTTCGATCTTACTTCAGATAAAGGTATCTTATATGGCGTAAACCGACACAACTCGTCGTTGGTTATTTTTGATAGATTTTCTCTTGAAAACTATAATTCTATTACATTTGCAAAATCTGGTTCTGGTAAATCGTTTGCAACAAAATTGGAAATTCTTCGTACGCTTATGTTTGACACAGAAGTAATCGTTATAGACCCAGAACGAGAATACGAGTATCTTGCTGAAGCAGTAGGCGGACGATATTTTAATATCTCTCTTTCTTCTGATCACCATATCAATCCATTTGATCTTCCCGTACCGCAAGCAGATGAAACACCTGCAGATGTACTTCGGTCAAATACTATCAATCTTGTGGGTCTTTTCCGACTTATGTTAGGAGGTCTTACGCCTGAAGAAGATGCACTTGTAGACCGTGCAATAACAGAAACCTATGCGCTCAAAGATATTACCGCTGAGTCAGATTTTGCAAATATAGAACCGCCACTGTTATCTGATTTTGAAATGGTTTTAGCTGGAATGGAAGGTGCAGAGTCTATCATGACAAGACTTACAAAGTATACAAAAGGAACATGGTCAACGTTTTTAAATCAACCATCAAACGTAGATATAAATAGAAAATTCGTTGTGTTTTCTGTACGAGACATGGAAGACGAGTTGAAGCCGGTTGCAATGTATATCGTCACACACTTTATCTGGAACGCAGTTCGTAAATCACTCAAAAAAAGATTGCTAGTTGTCGACGAGGCGTGGTGGATGATGAAATCAGATGATACCGCATCTTTCCTCTTTTCAATTGCAAAACGTGGACGTAAATATTATCTAGGACTTGCAACAATCACACAAGACGTGGGAGACTTTATGAAAAGTCCTTATGGAGTGCCTATTGTTACGAACTCATCTATCCAATTGCTACTAAAACAAAGTCCTACAGCAATGGATCTTTTGCAGAAGACTTTTAATTTAACTGACGAAGAAAAATATCTACTCCTAGAATCAGGAGTAGGGGAAGGAATATTTTTTGCTGGACTTAAACACGTCGCTATAAAAATTATTTCTTCATATACAGAGGAACAAATCATCACCTCTGATCCATCACAAGTTCTTGCTATACGAAAAGCGAAAAAAGAGCTTGAAGCAGCTGAAGCTGGCGCTCCTGGAAATCCGGTAAATTAGACTGACAAGTAGGTATCGCTCATGATATACTAGTATACGTATGAAGCAGTTCTATACGTTACTATTTATAGGTATTCTTCTCACGGGAACGTATGGATTTTTTGGCATCACGCAAAAAACTCAAGCACAATACGAAGTAACAGAAGACGATATAACTGTCTTGAGTGACCCTGAGATTCCTCCTCCACTTCAAAATGTAACTTTGACCCTATCAAGTTATGCAACCGACATAAACAGTGCTTTTATTATCTGGAAAGTTGGCGGGAAAACACAACTCTCGGGAACAGGAGAAAAAAAATTCCAAATAACAACAGGAGAAACAGGATCAACAACGGTTATAGATATCACTATACGACCAGTTACAGGAGAACTTATACAGAAGCAATTCATTATACGTCCTGCAGACATAGACATACTTTGGGAGGGCGCTGACAGCTACATACCACCATTTTATAGAGGGCGAGCACTCCCAACAAGTGAGGGGCTCATCCGTGTTTTGGCAATTCCACAAGTAAAAGATGGTGCTCTTCAAAC
>CAZQCV010000005.1:0-26304 GCA_964591665.1 uncultured Candidatus Saccharibacteria bacterium
ATGTGCGTCGCGACCAAGGTAAAATGGTGTTCATGGATATCCGTGACATGTCTGGCAAAGTTCAGTGTGTTGTATTACCAAATCACACAGAAGCAATTGAATCAGCAAAAGAAGTCCGTCCGGAATGGGTGGTTAAAATAACCGGTATCGTAAACAAGCGCCCAGAGAGAAACATTAAAGCTGATGTTGTTAATGGTGATATTGAACTTGAGGTTACAAAAATTGAAGTATTATCACAAGCAGCTCCTTTACCTTTTGATATGTCTTTAACCGGCTATAACCTTGACCTGACTACAGAACTTGACAACAGAGCCCTTGTTCTGCGTCAGCCAAAAAATCAAGCAATCTTTAAAGTGCAAGAAACCGTGATAGATTCCTTCCGTGAATTTATGAAGCAAAATAAATTTTTTGAATTCCAGGCTCCTTCAATGGTTCCTGCCACAGCAGAAGGTGGCGCAGAGGTTTTTAAAATAGATTATTTTGGTAAAAGTGCATATCTTTCACAATCACCACAACTCTATAAGCAAATAGTTATGTCAGCATTTGAGAGATGTTTTTCTGTCAATAAAGTTTTTCGTGCTGAACCATCTTCAACTACTCGACACTTAACCGAAGTAGTCTCACTAGATGCAGAAATGGGATTTATTGATTCATGGACAGATGTACGTGACATGGCTGAAGAAACAGTAAAATACATACTAAAACAAGTAGAAGTGAAGCATTCAGACGAATTGAAAATTTTAGGTGCAACGATACCAGTAATGATAGAAAAGACACCGACGCTTTCACTCAAAGAAGTACAACAAAAGATATTTGAGAAAACAGGACGTGATGTTAGAGGAGAAAAAGATACGAATCCACAAGACGAACGAGAGATATCCGAAATTATAAAAGATGAAACAGGATCTGATTTTCTCTTTATCTATGGATATCCAACTCGCCAAAAACCATTTTACGTGTATCCGAATCCAGAAAACCCTGAGTATAATGAGGGTATGGACTTAATTTGTCGAGGTGTCGAGTGGCTCTCGGGTGGTAGAAGAATAAACGATTATGAGCAGTTAACAAAACATGTGGATCTATGGAAAATGGATCCTGAAAAAGTAAAAATGTTTTTGGAAGCATTTAAGTATGGTGTCCCACCTGAAGGAGGATTTGCATTTGGAGCAGAGCGTATAACCATGCAATTACTTGGTTTAAGAAACATTCGCGAAGCCTGTATGTTTCCTCGAGACATGAACAGAATTGATGAAAGGTTAACTGAAGAAGGATTTTAACTTTATGCAATTTAAAGATAAAGTAATTGTCATAACTGGATCAAGTAAAGGACTTGGTTTACTACTGGCAGAAAAATTTATCCAAGATGGTGCGCAAGTAGTACTAAGTTCCAGTGGAAAGGACTCTTTAGAAAATGCAACTTCACATCTTGGTACCATGGGTGTTCTTTGTGATGTATCTAAAGAAAAAGACGTTCAAAACCTTGTAACTCAAGTTGTTTCAAAGTTTGGCAGAATCGATATATGGATCAATAATGCTGGTATTTGGATTCCAGAAAGTCGAATAGAAAATATTTCTATTGATAGGGTAAAAGATATGTTCGATGTTAACGTATTTGGACTCATATATGGTTCACAATACGCCTTGAGACAGATGTTGATGCAAACACAGGGAACTATCATAAACATAATCTCAACTTCAGCGCTTGACGGAAAAGCACTTATTTCAGGATATTCATCAAGTAAATGGGCAGCTGCAGGATTTACCAAAGCGTTACGAGCTGAAAACAAAGATAGTAATATTAAGATATACTCTATCTATCCGGGAGGAATGAAGACCCATCTTTTTGATGAAAATCCACCCAAAGATTATAAGGACTACATGGATCCAGAAACAATAGTTGAAAAAATTATAGAAAATCTGAATAAAGACGTTCCGGAAGAAGAACTTATATTGAAGCGTCCAACTGTTTAATATTTTAAAAATGTTGTACTATAGAAATACATGGATACTAGCGAATCACCAGTTGAATCTATTTTCTCACCGTACAAAGTCAAAGTAGGGGATTTTGAAGGACCGCTTGATCTATTACTTCAGTTGATCGAAGTGAGAAAACTTTTCATTAATGAAATCTCACTTTCGGAAGTAACAAATGACTACATCAGTTACATAAAACAACTCCCAGGATACAGCCTCCTCGATACTACACACTTTGTCATCATTGCATCAACTTTGATTCTTATCAAATCTCGCTCACTTCTCCCGTCTCTCGATTTGACCGTAGAAGAAAAAGACAAAATTATTAATCTTGAAGATCGGTTAAAACTCTATCAAGTCCTTAAAAGAATAAGTGAGGCTGTAGAAAAATCGTATAGAAATATAACCCTTTACGAACGCCAAGAAAAAGAGAAAGAGGTACCGATTTTTGTACCTGATAAAAATATAACAAGAGAAATGCTTCGCTCTCATATCGCTGATGTTTTCAGAAACCAGGAAGTTGAAGAGAAAAAAGAAAAATTGCATCAAATACAGATTACGAGGGTTATGAGTATAGATGAAATGATGAATAGCCTGGAAGAACGAGTGAAGCGAGCATTTACCTTTAAATTTAGTGATCTACGTGTCGCATACCCAGACGCAACAGAAAAAGAAATTAAGGTTCACGCAATCGTCTCTTTCTTGGCGCTGTTGGAACTCGTACGAAATGGAATCATCGATGTCTTACAAAATAATAATTTTGAGGATATGACTATCTCAAATAGAGAGACCATACCTCTTGCAGAATAATACTATGAACAATGATCAAAAACTTGAAGGAATCCTTTATTATTTTGGGGAACCAGTAGCAAAAGACAAAATTAAAAAGATGTTTACTTGGGATGACATCACGTATGATCAAGCTGTTTTTACACTCAAAGAACAACTTGAACATAGAGGTATTACACTTATAGAAACAGACACAACCGTTGGTCTTTTTACTGCGCCTGCAATGTCCACAATAATCGAAACAATCAAAAAAGAAGAACGTAGCAAAGAACTCACCAAATCATCTCTCGAAACACTTTCACTTATTGCCTACAGCGATGGTGTATCTCGAAGCGACATAGACTATATTCGTGGAGTGAACTCTTCATTTATCATAAAGACATTGTTACTAAGAGGCTTTATTGAAAAGCTACCACACCCCTTAGATTCAAGAAAATATATCTACACCGCTACCGCAGAATTATATGCATTTCTTGGCGTTCGAAATAAACAAGAATTACCTGATTGGGAAACATTTCATCAAGAGATTACTAATAAACAAAAAAGTATCGTTGAAGCAGAGCAACAATAAATATGAAATCTATATTCAAAAAATATATACCAGAATCATGGGTGCTCGCATACCACAAAAGTAATGCATACTTGGCAGCGCTTTGCTATGGTTTTCCTTCTACAAAACTTAAAGTGATTGGGATCACCGGTACAAAAGGTAAAACAACTAGTGCGAATTTCACCTGGGCAGTTCTAACCGCTTGTGGACATAAAACAGGCCTAATTGGCACCGCAAACATCAGAATTGGTGAAAAAGAATATATGAATGAATACCATATGACTATGCCAAGTCCATGGATTATTCAAAAGTTACTCAAACAAATGGTAACGAGCGGATGTAAATATGCGGTCATGGAAGTAACGTCAGAAGGGATAAAACAGCACAGACATCTCGGTATAGACTTTTATGTTGGCGTATTTACGAATATTAGTCCTGAACATCTACCTTCACATAATAATTCATTTGAAGAATATGCTCGTACAAAAGCACGTTTATTTGAATCATTAAAAAGTGAGACCAGTTATATGGTCACCAATGCTGATGATTCACAATCAAAATACATGAGTGGCTTCAGTAAAGTACCGGTGATTACATACGGTATCGATAGTGGTGAAAAACGCGCACTCAATATAGAAGAAACTTCAACTGGTGTTACTTTTCAAATTGAAAAACTAAAGATACATAGTCCTATTCTTGGAAAATTTAATGTGTATAATATTTTACCTGCAGTTATTATCGGACTCAAAGAAGGTGGTTCTGCTACCCAAATAGAGAAGGGAATACAGAATTTGGGAGGTATTCCTGGAAGGATGGAGATTATAACTAAAGACGCTCCATGTCTTGTGATTATCGACTACGCACATGAAAAGAAATCAATCAATGCGCTTCTGGATGCGGCACATGCATTAAAAAAAGGCGATGGTAAAATTTGTATTATTTACGGAGCAGAAGGTGGCGGACGTGACAAGAGAAAACGTGGTGAGATGTCAGAAGCAGTTTCCAAGAAAGCTGATATTGGCATCATCACTATCGTAGACCCATACGATGACGATCCGAAAGATATTAACAATGATATAGCTCGCTATGCAGAAAGTTTCGGTATGATAAAAGATAAAAATCTTTTTGTTATTCACGATAGACGTGAAGCAATACGGTTTGCGCTCACTGGCAGAACCAAGAACGATATTGTGCTTATTGTTGGTAAAGGAGCAGAGCAGTCGATGATTCTTCCTACTGGATCTATACCATGGGACGATCGTGTGGTTACCAGAGAAATCCTTAACGAGTTAGGCTATGGAAATCAATAACATTACACAAAGTATAACAAGTGCTGTTGTTGCTTTTATTATAGGAATCGCAATCACGTTTCCTATATCAAATTTTTTGTATAGTAAGAAACTTTGGAAAAAAAGAAGTGTAAAAACAACCATGGATGGACAGAGTGCAACCATCACACAAAAACTACATAACGACGAAGAGCGAAAAACCCCTCGAATGGGAGGGACTGTTGTCTGGGGAAGTGTTATTCTGACATCTATACTTTTGATGTTATTACCAGGAACTTCACCAGTTGGAAGTCTTTCGTTCCTAACGAGAAGTCAAACATGGATTCCGTTTGCGGTCCTCATCGGAATGTCTCTCGTTGGTCTTGTTGATGATTACTTAGTATGCCAGGAACAACACAAAGCGCAAGGACTTTCTTTACGCTTTCGAATAGGTATTGTTGCAATCAGTGGACTAGCAATAGCACTCTGGTTCTATTATAAAATAGATATACATACTATACATATACCTTTTAACGGACCGTACGAGATCGGATCATTGTTCTTTGTGTTATTCTTTATTTTCGTCATCACGGGAACCTATGCTGGCGGTGTTATTGATGGAATTGATGGACTAGCTGGCGGTGTATTTGCAATTATCTTCGGTGCATATAGTGCTATTGCATTTAGTATAGGTATGGGAGATCTTGCTGCATTCTGTCTCGCAATTACAGGTGCATTGTGCGCTTTTCTTTGGTTCAATATTCCACCTGCTCGATTTTTCCTCTCTGATACAGGAACCATGGGTTTAACAACCGTATTAGCAACAATAGCTTTAATTACTGACACAGTATTACTACTTCCTATAATAGCACTTCCTCTTGTAATAAGCGTACTATCTAACATACTTCAAATACTTTCTAAGAAAATAAGAAATAAAAAAGTATTTTTAGTTGCGCCGCTACATAATCATTTTCAAGCAATTGGGTGGCCACCATATAAAGTCACCATGAGATACTGGATAATCACAACTATGTCAGCTCTTATAGGTGTTATACTAGTATTACTCGATAAAACATATTGATATCTTTTATGAGAAAAGAAACCTCACATCCTGTAGACAAAACACTTCTGTGGATCACACTCATACTCGTTACCGTAGGAGCAATTGTTTTTGTATCTGCAACTTTGGGAATTCTCGCAAGAAGCGAGACGAGGTTTTATGGAGTTTTAGTGAGCCAATTGGTGTTTGGACTCATCGGTGGTGTTGGCGCTTTGTCGTTAACACTCTGGCTTCCGTATACATTTTGGAGAAAATACGCTTTTGTAATTTTTATTGTAACATTATTATCAATGTTTCTTGTTTTTGTCCCTGGACTGGGGTATGAACACGGTGGCGCTCGGAGATGGGTTTCACTTGGCTTTGCCTCATTCCAACCTGCAGAATTCCTAAAGTGTGGATTTATTTTGTATGCAGCAACATGGTTCTCTTGGATTGGGAAAAAAGCAAAAGACGCTCGATTTACCACACTACCTTTAATCGTGATGCTTGGTCTCGCGGGAATACTTTTATTAGTACAACCAGACACGAAGAGTCTTGTTTTAATGATTATAGCAGGAAGTGCAATGCTTTTTGTTTCGGGAACACCAATCAAGCACATACTCATCATGGGAACGAGTGCAGTTATGCTCCTTGTTATTGTCGGTCTTACAACACCATATATCCAAAACCGAGTTAAGACATTTCTGGATCCTAGTCATGATCCAGGCGGAGCTTCATACCAATTACAACAATCACTTATTGCGATTGGTTCTGGAGGACTTACTGGAAGAGGTATCGGTCAAGGCATTCAAAAATTTGGATACTTACCTGAACCACAAGGCGACTCAATATTTGCTGTTGTAGGAGAAGAGATTGGATTTGTTGGATCTGTATTTATTGTATTACTCTATACGGCTTTTGCAATTAGAGGCCTCAGAATTGCCTATTATGCACCAGATCGATTTGGACGGATACTTGTGATTGGAATTATTACTATACTATGGGCACAAAGCTTCTTGAATATTGCATCAATTACGAGTATTATTCCATTAACGGGTGTTCCATTGGTTTTTATGAGTCATGGAGGAACATCACTTATGATTTCACTTGGGCTGGTTGGTATTGTACTTAATATTTCACGCTATCAAAAAGAAACACTATGAAAATACTTTTAACAGGAGGAGGAACCGGTGGACATTTTTGGCCACTGATCGCTGTCGCAGAAGAACTTAATACCTTACTCGAGGAACAAAAAGTTCTTGGGTTTAAGTTGTACTACATGGCCGACACTGAGTACAATAAGGCAGCACTTTTTGAAAATCAAATTGAGTTTATCTCTGTACCAGCAGGCAAACTAAGAACATATAGTTCTGCGCAAAACTTTTTCGATGGGTTTAGGACTGCATGGGGATCATTTGTTGGATTGTTAAAAGTTTTTAGTTTATATCCTGACGTAGTGTTTAGTAAAGGAGGGTATGCGAGCTTTCCCGCAGTTTTTGCTGCACGAATTTTACGAATACCAGTAGTAATTCACGAATCAGACACTGTTCCAGGACGTGTGAACCTTTGGTCAGCAAAGTTTGCAGAACGTATTGCTGTATCATACCCTGAAGCGTATGCTCTTTTCCCAAAAGATAAAACTGCACAAACAGGACAACCTATACGAAGAGATTTACTCCAAAAAGTAAAAGAGGGTGCGCATACGTATTTTAAACTCGACCCAAGTATACCAACTATTGTCGTTGTCGGAGGATCACAGGGGGCACAGATTATAAACGATACTATTCTTGATGTCTTACCAAGTATTTTGCCATATGCGCAAGTTATTCATCAGACTGGTGAAAAACTATACCAAGAAACAGTATATAGAACACAAGTAGTACTCGATAAAAACGAATTCAAGGATCGATATCACATATTTAAAAATCTTTCCACCGCAGACTTAAAATATGCAGCTGGCACCGCAACACTCTTTATCTCACGTGCAGGTTCTATGATTTTTGAGATCGCACAATGGGAAGTACCTTCTATTATTATTCCTATAAAACCGAGTGTGAGCAGGGATCAGACAGCAAATGCGTTCAGCTATGCACGGACGGGGGCTTGTGTGGTTATCGAAGAATCAAACCTCACCGCATCAATTCTCGCAGATCAAATCAAGCACATTTTAAATAATCCAAACTTACAGCAAGCAATGATTGAAAGTGCTAAAACAATTCGACGACCAGACGCAGCACGCACGATCGCTCAAGCAATCATCGATATTGGCATAAAACACGAATCGTAGTAGTATAAGGTTCATGAGTTCACCTCGACCAGTACGCACACGTTTCGCACCGAGCCCTACAGGATTTATGCATGTAGGGGGTGTTCGTACTGCACTATATGCTTGGGCATACGCACGTAAACATACAGGGTCTTTTATTCTTCGCATCGAAGATACCGACAAAAGTAGAGAAGTTGCTGGCTCAATAGCACATATTATGGAATCACTTAAGTGGCTTGGCATCCAGTGGGATGAAGGTCCTGATATAGGTGGGCCACATGCCCCATATCTTCAATCAGATAGGTTGGATTTATACATGAAATACGCCCAAAAACTACTAGAAAAAGGATTTGCCTATGCTGATCCATACACAGAAGAAGAAGTAGAATCATTTAGACAGAAATCAATTGCTGAAGGGAAACCATTCTTGTTTCGTGATTATCGTCCAGAAAATCCTCCTGTATGGGACGGAACAAAACCACTTCGTTTCAAAACCCCAATCAAAAAGTATGCATGGAATGATCTCGTACGCGGAGAACTTTCTGCAGGTGAAGAAGCGCTTGATGATTTTGTATTGATTAAAAGTGATGGATATCCAACATATAACTTTGCACATATCATTGACGACTTTGAGATGCAAATAAGCCACATCATGCGTGCAGACGAGTTCATTGCCTCTACACCTAAATTTCTTGCACTTTATGAAGCACTTGAAATCGAGCGGCCAGAAATCGCAACACTGCCTCCAATCATGGGTCCAGATGGCAAGAAAAAACTTGGAAAACGAGATGGCGCAAAAGACCTTCTCGATTACAAAAAAGAAGGATATTTACCTGAAGCAATGATCAACTTCCTGTCATTTATTGGATGGAATCCAGGTGACGAGAGAGAGATTCTAACTCCTGAAGAGTTTATACAAAGTTTTGACATATCAGGCATTGGAAAAAGTGGAGGAAAATTTAACGAAGAAAAACTCGACTGGGTCAACAAAGAACATATCAAGCGCCAAAAACTTGATTGGGATATTTTTTACGTTGGTACTTACATGCCTAAAGAAATTCGTGATCATGCAAAATACGAGAAACTTATTCCTAAAATTACGCCTGTCGTTCTAGAACGCATAAGTAAAGGCTCTGACATAGCAAAACTTTATACAGAAGGTGAGTTGTCTTATTATTTCGAACAACCACATTATGATGCATCTATGTTGGTATGGAAAACTAGTACAAAAGAAACAACGATCAAACATTTAAATAAAATAAAAGAAATATTAGAAGCTTCAGATAATGCACAATACGAGAGCACAGAGGCTATCAAACAAATATTCTGGGGCTATGCAGAAGAACAAGGAAGAGGCGACGTGCTCTGGCCGCTACGAGTAGCTCTCTCTGGTAAAGAGAAAAGTCCTGATCCATTCACGCTTCTTTCAATTTTAGGACGAGAAGAAGGAATATTACGAGTTACCTATGCACACGAACTATTACAAAAAACTGCGTAGCGGCTCGGTAAAAACTTTTTTCTTACTCATTATGCTACTTGCTTTGGGTTTTATATTTATCGAACATGAAAAGATAGAAAAAAATATACAGAAACTCATAACACACCCAAACGTGGAGTACGTTCTCACTGTATGGAAGACGAAATTCTGGAATGTGTTTATAGAAAATATCCAAAAAGCAAGACAAGGCGGTCCAACGATTATAGAGACACCTCACCAAAACCCTTTTAATTTTAACTGGTAACCTAATAACTATTCATGAATAAAAAAACAAATTTCAAAAAAGAAAAAGCACTCTACATGTATGGCCGACATGCAACTCTCGAAGCAATACAAAATCGCCCAAGTACAATCAAAAAACTTTTTCTAAGTGGTGAAATCATTAAAGACCAAAACTTTATGCGTCATGTGATAAAACACAAGATTGTATATACAAAACTAAAAAACGAGGAAACAAAAGCAAAAGTAGGAGGTGATGCGACACACCAAGGGATTATTGCCGAGATACAATCAAGTTCGCTCTATACTCCACTTGATGAAGTAATTGAACAAGCAAAAAACATAACTAATCCTTGCATTGTGGTACTCGATGAACTCCAAGACCCTCACAATGTAGGTGCTATTATTCGTTCCGCTGCAGCATTTGGTGCACTTGCTGTTGTTATACCAGAACATAACCAAGCTCCAGTAACTGGTACCGTGATCAAAACGTCTGCAGGTATGGTGTTTCGTATCCCTATAGTAAAAGTAGGAAATATCAATCACACACTTCGTACTCTTAAAGATGAATTATTTGTAGTCTCTGGACTAGTCATGAATGGGACAACTAAACTAAAAGATATGAAATTTGATTCTCCGACAGTTTATATTGTGGGAAATGAATCAGAAGGCATTCGCCAAAAAACACTTGAACTTTGTGATATCACACTTTCTATACCAATGGATTCGCGGTGTGAGTCACTAAATGCTGCAACTGCGGCATCAGTAGTACTTTATGAATACAGCAGAAACATCATCAAATAAAAAACACAGCATATTATTTCTTGGATTCTTTTTCTTTGTCGCTTTTTTTGCGGTACTGTTCTTTATATTTCGTACACAAGATACTGCAGTTTCTTCACCGTTAGAAAAAATAATCAAAAGAGAAGATCTACAGCCAAAAAAGCAAGAAATACGCATGGCTTTTGTGGGTGATATTATGATGCACGATGAACAGCGACAGGCTGGATTTGATAGTGTATCAAAAACATACTCATTTGACACTTTTTTTGAAAAGATTAAAGATTCATTCGAAGGTAAAGATATTGTCTTCGCTAACCTAGAAACTCCTGTGGCAGGGGAGACGCTCAGATATAGTGGATATCCAATGTTTAATGCACCAGAAGCACTTTTAGATGCCCTCTCTGAGGCTCATTTTAGCCATCTGTCGCTTGCAAATAATCATGCCCTAGATAGACGTGCCCGAGGCCTCAAAAACACGATTTTAGCCGTCAAAAAGCATGGATTTGTTGGGATAGGCGCCCAAGAGAACGCTACCGACAATAGGTATAGTATTACTGAAAAAAACGGCATTTCTGTCGGATTCCTTGGCTATACATATGCAACAAATGGGCTAACCTTGCCAGAAGATAAAGCCTATATGCTCAATTATATAAATGAAACAAAAATCAAAGAAGATATCGCGGAACTGAAACAAAAGAATCCTGATCTCATTATGGTAAGTTTACATTTCGGAGATGAGTACAAACGAGCTGCAAATACATCGCAAATACAACTTGTACAATCTTTGTGTGATGCAGGCGCAGACGTTATAATTGGATCACATCCCCACGTACTTGAACCTACATTATTTTTAAACAAAACAGATGGTACAAAATGTTTTGTCACCTATTCATTAGGGAATTTTGTGTCAGCAATGACCGTCGTATATACAGACCTAGGTGGTATTCTGAATCTTGACGTCACAAAAGAAAAAAATCACCTATATGTCACACCATCATTCACGCCGACATGGGTACGTCAAGGACGAAATACTTCTGGAAAACAAACATTTCAAATTTTAAAACTTTCTGATCCTATCACAACGCTCAATAAAGAACAGGAGCAGAGACTTGAACTGTATAAAAACTTTGTAGAAAAAAATATAGTAAAATTTGAGCAGAATGTTCCTGTTTTATTAAAGTAGTTTTTATGAAAACAGACATGCACGCAGCGAAAATATGGCAAACGATTTGGCCAGTATTATCTAAGAAGTATCATCGTACAGCAACGTTTCTTGATTACAAAAATCCATGGGAACTTCTCGTCGCAGTTATACTTTCAGCACAGACAACAGATGATATGGTAAACAAGGTCACACCAGAACTCTTTGCAAAATACCCAGGACCAAAACAACTTGCCAACGCACCGACGGCAGACATCGCACGGATAATCCGACGCATCGGTTACTACAACAGTAAATCAAAATATATTCAAAAGACCGCAAAAATTTTACTGGAAAACTTTAAAGGTATCGTTCCTGATAACGAGGTGGACCTTCAAAAACTTCCAGGTGTTGGTAGAAAAACTGCAGTAGCCGTGCTTTCAAATGCATTTAATAAAAACATTGGCATACCGGTAGATACGCACGTGATCCGCTTTGTAAAACGTTTTAATTTGTCTAACGCCACAGATCCGAACAAAATAGAAAGAGAGCTTTTGGAAATAATTCCAAAGAAAGACTGGCGCCGTACTGGGTACTCTATAAAAGAATACGGCCGCAAAGAGGGAAGGGCACGTAACTGGAAACCTGAAGAAGATCCTGTGTGGAAAATCTACCAGACTGTGGTAAAGTAACTAGATAATGATTAAAGTAACAAATCTCAATAAAATATTTCACCACAAAGGCAAAGCAATAGTTGCAGTGGACAATGTGACTTTTTCCATTAAACAAGGAGAATCCGTCGCTTTCATAGGACCAAATGGTGCTGGGAAATCAACTACTATCAAAATGCTTACTGGTATTTTGTATCCGACAAGTGGAGAGGTTAGTATTCTAGGATTATCTCCCCAGAATGACAGAAAAGCTGTTGTACAACAAATCGGCGCGGTTTTTGGTCAGCGGAGTAACCTGCTTCCAAACCTTCCAGCACGAGACACACTCAATCTTTTCGGAGTGATGTACGGCCTCAGTAAAGAACAAATTAAAGAAAGGATTTTACACCTCGAACAAGTCTTAGACATAACTTCATTTACCGATCAACCAATCAGAACACTATCGTTGGGACAGCGGATGCGAGTTGAGATTGCCTGTGCAATTATTCACAATCCCAAAATTTTGTTTTTAGACGAACCTAGTATAGGACTTGATATTGTTGCAAAACAAGCGCTTCGAGAAATGCTTGGGAAACTGAGAAGCGAACAAAACATGACGATCTTCTTAACATCACATGATGTTGGAGATATTGAAGCAGTATGCGACAGAACTATTATCGTAAATCATGGAAAAATTGTTGTAGATGAACCAACTAGTGAATTACGAAGACTCATAAATAAAGAGCGTCGTATCAGACTAGCAGGAATCGATATTCCGACGATAGAAGCACCTGGAGTTACAAGTTCATCAGAAGGTGCTGGTAGTAAACTGCTTCACGTCGACACAAAGATAACTGATATAACCACTATACTAAAAACAATTCTTGATAAGGGATATACAGGCGAAATTGAGGTTCTTGCGCCATCACTTGAGGATGTACTCGTTGGGGTCTATAAAGAGTAATACCATGTATAGAAGTCTTTACTACATCTACACTGTCGCAAAGAATACGACAGACCAAAATAAAAAAGTGATCATCCAGATGGTAAATCACGTTATTTTTCTCATATTTAATATTGTTTTGTATACACACGTATACAAACTCATACCAGCACTTCAAGAAAAACTTCCATTCGAAAATGCAATATGGAGCATGTCTATCTACTTTATTATCTTTGCACTTGGTCTACGAAATCTACAAAGAGCATTTAGAGAAGACATCCGATCTGGAAATATAGAAATCTATCTGTTACGACCAATGAACTATATTTGGCAAAAAGTACTTGTTCAGGTTGGACAAGGAATTATTGCTTTCTTGAGTGCTCTTGTTTTAACAATCATCGTAAATGTACTACTAGTCGGAGGACCTGTTATCACTATGCCATTATGGATATGGATTGTACTGATGACGGTTTTATTTCTTCTTGCACAAGTACTGACATGTTTACTTCTCATACTTTGCGGGCTTTCTGGATTTTGGATAGATGACAGCGAGCCGGTGTATTTTGTGGTAAGTAAACTTATTATGATTTTTGGAGGTGCATGGGTACCTGTCGCATTTTTCCCAAAGACACTGCAACTCATTGCAACCTTTTCACCTTTCGGTGCTTCTGTAGCAACTTCATATATGCTCTATCCAAGTGCTTCATGGAACGGATTTGTACTGATCCTAGACGTACTATTCTGGATTGCAATTTGTTGGTTACTGACGTGGTTTATCTCAAAACGTGCATTTAAAAGACTAGCAGTAAATGGATAGAAGTTTTATGAAAGACATTAGATATTTTATAACCGAAGCATTTTATAACATCAAAAATGCGCATGCACTAGCGAAGTCATTTTGGATTGGCGTAATAAGCATGGTGATAAATAACGTAACTTTTTTTGTTATTTGGTATCTTTTTATGAAAACAACTGGACCAATCAACGGTTGGACGAACACGGATGTGTTTGCAATGCTTGGCGTATCAATGCTCATTTTTGGGATTGTAAATTCGTTCTTTAGAGGTATCGTAGATATTCCACAATTTGTCGTTAAAAGTAGTTTCGATAGTATACTGCTTTCTCCAGTAAACACATTTCTTAAAGTATCAGGTGCATCTTTCAGTGTTACCGCAATCGGCGATCTCCTCATGGGTCTTTTTATAGTGATATATTATACGGTTACCTCTAACCTGAGTATGTATGCACTTATACTATTTTTTATTGGAATTATTCTCGGAACTATAACATTTCTCTGTGTCCGACTATTGTGTTCACTGGTAGTATTCTTCATGTACGATGGGGAAGCGGTATCAAATCAATTATTTGAATTGTTTCTTCGACCAGGACTCTATCCAGGTGCCATTTTCCCGACAAAACTGCGTATATTTTTTATGACTGCTGTACCAGCACTACTTACTAGTGCAGTTCCTATTGATATTATTAAACAACAATCAATACTACTAGTCATAGTAAGTCTAGCGATAACTTCAACATGGTTATTCTTTACCTATATTGTATTCCGTGTAGCTATTCGCAGATATGAAAGTGGCAACATGCTCAGATAAATAAAAAATAACCTTCCCTAAGAAAGGTTACTCGAATTTTTGTTGTGTATAATTACACAATTTTTCCAATTACTGGATAGTGATCAGAAAGCATGTAGGTATCTAATACTTCTTCAATTATACTTAAGCCACTTTGTATGGTAGGTAAAATATAATCAAATTTTGAATCCACAATAGTTTTATTCCATCGTGCATTTGTGTATTCATTCTTTATTGAAACGGTTGGTTTGTTTGAAGCCTGGTACAAGAAATTATGCTTGAACAATGGCATAGAAGTTAAAAATTCCTGATCAATGTTCAAATCTCCGACAACAAGAGACGTTTCTTTCAGTAAAATTTCTCCTAACTGATGAATCGTACATGCACCTGCTGTTGTGTTTTTTAAGGCTGCGGGTTTACCATAGTTTCCATCAAAAAGGTGTGTATTAACTACCGTTATTCCAGGTAACGTAACTTTGTGAAATCCTTTTTTACTCAATCTCTCGATGAACGTAGAACTCTGATTAAAAAAATCTTGTTCAAATTTCACCACACTGTAGTGTATTCTTTTTACAGCGGTTACTAATCCACTTGTATTAAATACAGCATTATCAGTAAAAAAGAAAGCATAGTCTTTTAACTCTTCGGCGAGTATTTTGATATATGATATAAGCCAGACTTCTTGCAAGGCAATAATATCGGGGTTTTCTTCTTTTATCAAAGTTGTAATCTTTTTCAGTCGTTTCGGCGCATCCAAAGAAATTGGACGTGGTAGTAACCAACAGTTTAAGGTAAGTATTTTTTTCATGAATCGTGTTTTTCTTCACATTACCATACATATGCAAAACTGTAAAACAGGACAGGGGGAGTTCATTTTGAAGATTTTTATTTTTTATGATATGCTGATATTGGTTTTATTCTAATTAACACTAGATAGTATGAACTTGCAATCATCAACACAAAAACTTGGCAGATACGTTACACAAATCATTCATTTTAGTGGTGGTAGCAAAAAGACTTTTAGTGGTATCGACACACATAGTATCAAAGACGGCACTTTTACAAAGATGCTCACGAAAGACGGCCGTATGCTCATGATCAATAGCAACAATGTTGATCTCATCGAAGTTTTTCCAGAAGAAGACACAAAGTAAAATCTTGGTTTTATTATTCAATGAACTCTTACTGGAGTATTTTATGTCGCGAAAGATATATTGTGCGACATTAGTACTCTTTTTATAACCTTACCAAATAAAAGCTAAAACTCAAGATTGCATCTACCATTTATTTACATTGAATCAGAACCTGGTCGTTCTCTTCCCTAAGCATATCCTGAGTAAATAGAAACCCAAGTAAAAACGATATAATTGCTATACAAACTGAAATTATGCCTAAAAGCACCTTATGTTTAAAAATGTTCATAAAAGACTTGATTAATTACAAGAAATGAGATATAATACCCTACAGTTGATTATAACACATATTTAAGGACATTTTAACGATATGGCACATAGAAAAGCGGGCGGTAGCGCCAAAAACCTAAAAGATTCCAATCCACAGTATCTTGGAACCAAACTGTACGCTGGTGAGAAAGCAACAGCTGGATCAATCATCGTTCGTCAGCGCGGTAGCAAGATCATGGCTGGCAAGAACGTCGGAGTTGGTAAGGATTATACCCTTTTTGCTCTCAAAGACGGTAAAGTTTCATTCACTTCAAAAAGAAAAGGAAACTTTGATGGAACAACTTCTACAAAAAAAGTAGCACATGTTCTCTAATAAAAAACACCTTCATCCGAAGGTGTTTTTTATATTAATCAACTGACTGCTGATAACATTTTTCGCAATAAATAATTTCTGGACGATCTGGTGCATATGAAGTTTGCACCGAAACACCACATTGTTGGCATGATCTCTGAAACAATCCAGGCTTGTTTACCCTACCAAATCTTCGTTGTTGTCGGCATTTCCAACAAGACGATGGATACGGCATAGACATCTTTTGTAAAAGATATATTTCAAGTTCTGTAATATTATATGGCAGACCACAGGTGTCACAATCTATAACTTCTCCTATAATATCATTTGAGACTTCAGCTGAAGATCTAGCCAATGATTGTTGTGGTAACGTAATCGTGTATATATTCTCTTTTTTATCATACCAAGACAGTTCTTCATTGATCGCCTGTTCTTTTGTCTTTGGAAAAAAATCTTTTACGATAGCTTCATTGTATGCATACGGTGAAAACGATAGTGGAAAAAATTCACCATATGGATAATCTTTACCCGAAGGGTCTATGTATGGACGATGTTTCATAT
The DNA here is from genome assembly GCA_964591665.1 of uncultured Candidatus Saccharibacteria bacterium. Classification (GTDB taxonomy): domain Bacteria; phylum Patescibacteriota; class Minisyncoccia; order Phycocordibacterales; family UBA9973; genus CAZQCV01. The sequence continues at coordinate 17,023 of CAZQCV010000005.1, forward strand.
CTTCGATAATATGTTTTTTTAGAGTAAGATATTCTTCTTTTGAATACTGCTTGTTTAAAATACAATAATTTTTACGTTTTAAGTTTACACAACCAAAACAATTATTTGTTTGGACTGCATGCATACAATATTCGTTATCGAGTGCTTGTGGCCAGCATTGCATGCAAAACTTATTATTATACCCACCTTCGCCGACCGTAATGCACTCATAGAGATGTTCAGCACCTGCGCCCCAAACCGTATAATCGTAGCAATCTTTAGTAGGCCCAAGTGTGAGAAAAGAAACAAACTTTGAATCTTCGACCGAAGAAACCATATAACCATGTTCTATGTTCTTTGATTCGTAGACATAATCCCCTGTTGTATTGACGTTTAGATTATTTCCTGTTGTAGCACGATATGGGTGTTGTAACCAGAATTTTGACGCCTCTTCATATGTTCGAGCTCTTCCCTCTCTTGTATCCAAACGCATAGTTTGTAGTCTTTCAAAGTACTCTTCTTTTGAATACTGCACGTTATAGATACAATAACTTTTATTTCGTAGATTTACACATCCAATACAATCAGTGCAGCCAAAACACGCTCGAGAAAAATGAACACTGACGCAGGCATCTAATTCTTCAGAATGTGAACACATATAACATTTATTAATACCAATACACTCGTAGCAGAGTTCTGAATTTTTTGCGCGATAACAATCAAGAGATTCTTTAACGTGCGCTAGGAGGAATGAATATGCAGTTTTCTCTACATAATCAGCATGAAATATCATATACGAATCTTTACAATACGCAATAGCATTTGCATATTTTGTATTTACAAGTGAGGTGTGGAGTGACTCAAGCGCAGCAAAAGGTGATCTATCACGAAGTTCGAGAACCTGTTCTAAAAAGTTTTTATTTGGATCATAATCCATGGCATACTCCGTACCATCCCAATCGTCAGCCCAATAACATGATTGACAGAACACACGATGTGGTTTTTCTGGATGATGAGTGGTTATAATATCATCACCACACTTATCACACTTTCTTTTATAAAGATTGTACCAGTTTAGAAACGAAAGTCTGCGGAACAATCGACACGGTGGACACCATGTCGGCGGCGGGACGTTCATTTTGGTATAAAAAGCAAAATCATCTGATTGAATAGTGAACGACGTATTACAGTTTCTGCAGTTCCTTATTTCCATATATTACAAAACTTCTTTTTTATAACAGTCATCACAATAAATGATTTCTGGACGCTCAGGCGCATAACTGGTCTCAAATTCGTTCGTACAAGCCTCCTGGTGTCCATGAGACGAGACTTTACACATACATGATCTATGCCAGAGTTTTAGTGGTGAACGTTTTACAAAGCGAGCTTTGTGGCGACACTGATAACATCGACGAGGAAGTGGAATACCAAGACGTCTATAAAATAACAACTCACTTGATGTTACTTTAAAAGCACCAGAACATCTCGAAGAACCAGACACAGTATCACACGCAATAATGTCGTCAACGATAGTATCATCAACGTCTCTTATGTTGTCAGGGATGGACACACTGAGCATCGTCGGTACATACTTCTTTGAATCTTTTTCTCTATACGCATACCCATGTTCCAAAATCTGTTCTTGGGTCAGTGGGAAAAAATCATTTGCGACTGTTTCATTATAGGCAAAAGGAGACAGCTCAGTCGGAAAAAATTCACCATATCTATATACCCTACCCTTTTTATCAACATACGGCATCTGCATCATATGTTCTTTTATTTTAGGCAAAAGTTCAAAGTATTCTTCTTTAGTATATTGCTTATTTAAAATACAGTATGATTTGTTACGCAAACCAATGCAGCCAAAACAATTAGTACAACTATAGCAGTTGAACGAATATTCTACTTCTGTTGAATAATACACAACTGATGTAGCTACAAATTTACCACCACCAGCACCACCATCAAATGATTCATAGAGTGTATCACCCCAACCAATACCTGGACCACAGTAATAACATTCATTGAGACCTTTTGCACCCCAAAAGGTATAGGCACTGTCTTTTACTCCGCCACTAATATCAAAGCATGCTGTACAATTATTTGCATGGTCAATATTATCTCCTGTAGCATTTTGACTGTTCAAAATAGTTGCATAACGATGTATAGATTGCTCTTTAAGCTTTTCAAACTGTTTTTTTAGTTTTTCTATAACAACAAAACTCCCCAAATCATAGGCTTTTAATTTTTCAAAATAATCTTCTTTAGAATATTGTACATTTTCAAAAACGTAACTTTTATTACGAAGGTTTGAAGACATAAAACAGTGTGTGCACCCCTTACAATCATATAAAAAGTATGAGTCTGTCGTGGTAATTGTTTTTTCAGAATAAAAAAGTTTATATGCTTCTGAACAATAGATATCTTCATAGCAAAATTCACTTTTATGTACAGCACAAAGATCTAAACAGTCTTTGGTTTCAGAGATCGAATCACTATACATAGTTCGTTCCACTTTCCAGGAAGCAGAGCAAAGATATGAGTCGTAACTTTCTTCAGCGACATTACAATAATCACTATTCACTGCTTTTGAATTAGAGAGAGATTGAAATGGTATTACATTACGTAAATCTTTCCATTGGTCAAAAAATGTTTTTGAAAAATCATAATCGCTTCCATAGTCAAATGGATCCCAGGCGTCACTCCACCAGTACTTTTGGTCAACCACATTCATCTGTACATCTGGATGATATATAGATATCAGGTCCTTACCAGTAACGTTATCGGGGCGATGATAGAGTGCATGCGTGTTTCTCCATGTAAATCTTCTTTGATGTGAGCATTCTGGACAAAATGTCGGTGGCGGAACTTTTATCTTGTCATAAAAAACAAAGTCTTCTGGTTGTATAATAAATACGGCTTTACAGTTCTGACATGTTTTGTTTTCTGATTGATATGCCATATATAGTGATATTATTGACCAGTGACCTTAAGCGTCAGCGTAAAAGATTTCCCTAACTTTTTTTTATCACCAACGGTAACTGGGTATGAACCTGTATGTTTTATAACAGGAACAAATAAATGCTCAAGTGGCACATGCACTTCAAGTGCTGTTTTTATTGCATCGTATACTTCCCGTTCAGTAAGCGCACCAAAGAGTGATCCAGAAGCATTAACTTTTCGAGTGATAATTACTTCTTTTTCATGAACACGAAACAACTCGCGAAGAAGCAACTCAGTTCGTAGCTGTTTATCAGACTCAACTTTTTGCTTTGAGTTCTCAAGTTTTTGAATTTTTTCTTTTGTTGCTGGCTCACCAAGCTTACGAGGTATGATAAAGTTTTGAGCATATCCATCAGGAATTTCTTTGACTTCACCACGTCTACCAACATTTTTTACATCTGTGAGGAGAAGAATTTTCATATGTAGTATTATTTATCGAGTAAGTATGCTGCTGCTTTCTCAAGCACAGGGTCACGTTTCTTTTCCAAGTCATCTTTTGTTATTTTTACTTCAATATCAGGAGTGATACCCTTTTCTGAAATAGAGTTTCCTTTTGGGGTAAGCCATTTTGCTACGGTAATTTTTATCGCTGTATCAGCAGTAAGTGGTACTAATTCCTGAACAGATCCTTTACCAAAAGTTTGTGTACCAAAAACTTTAGCAACTCCGTTCTCTTGAAGTGCTCCAGTCATAATCTCAGACGCTGAAGCAGAACCACCGTCAACAAGTACTGCAATTTTAAGATTTGATACCGGGAGCGTATACCCACGACTGCGATACGTTTGTGGTTGTCCTTTCGATCCAAAGTCTTCTGTAACAATACTTGCGCCTTGAGGTAAAAACCAACTAGACATATCTATTGCTGCCTCGAGAAGACCACCAGGATTACCACGTAGATCAAGAATCAGTTTAGTACTGCCACTGGCAACAAATCCTTGCAACTCTTTTTGAAAGAGGCTTGCGACATCTGTACCAAAATTATATACGCTAATCACATAAACACCATCAGCGCGTTTTTTTGACTCAACAACAGGAACTTTTATAATATCCCGAGTAATCTTAATAGTGAGCGGTTCGATTTCACCTTCTCGATATACGGTTAGAATAACTTGTGTTCCTGCTTCACCTCGGATCAATTTAATAGCCTCATCGACAGTCATTTCACTCGTGATCTTATTACCAATTTTAAATATTTTATCTCCAGATTTTATGCCAGCTTTTTCTGCAGGACTGCCTTTGATTGGCGCTACTACGGTAAGTATTTTGTCTTTAATACCAACCTCCATACCAACTCCGGAAAACTTATTATCAATGGTTTCAGCAAATTGCTTTGCCTCTTCTGGTGGAAAGAATGTCGAATATGGATCATTCAAAGAACCCACGAGTCCTTTCACTGCGCCCCATACGCGATCCTGATCCCCTAATTTACCCGCATCCGGTGATTTTTCATTTATAATATTCCAAGCCTTCCAAAACGGCTCAAAATCAACAGACGTAACAACTTGTGGTTCTTTATGCTCGACACCACTAACCCGTTCAATCCACGGGCGTTTTGAGTACCCAAAAGCGGTTCCTATTGAAAAAGAGACTGCAATTATTACTATGATAAGTGCATAACTTAATATTTTTTTCTTATTATCAAAAATCATACAAAAGATCTCTTATTTATAAGGTTTCAGAGGTATCTGCAGCTGCCTCTATAGTTTCAGGGACAGATTCTGTAAAAGTTTTAGTGCTATACACTTTATGAAATTTACGACGGGCATTGCGAGTATACGCAAGCACTATAAGGAAAATCCCGACGAGTGCAACAATAATATACTTCCACAAAACGGGCACCCCTATAAAAGGAACTACTATAAGCAATAATCCGGTAAGACCGATGATTTGAGTATATGTCATACTTCAATAGTATACCATACTGGATGTTATAAAAACAGAGAATATTACTAGATTATGCTTTCGAATATTTGACAAGAGTGCCGATGCAAACGACAAATTCACCCTTTTGTTTTAAAGGATTTTTTTGTAAATACTCTAGAACTTCACGAGGCGTTCCTGTATAAATATCCTCAAATTTTTTTGTGAGTTCTCTACCGATCGTGACATATTTATCAGTATATTCAAGTACAGGGATGAGAGCTTCTAAGAATTTAATAATACGATGAGATGACTCATACACCACACTAGTCATATCACTTGCGCCTATTTTTTGAATAAGAGTAGCTCTACCTTTTTTATGAGGTAAAAAACCGTAGAAAACCCACGAAGATGTGTCGAGTGGACATGCAGATATGATCGTAGTTAGTGCACTTGCTCCCGGAATAGGTACGACAGTTACTTCATCTTTATATGTACTATATATATACGAAACAAGAAGACTACCTGGATCAGAAATACCGGGAGTGCCAGCATCGCTCACAAGACCAACCGATTGACCTTGTTTTAGTAAATCACCAATCTTTGCATGCGTAGCGTTTGTAGCATGAGCATTGTACGAATACATTTTTTTATGTATTGAATACCGATCAAGCAACACTTTTGTTGTCCGTGTATCTTCTGCGAAGAGCACATCGAGATTTTTAAGCACCTCAACAGCTCGATACGTAATATCTCCGAGATTTCCTATCGGTGTCGCAATAATATAAAGTGTTCCGTATGTCATAAGAATAATCTATTCAAAAAACGGTAACACAAGAAAAACAAATAAAGATGCCAACATAACAGCAATACTTCCCCATACAATATCAATGAGACTGAAAACCCCCGTCCAAGCTGCAAGGGTTGCAAGGTTTGTAAGATTATAGACACCGTATGTAACAAGACCGAGTAACAATCCCCTACCCAAAACTCCTCCCGCACGCACTCGACCACGGTCTGCACCAACCACAAAATACCTTATAGCAACTGCAAGTATAAAATATACCAATAGCGCAGGTCCTATATTAAACGAAGCGGTCAACGGAAACATATTTTTATATACGGATAAGGCAATACCTTGAACCCAGACCACGTCAAGAAGAATCAACGAAATCATTCCAAGGACAACAGTAATGATGGTATACATATATCGATAGTATATACTATTTAGCCCAAAATAAAAACCACGCGGATAGGACGCGCAGTTCTTATATTATTGAGTGTAGTTTTTACTACATCGACCAGATATATTTAGTATATCATGATTTTTATTATGCAACCTGTGGATTTCTCGCAAAGGTGTGTTTTTTACACATGACGCTTCTATCAGTTCCACAATCGGTGCAACAAATGAAATGCTTGTGACAATCGATATTTGCACAATTCACATATGTCTCACTTGGTTTATTACATAGTTCACATCTACCAATAACTTCGTGTGTATTTTCGTCTTCAAAGTGCATTACTTTTCGTTTATCAAAAACATAGAGTGATCCTTTAAAATCTTTTCCTGGATATTTTTCCATATAAGAAACCATACCACCATCGAGTTGATATACATCGGTAAAACCTTCACGTTTAAGGAGTCCAGATGCTTTCTCGCAACGAACACCTCCCGTGCACACCGTAAGAACCGTTTTATCTTTGAGATGTTCAATCGTTGACAGCTTTTCTTTTAAATCTCTAAAATTTTCAAGTCCAGGAAAAACGGTGTTTTCAAATTTACCTACGAGCAATTCATAATCGTTCCGCATGTCTACAATGTAAAATTCTTTTTGTTCTTCATACCACTTTCGAAGCTCTTTTGGTGCTAGATGCGTACCAGTAAGCTCGTTAGGATTAATGTCCTCGTCATGGTCATGAAGATGGAGCGAAACTATCTCTTTGCGTACCTTTACAGAGAGCCGAGGGAATGCATCACCAATACCTTCACTTTTTTTCCAGTGAATATCACGGAATTTTTTGTTCTGTTTCATCCATGCAACATATTTTTCTGTTGCTTCTACAGTACCTTCAAGAGTACCATTGATCCCTTCCTCTGCAACAATAATACGCCCTTTAAGATCAAGTGCCTCGCAAAAAGCACGTTGACGTTCCATTTCAACTTTAGGGTCTTCAATGTTGCAATATTTATAATAAAGTAAGATTTGATATTTCATATATTTTATCTTCTATATTTTCTTACTTTCCATTTATCACCCACACTTGCACGAGTAATCGATCGGGCTAATTCTGCTTGGAAATACTCCATATCAACAATTTCTTCATTCTGAGCTTTTTTCTTAAGCTCTTCTGCACGTTTCTTTGCTTCAGTAATAGCCTCATCGGTAAGTTCAGAAACATGTTCAGCAAAGTCTGCAAGAATAGCAACTTCACCACCATCAATCCGTGCAAAACCTCCAACTACAGCAACAGGGATATATTCATCACCAACTACCGCAACAATGTCTCCTCGAGAAAGTTGAGTAACGAGTGGTATATGATTTGGCAGTATAGTAATTTCACCTGCAAGTGTTGGCAAAGTCACTTGATCAACTTGCTCATCAAACAAAACACGATCTGGCGTCAAAATTTTGAATTGTATTTTTTTTGTTGCCATATAGTTAACTACTGTGCTGCAATGACTTGATCAATAGAACCTTTCATGTAGAACGCATCTTCTGGAAGATGGTCATGTTTACCTTCGAGGATTTCTTTAAATGAACGAACTGTTTCGGCACGAGATACATATTGTCCTGGTCGTCCAGTAAATTGTTCCGCAACAAAAAACGGTTGTGACAAGAATTTCTGAATTTTACGAGCACGAAGTACAAGTTCTTTATCTTCTTGAGAAAGTTCTTCCATACCAAGAATCGCAATAATGTCTTGCAAATCTTTATATCGTTGTAGTACACGTTGCACTTCACGAGCAACGTCATAGTGTTCTTGCCCAACAATAGCAACATCAAGAATTGTTGATGATGAATCAAGTGGGTCAACAGCTGGATAAATACCCAACTCTGAAAGCGATCTGTTGAGCACTACCGTTGAGTCCAAGTGTGCAAATGTTGTTGCAGGTGCCGGGTCAGTTAAGTCATCAGCAGGCACATACACCGCTTGCACTGAAGTAACAGAACCTTTATTTGTTGAAGTAATACGTTCTTGCATCGCACCCATTTCACCTGCAAGTGTTGGCTGATACCCTACCGCAGATGGAATACGTCCAAGAAGTGCTGATACTTCAGATCCTGCTTGTGTAAATCGAAAAATATTGTCAATGAAGAGAAGCACATCTTTACCTGCTTCGTCTCGAAAATGTTCTGCCATAGTAAGACCAGTAAGCGCTACACGAAGACGAGCACCAGGTGGTTCATTCATTTGTCCGAACACCATAGCGAGTTTATCGAGCACACCACCATCTTTCATTTCATGATACAAATCATTACCTTCACGTGTTCGTTCACCCACACCAGCAAACACAGAGTATCCTCCGTGTTCTGAAGCAATATTGTGGATTAACTCCTGAACCACAACAGTCTTTCCCACACCAGCACCACCGAAAAGACCTACTTTACCACCTTTCATGATAGGACAGATGAGATCTATAACCTTGATACCAGTTTCAAGAATTTCAACACTTGTCGCTTGTTCAACGAATTCTGGTGCACGACGATGAATAGGCATTTTTTTTGCAGTTGTTGCAGTTGGTTTTCCACCATCAATGGTTTCACCGAGCACGTTGAAGATACGACCAAGTGTATCTGTACCAACAGGAACAGAGATAGGAAGACCTGTGTCAATTACTTCTGTACCGCGAGCGAGTCCATCGGTAGAGTCCATTGCAATAGCACGAACCATACCGTTGCCAAGGTGGTATTCTGTTTCTAGAACCAACTTTTTACCATCAACCATGACTTCAAGGGCGTTGTATACATCAGGAATATTTTCCTCAAAGTGGATGTCGACAACCGGACCGATAACTTGTTTTACTTTTCCTTTCATATGATTTTTACATTAATTAATAATTTCTAAAAAAATATCTAAACCAGACTAAGATTATGTAAACGCTACTGAGGATTATAGAAAATAGTACTAGTTTTTTATTTTCTACAACACCTTTATTCCAAATAAGAGAAAAAAATAGACAGAATAAAGAAATGACACTAATCACAAGAAGCCATTGAGCAGAGATGGATAAGAGAAATATTCCACCATTGAAACCACCTCCTTGTCCATCGGTGATTAGTGTTGATTGATTAAAAAATTTAACAATCAATGACCCCAACACTATCTGAAACAAGGACAACATTAAGAGAAATGCTTTTTTCATACTTTAACTCACACTCGCCATTCCGGCACTAATTTCTGATATTTCTTTGGTAATACTTGCCTGTCGTGCTT
>CAZQCV010000005.1:26404-37357 GCA_964591665.1 uncultured Candidatus Saccharibacteria bacterium
GCCATTCCGGCACTAATTTCTGATATTTCTTTGGTAATACTTGCCTGTCGTGCTTTGTTATAAACCAACGTTAGATCACTTATCATATCACCAGCTGCATCAGTTGCATTCTTCATTGCGACCATTCGGGAAGATTGTTCAGAGGCTACAGACTCAAGGATCATCTGAAATATTTCTATGCGGAAAATTTTGTGAATCAAAGTATCAAAGATGAATGAGATGCTTGGTTCAAAAGTAAAAGTTTGTGCTTGATGGTTAGTATTTTCTTTTGATTCGGCAACGTCAAACGGTAAGATATTTTTAACATGTGGTTTTTGTAAAAGCGCTGAGATAAAATCTGTAGCAAGCATAGTGACTTCATCGTATCGTCCTTGTTCGAACTCACTTAAGATAAAGTTTGCGATTGGTAACGTGTCACTATAGGACACAGATTCTGGAAGATGCGTGAAAGACGCAACAATCGTAAACCCTAATCTTCGAAGGGCTGCTTCGCCCTTTTTACCGACAACTACAAATTCATAAACCTTCGTTGGATTAGATTTTACTATCTGCAACATAGTTCGAAGGATCTGTGCATTATAAGCGCCGCACTGCCCACGATTTGAAGTTACAAGAACCATGAGTGTTTTACCCGCGGCATGTTTCTTTAGAAGTGGATGTTGTTCAAGTAAAAGTGGAGTCTTTGCAATAACATCAGCAATAATCTCCTCAGCATATGTCGCATATGGTCGTGAAGACAGGGTCAACGAAACACTTTTGCGCATCTTAGAAGCAGCAACAAGTTCCATTGCTTTTGTTATTTTCTTCGTGTTTTTAAACGAAGCTATTCGACGTTTTATCTCTTTTCCTGAAGCCATGGTTTATGCGAGAAATGATTTAGTAAATTCTTCAATTGTTGCTTTTAAAGCTGTTTCGCTTGCATCAGTCCACATTTTTTCTTTTTGAATATCTTCTATGAACACTTTACAGTTTACTTTTACATATTCAATAAGTCCTGACTCGTATGCACGTACTTGTTCAACTGGAACTGCATCCATGTACCCTCGTGTAAGCGCATACAATGAAATAACCTGCTCTTCTGTTTTTTGTGGGGCATATTGTGCTTGCTTGAGAAGTTCTACGGCACGGCGACCACGATTAAGTTGTTTTTTGGTTGACTCATCAAGATCAGAACCGAATTGAGAGAAGGCTTCTAGTTCTCGAAACTGTGCAAGATCAAGTTTAAGCGTACCAGCAACTTTTTTCATTGCTTTGATTTGCGCATCGCCACCCACACGTGACACAGAGTTCCCCACGTTTACCGCAGGGCGAATACCCTTGTAAAAGAGATCTGTCTCAAGGAAGATCTGTCCATCAGTAATAGAGATCACATTTGTAGGAATGTATGCAGAAATATCGCCAGCCTGGGTTTCGATAATTGGAAGTGCGGTAATAGAACCACCACCATGTTCTTTGTTTCTACGGCATGCACGTTCAAGAAGTCGTGAGTGAAGATAGAACACATCACCAGGATATGCTTCACGACCTGGCGGACGACGAAGCAAGAGAGATATTTCTCGATATGCTACTGCATGCTTTGATAAGTCGTCATAGATGATAAGAACATCTTTGCCTTTATCCATAAAGTACTCAGCAATCGCAACACCAGCATACGGTGCCAAATATTGTAGAGATGCAGGATCTTGAGCACCTGCAGAAACGATAACTGAGTAGTCCATCGCTCCACCAGCTCGAAGTTTTGCTTCAATTTGTTTTAATTTTGAATCCTTTTGCCCGATAGAAACATAGACACAAAAGAGGTCTTGGCCTTTTTGGTTCAGAATTGTGTCAACAGCAATAGCTGTTTTACCTGTTTGACGATCACCAATAATAAGCTCTCGCTGGCCACGACCGATCGGAATCAACGCATCAATTGCTTTAATACCTGTCTGCATTGGCTGATTAACTGATTGACGAGAAATCACACCAGAAGCAACTCGTTCAATTAAGTATTTGCTATCACTTTTTATTGCACCTTTACCATCAATAGGAAGACCAAGCGGGTTTACCACTCGCCCAAGAACCGCATCACCTACAGGTATGTCCAAAATGCGTCCAAGTGATTTTACCACCATACCTTCATGAATACCCTTTGAATCTCCAAGTACGATAACACCGACAGATTCTTCTTCAAGGTTAAGTGCTACACCTTGTGCCCCATTTTCAAATTCAACAAGTTCTGAAGCTCTGATAGTAGAAAGTCCTGAGACACGAGTTATACCATCAAATATCTCAGTTACATGACCTACTCGTTCTTCATGCTGATCAACTTTATATTTATTAATTTCATTTTTTAAATTTTCGAGAATTGTGTTTTGTGTTGCCATACTTAATTATGTGTTAATTGTTTTTCAAGCGACCGTAGTGAATTTCTGATAGTAAAATCAAAGAGTCTGTCTTCTATCTGAATTTGCACCCCTCCAAGAACTTTTTGATCAATAGATTCTTTGATAGAAATCTTTTTGTCTTTATATAATTCTTGAATGAACGCGATGATTTCTTCTCTCTCTTCTTTAGTAGGTTGTGAACGAAGTGTTATATGTGCTTCAACAATTCCTTCACGAGTATTGTATATTTTTGTAAAAGCAGAAAGAATTTTTTTCCAAAAGGCATCGCCTGGGCGTTTCTTTTTTACAAGAGAGACAAATCGTGCAACAACTTCAGGAACTGAATTATCATCAATATCATGAGTTACCTCATACAACAACTCAGCATATATTTGTGGTAATTTAGTGTATCGCATGGTCGTGCATACGTTTTTCTACTAATTGTTTATCGAGTCCTCCATCAGTAAAGACATCCTCAATGGCTTTTTCTGCAGCATCGATAACTACATGAGCCATTTGATTTTGTGCATCTTTAATGATTGTCTCTTTTTCACGTTCAAGTGTAGCTTTTCCATCTTTAAGCATTGCTTCTACTTGCGCCTTTGTTTCAGAAAGCAAAGTATCACGTTTTTGTTCAGCGTCTTTCTTTGCTGATTGTACAATCTCGAAAGCTTCTTTGCGAGCCTTCTCAAGCTCTGTCTTGTAAACTTCTTCAGCTTCTTTAACAAGCTTGGCATGACGATCAGCGTCTTTGAGACCTTTGTCGATAGTCTCAGTTCTTTCATCAAGCATTTTTGTGAGTGGTTTGATAGCAAAAAAATACAACACCGTAAAAACAACCGAGAAGTTAATCAGCTGAAATACTACTCCTTGAAAATTTATATGAAATGTCCCTAGTAATGAATCCATAAGATATATACTAGCGAGGAGACACTGCACAAGCACATGCGCAGTGAACTTCTCGCTGGTCAATTATTTATTTAAGTGAGAATGCGATAACAAGTGCGTAAATAGCAATCGCTTCAGCAAACGCTGCACCAAGAAGCATCGGTACGAGAATTTTTGAAGCTGCTTCAGGATTTCGTCCGATTGATTCCATAGCTTTTGAACCGATCATACCGATACCGATAGCAGGAGCGATACCACCAACTGCGATTGTGATTGCTTTTGCAAGAGGAAGAATTTCCATAATATATTTTATCTAATTACCTAATAAATGACCCGCGAGAGCGGATCTCGGGTATTCATCATTACTTAACGACGAACACTCGAGAGACGTTCTCATCCTCGTGAATAATTTCTTCAACTTCTACTTCATCTACACTTCCATGGTGCTCTTCATGATCATCATGACCATGATCATGCGAAGCGATCGTAAAGTATACAAGTGTAAGCATTGCAAATACCACAGCCTGAACAACACCTACGAGAATTTCCAGGAAAATAAACGGTATTGGTGCAACCAAGCCAGCGAGAGACGATATTGAAACAAGAAGTACTTCTCCAGCAAAAACGTTACCGAAGAGACGAAATGACAATGATGCAACTTTTGCAGTCTCACCAATTACTTCAAGAAGTCCAACAAAGAATGTAATGAGCGCAATGACTGGACCCATCGGTTCTTTTCGAATATTTTTAAGAGAATGCCAAATACCTGAAAAGTTTATGTATTTGTTGAAAGTTTTCCAGAATCCGATAATAAATGCACCAAAAATATTAGATCCGAGCACAGCAATAAGTGCAAATGCCAATGTAGTGTTTATATCAGCGGTACCACTTCGTATAAAAGGCACAAACACGCCATGATGATCAATACCGATCGCAGTCAGCGGAATAAGTCCAATCCAGTTGTTAATCAAAATAAAAAGGAAAAAAGTAAAAACAAGTGGAAAAACTTTTTTTGAAAGTTTCCGATCACCAGTTACCTGGTCACAAAGTTCAAGTGCACCTTCTATAATAATTTCAAACAATCCTTGAAGCCGCCCAGGAACCTGCTTAAGACTAGAGCGAATAGAAAACGCGAAAAAGATAATAACAAAAACAGCCAACCAGCTTGTAAAAAGCGCGTTTGATATTTCAAGACCACCAACTTGAAAAACTGGTTCAGCTGGAAGAGATATTGCATGCTCTAGATGAGCACCGGATTCTGCGTGCTCATTTGAAACATCATGAGAAACGCCCTCTTTCGGGGCATTTGTAGTATGAACTGTTGTTTGTGCAGTATCTTGTGTCATATGTGTGATATGACGTTAGTATACTACTTTTCTTCTTTTTTTTCAACTTTTTTTAAGTACTTAACCGTTTCTAGAAGAATTCCAATAGTTGAAAGGATAAAACCAAGAACAGAAGCGCTCACGAGCCCCCAAGGCGCACTGTCTAGACGCGTATCAATGTATGATCCCACGATATATCCCAACGCGAGCGGACCCAAAATATATCCTGACAAATTCATAAAAAGAAACAACCCATCTCGCCACCACGGAAGCTTACCTTCTTTTTCTTTTTTTTCTTTCAATGAAAAACGTTTAATTTCTGACATAGAGATGGTTATTAGAAAGATGTGCGCGCTCATGGAGTCGAACCATGGACCTTTCGAGTATCAGTCGAGCGCTCTACCAACTGAGCTAAGCGCGCATGAAGAATACTATATCAGATTTTCTCAGGTCATGCAATAAATACAACCTACTGCAATCATTACTCCTCACTCGCCTCTCCAACCTCTCCGGTCTGAAGTGCATCAATGATTTTTTGTATATCACCTTCCATAATCTTAGGAATGTTTGACCATGATTGTTTAATCCGATGATCAGTTACGCGGTCTTGAGGAAAGTTATAGGTGCGAATTTTTTCACTTCGATCTGCCGTACCGATCTGACTTTTTCGATCAGATGCGTATTTCGCCGCCTCTTCTTCATCTTTTTTTTGTTGTAGTTTTGCAATAAGAATTTGCATCGCTTTTTCACGGTTTGCTAACTGTGTTCGTTCAGAAGTACAACGTACATCAATACCTGTTGGTTTGTGTATCAAACGAACCGCTGTTTCAACTTTGTTGACGTTCTGTCCACCAGCACCACCTGAACGAGAATATTCCATCTCGATATCACCAGGCGGAATATCAATAGTTACTTTTTTCTTAATTGGCAGTACAGCAACAGAAGCGGTCGAGGTATGGATACGACCATTCTTCTCAGTTGCAGGAATACGCTGCACGCGATGTACGCCAGTTTCGTACTGTAGTGTTTTATAAGTATCATTCCCTTTTACTTCAAAAGAAGCTTCTTTGTATCCACCAACTTCATTTTCAGAAATAGAGAGCTTTTTCCATTGCCAGTTATGTGTATCAGCGTAGAGTTCATACATATGCGCAAGTTCATACGCAAACAAGGATGCTTCGTCACCACCAGCACCAGCACGAACTTCGAGAATGATTTCGTTTGGAAATTCTTCTTCCTGCTTTTCTTTTTCGAGAATATCTTTTATTTGTTGTTCAATAGCTTCGCGTTGTGCACGAATACCTTCTAATTCTTCTTTCCCAAGTTCAAAAAGCGATGCATCATCTGCAATGGTAACTTTAATCACTTCTTCTTCTTGTTCAAGCTTTTCATAAAGATCAACAAGATAACTAGTCTGGTGATTTTTTCTTAATTCTTCTCGATTATGAATATCCATATATACTCGACAATACAAAAAGCAACCACGCGAGTTACTTTTTATACGTTACTTCGTTATTTCTTTTTTGAAGCAGCTTGGCGATTCTTAAATTTATCAATACGTCCTGCAGTGTCGATGATTTTTTCATTGCCTGTATAGAACGGATGTGATTCACTTGAAATTTCAACTTTTACAAGTGGATATTCTTTCTTGTCGACAGAATATACTGCAGTTTCTTTAGAATCAATAGTTGACCACAAGAGAAATTCAGCATCACATGATACATCTTTAAAAAGTACTTGTCGGTAGTTTTTTGGGTGAATGTCTTTTTTCATACTGGGTTAATATAGCATTATAAAAGGTTTTTGACAAGTCTCAGAGATTATCTACGAGAAACACCATATTGCTTAAGATAATCCATATCTGCTTGAATACTTGTGACCCGTCCCATAACTTGCTTACCATATGTACAAGACGAACCACCAGATCCATAGTATTTACATGCTGCGCGTATTTGAGAAGCATAGGTGCTTGAAGCTCCTAAATCCTCTAAGTATACAGATGAAGCAGTTATAGCATCTTGTGCATTCCAAGGATTTGATGAACCAGTGACCGCAGCAACACGACTCTCGACAAGCTTCCAAGTAGAAGGAATAAACTGCGCAGGACCCATCGCGCCACCCCAACCAGCAACTCCTTTTATCGGACAAGAAATAACCGTTTTTGAATAATCCATACCATACCGAGAAGTAATTTCAATAAACGGCTTAACATCACGGGTTGGTTTCATAACATTCGTGAATGTTTCTTTTGTATTAATATTAAATCCAGCACCAGTTTCTGTGTTTGAAAGGTAACACTTACCAACGTTAGAACCTAAGTTTGATTCTTGCGTAAGAATAGCGAGCACGAACGCAGCTGGTACTCCTGTAGACGCTTGCGCATTTTCTGCATACGTAACAGCGGTACCGAATGGAATGGCTTTTGTTTGGCCACCAGCAAAACTAAAAAGTCTCGCTTTTATCTCTGCTGCCTTTTTTTGCTTTGCGGCAATATCAGCCTGATATTCTTTTTCTTTATCTTTACTAAATGAAAGAAGTTTTTGTTGTTCCTTTTGGTCACTTTCAATAGAACGCTTGTTTTTCTCAATAGCTGCTCGAGCATCAAGTTCTTGGTCTTGTTTTTGTTCTAGTGTCTTTTTTTCTAATTCCGTTTCAGTTTTGATCCCACGGATTGTATTGAGCGAATTTTTTATTCCCTCATTGATCGACTGAAAAGAATCAAGATCCTGATAGAATTCTGAGAGTGATTTATCAGAGAGAAGTACGTGCACAATAGAGTTTTGTTGCACTTCGTTAGTTTTACGCAACAACTGAGCTAAAGAATCGTGCTCGCGTTCTACTTTTTCTTCGAGTGTTTCAATTTTTGCTACTTTGTTAGTGATTTCACCTGAAAGTTTTGAGATTACCAAATTTTTCGCTTTGATATCAAGTTGCGCTTTACCAATCTGTGTCTTGAGTATGGCAATATCACGAGAAAGCGAAGCGGATTTCCCTTTTTGACCATCCAATTGCTGTTGTTTTGCTGCAATTTCTGCTTCGAGCTGCTTGAGATCAGCTTCGAGTTTTGCTCGGTCAGATTGTGCAACTTGCAAATCGGTCTGTTGTGCAAGCACTGATATGGTAGGTATAAAGAACCCAAAGATAAGAACCATTGGAATTATGCTAGTAATTGCAACAGTCATAGACCGTTTTGTTTTGCGCTGTAAAAAATAAAACATGCTATACATATGTTGACGTAAGTATAGCATGTTTATTACCATTTTTGCTAGCCGAGAGAGTGAAACTAAGCTTCTGCCTCTTCTTTCTTGCCTTTCTTTGCAACTTCAATCTGAGAAAGATCGACTGGAGCTGTTTCAACTTCTTCTTTTGGTGGAGCAATAGATACAACAATTTCAGTAGGTTTCGTTAGAAGTACCACATCCTTAGGAAGTACAATTTGTTCTGCGCTAATTTGACTTTGAATTGTATCAAGACCTGAAATATCAACACTGACCGCATGTGGAATGTTATTTGGCAATGCTTCAACTTCTATCTCGTGCATCACTTTTACTAAAATTCCAAGACCACTCTTAACCGCTGGCGCAACACCAACAAATTCTAGTGGTACAGAAACATGTACAGCTTTTTTCATATCAACAATCAAAAAGTCTGCATGAGATGGGAGATTCGTAAGTGGGTCAAACTGAACATCATGAATCAAGCTATTTATAGCCTTACCATCAACCATAAGAGTCACCGGAGAAACTGTTCCCGCTTCTTTATAGATTTTGTAAAATTCTTTCTGGGCAACCACAAGAGACTGTGACTCTTTTCCAGATGCGTATACAACAACAGGAATCTCGCCGTTCGAACGAATAAAAGAGATACTTGATTTGCTATCGCGATTTTTTGCTTGTATCGTAAACATATCACCCAACTCTACCTTAAAATAACGAAAAAAGCAAGAACACCTTCTCAGCAAAGGTGTTCTTAGTTTCTATGCATAGTTATAAGCCGAATTCTGTAACAATCATAAAGATTGCGTTGATTATTTATCTAGGCCATACATTACTGTAGGGCTCAAGCAGTTCTCACGTATATTGCTATACGAGCACGACTTTGCACAGGGGTAAGGATTTAGCCGTTTCACCTTTATTTTACAATAAAGTTCATCCGTTTGCACGGAGCTTTCGCCTTTCGACTTGAGCGTCACTGTTCGCACCTCGTAGATTACTCTAGATGGGTATTACCCACTACCTGTTTTCTATAGAAACTATAGACTGTGTTCGGACTTTCCTCTTTTTGCAAAGCAATCAACAACTATGCACAGATGTCCATAGTACCACAATAGACAGAAAAGCCAATAATTGTGCTATAATAATGGGTATATTTATTGATTAATCATAAGGTATTGACTTTTTTATTATAAAGTGATATAATACATACCATGAAAACCATACTTACAAAAGCACTCTTCATTGTATTCCTTTGTGTAGTCAGCGTTGGAATAGTAAAAGTTGCACACGCAACAGTTTCTGTCAGTACAAACCCTGCAGTAAACGTTACTACAACAAGTGCCACACTTAAAGGATATGTAACTGCAAACGAATCATCAAAAGCGTGGTTCGAATACAAAGCATGTTCAACCTGTACCCCAGACAATACTTGGGCATACACAGATGACATCAATATGACTGGTAACGGCCCAATCTCTTTGGGTGTTACAGGACTTTCACCAAATACCACATATCGCTATGTTGCATGGGTGCGCCCTTTTGCCGATGACGATGGCTCTGATGCGGTTCAAGCAACAGAAGTGCAAACATTCACAACTAATGCTTCAGGATCAGGCACCACAACAACTACATCAGTAGACCCTAATAGTTGTAAGATCCTCTCTTCTTCTGCAACGCCAAATACAATGACAGCTGGTGGAACAACAACAATAGCATGGACCGCAACCACTGCGTGTAACACCATTTATCTTACGGAAGCACTTTCAGGACGAAGCTATACCATCGTAGGCTCTGCTGTTTTCAATGGAACAAAACAATTTACTATGCCGGTTGCAGGTTCCTACAACTTTAAACTAACTGCGATTGGTGTATATGATTCTTCAATTGCAAACGTTCCCGTATTAGTAACTTCTAGTGGAACAACAGGTACAACAACAGGAACTACAACGTCTGGTTCAAGTGCAGTACAGTGGAACACACTTGGTAACGATCTCCCGCTTGTTCGATCAAAAGACTCAACAACAAACCCTGGCCCAGGTGGCTATGGTGTCACCACCACAAACGTTCGACCGGGTGATGTCGTGACGGTAATTTTGTACCACCACAATACTGGTAATCTCACTGCAGCAAATGCAACGTTCCGATTAACGCCAATGAATACAACGCAATCAGGCACGCACGTATTCTATGGGACACTTACTGGCGGCGGAGTTTCTGCTCCAGCAGGTTCGACTACACTTTATACCACAGACGCTACACGACTAACATATATCCCTGGATCTGTAAAAATGTGGGGTAACGGTCCAGGATATGTTGCATACCCTATCGCACTTCCATATGGTCAAACTGGAGATGAACTCTTCACAAGTGGTCTTCGTATCGGTGATATTCCAGGTAAAAACACTTGTCCGATGGATGCAAGTCCTTATGATTTTTGTAACCAAGGTACAGTAACCGTACAATTTAAAGCAGAGCCAGTAACTCCACCATACGCAACATGTACTATTAATAACTTCTATCCTACACAAACTACAGTACCTGTCGGAAGTACGTTCACCCTCAACTGGCAAACGACTAATTGTACAGATGTAAAAATCGACGGAGTAAATTTCGCAGTAGACGGAAGTGACACCTTTGGTCCTATTTATGGAACAACGAACTATACGATTACAGCAAGTAATCCAGGAAACACCGCACCTGCTCGTACTATTGCGGTATACACATCACAAGTACAACAACCACAGTGTAACGACGGTATTGATAATGACCTAAATGGATATACGGACTTCGCTGGTGGAGATCAAGGTTGTTATTCAGCAGTCGATCCTTCTGAATCTGGGTGGACACCACAACAAACGCAGTGTAGCATCACTAGTTTTGTTACTAACCCTACTGTCGTAAATACGGGAGGATACTCTACCCTATCTTGGACTACAAATAACTGTGATTATGTGGAGATTAATGGAACTCGAGACAATCGATCAGGAACTCGAACAGTTGGTCCGATCAATTATTACCAAACATATCAACTTAAAGCTTGGAAATCTAATCAAGCACCTATCTATAGTTCTGTAAATGTAACTCCTACACAACAAACGACTCAATACGCCTGCTCCGACAACATCGACAACGACAACGACGGTCGTATCGACATGAACG
>CAZQCV010000006.1:0-15865 GCA_964591665.1 uncultured Candidatus Saccharibacteria bacterium
TCCATGAAAAAGCCTTATAATGCTTGTAGTCATGGGTACTTAACTCACATGGCCCGCAGGAAGAATGTAGTATCGGCAGACCCACGGTCATATGGCTGTGGCGCGACCCGAGTGTTTGGTTACCCAAATCGGGATTAGTAAGCTAAAATGGTTATATGAATTTTGACGCAGCCCCAGGCTCACAACAAAATAATCAAGAGAAAAAGCTGGACTATCTAGCCCTCTTAAAGTCCATCGAAAATAATCATGGACGACTAGAAGAAATCGCGCGAAGGTTTTTAGAGCGTCCTGATTTAATCTCTGGAGTAAAAGCAAAGACCGACCCAAACTTCAGGGCATATGGGGTCAATTCGCTCGGAGAAACCACAGGAGGAGTTGAGGGTAAAATTATTGGGCAAAAAACCCAAGGAATCACCATTAACCCCGATCATTTGACCGAAGAGGTTGCCGTGCATGAACTTGTTCACTTTTTTAGTATGCCTGCACTTAAGCTTGCCTATGAGATGCAACAAAAGGGTGTGCTCGACCAAGCTCCCGAAGAAATGAAAAAATACGCGCTTAATATTCAACGAGCTTTTGATTATGCGGCAAGCAAGGGGTACCGTTCGACCAATTCTCACTCGATGACGCACGATATCAAAGAATTCGCAGTCAACTTTACGAACGAACAATCCGCTGAACAATTGAAGCAGCTCGGAATTTATCAAGGACTGGTTGATTCCTTTTTTCGATATTACAATTCAATACAGACACCCGACCCGAGTGCCTCAATTTAGCATCTAAAAATCTCCCAAACCAGCCTTATGGTGCCTGGAGGTCTTGGTAACTTAACCCGAGTGGCCCGCAGGAAGTCATATTTGTAAAATGAAATTAAGATATATCATTTTAAAGGTTAAAAGTATTGAGAGAGCAAAAAATTTCTACTCACGTTTTTTAAATGTGGATCCTACAAAAGTCGAGCGTGATAGAATGGTTGTTTTTGATTTAGAAAATGTAAAGATTGGTTTATATAATCCCCAAGTAGATGGATACTCTTTATCCAAATCCGATTTTGGAAATAACTGTTACGCCGCTTTTGGGGTTGAGGATGTTGAGTCTGAATTAGAAAGAATATCTAGCTTTGCTGAGATCATATCTCATAAAAAAGTTGAACATCATGATTGGTTTGAGTTTAAAGATTCCGAGGGGAATATCTTAGAAGTACACAAGATATAAAGTGAATGAATTATGGATAATAAAAAAACTACGATCATATTATTCAGAGGTCGCCAAGGTGTTGGAAAGAGTGTTGTTTCTAGTGCTTTTTCCAAACAAGAAAATCTATTAGTACTTAGGAAAGATGATATTTATGATGCGTCTTCCACATACGTTGCAGACCTTACTGTCCGGAGTAAGATAGGATATGATTCACTATTTAAGATACTCGAATCAAATATAGATTCTGGTACGTCTTTGTTGCTTGATTATCCTTTTCAGATAAATGAAGATGTGCGTCATCTTAGGAAATGGTGTGAAGATAGAGGTTTGTTACTGTATACAGTCCTCGTAACATGTTCAGATCGTACCATATGGAGAAACCGTTTAAGTGAACGCGCTAAAAACCCAACCCCAAATCAAATCATTACTGATTTAGATGAATTAGAACGGAACTATGGAGGTCTAGATATTATGCCTTTGGAAAATGAGATTGTGGTGGATACTGTTGATTCTATAGAAATTATTTTAGAAAAAATACAAAATCAAATTTACTATAGCAATTAAAAAATACACGATGTATCGTGTATTTTTTAATAGTGTTATGTTTTCTTATTTTTCTAAAAGTGTTTTGTACTGTGAGCGATGTACCCACATAAAATATATTGTAATCAAGAAAAGTACATTCCCCATGATTGCTCCCGCAGTGAAAAGTCCTCCATCAAGAAATGCATGAAAAGCGATGATATTTACACTAATAGGAAGTATCAATAATGCAGCAAGTGCCATACGATTTGTAATGGTAAGTCCGAGGGCAATAAAGAATACTCCTGCCATCATGTACATCATGTATCCACCATCATATAAGGATTTGATAAAGTTGTACGCTTCTGGGGTGTTATAGAGATCTGGTGTCGGTGCAGGGAAGATTCCTAGTGCGCCGAGGATCGGTGACGCGATAAGAAGTCCAAGAAGGACACGAAGTATTGTGTGTGCTATTTTTTTCATATATTAGAATCTTAGCATATAATGAACCTTTGCACATGGTGTAGGTTATGCATCTTGCTTGAACCGCATCGAGAAAGGATCAAACATTTGATTTTGCATTTTGTCTATGGTCATTGGTATGAGCCAACGCAAGTTCGAAATAATGTTCTGGGGAAGGGAAGCGACAGGGAACCATTCCACTCGCTCACCTTCGACTGTCTGTGCGTCAGCAAGACTACCTTCATAGATATATCCTAAAACATCAAGTGATACTGTGTCTGAGGATATGTTACCTATAAATACCCATGCATCTGTGTTTGTTTCTAGAGCAGACTCTTCTTTGATTTCACGGGCGATACATTCATACATAGTCTCGCCGGGCTCAATTTTTCCACCGAGACCGTTTATCTTTCCCGCTTGCCAGGCTGGTTTTGTTTTGTGCATGAGGAGTACGTTTTCAAATGTTGGATCGAATATGAATCCGACAGTGTATGCAGTCATATTATAAACTCTCTGTTTTCTTTAAAATACCTCTGTGTAAAAAACTATCTTTCCACATAAAGTGAAAGAACTTTGTTCTACCATGTCCGAAGAATATAAAAAGAATTGCTGCTGCATATACCACGAGATCTTCTACTTCCCAGGCATGGAACTGTATGAGCATGGTGGTAACAGAAAGTCCGAAAAATACTGCAATAAGGATTGTGGTGACACGTGTGATATATCCCATGATAAATAATATACCAAATATCATTTCCGCAAATCCTGTACTGAGCACGAAGAGCTCGTTAGTAAACCACGGGAATAGTGGTTGCATAAAGTTCCAGTGGTGTATCTGGAGAAATTGCAAGCTGAGCTCAGGATAAAGAAATTTTTCAGTAAATGCGAGTGTGATCAATGAGATACCAGTGCCGATACGAACGATTTCCACTGCGTGTTTCTTGAACAAAAGTGATACGCGACTATCTTCTCGTGCATGTATGATGTAAAAATATGCTGCAAGTGATATAAGAATTGCATTTTCAAGTATCGTTATAAATCCCTCGCCAGAGAAACTTGCACTAACCGTTAACGCAATAAGTCCGAGTGATGCTATTTGTGGTTTAATGTTGAAAATATACATGAGGCCTATAGCGATCTGGATATATTCGAGTATTGTCGTGGTGACTGTTGCAACATGCATTTCAGGAATGATGACAATCTTCCACAAAAAACTTACTGATACCAAGAAAAGTCCTAGCACAATCTGCGCAATACGCGAAATACTTTTTTCATGAGTGAGACCGAAAGAGAGTAGTTTGTTTGGTGTTTTGATATGCCCGTCAATAACACTAAAAACAAATACGGTTACAAGTACGATTCCTGACCAAGCTAGTACCTCGGTACTACCCCAGGAATAGAACGGATTTGTTTGATGTGATGTAGCAATAATGTTTTCACTATCAACGAACCACTTCACGTGAGCAGATGCGTATTTGGGAAGCAATAAGAATAATGATGCTATATAAGAGAGTTTTTTCATATATCTATAGTATATCACTGCTATATATGTTTACAATATGCTATTTTGCTCTGTACGGGGAAGTGTTATACTATACACATGGAAAATATTCGCACTAATAAAAAGGCTCGTATCGCGATCATTGTGGTTCTCCTCATCATCGCTATTATTCTTTATCTTTGGTAAACATTATGGATATTAAACAAATTGCAAAAGAAAAATTAAACGCAGACAACTTGAAGCCAACGACTGCAAAGAAGAAAATCCTCCTTGGGGTGATCGTGTTACTTCTTGGTGCACTTGGGTTTGAAGTATCAAATAATGATTTTGATCTTGGATCGATTCTCTCTGGAAAATCAGTGTCTGATTCAAAAGTAATGCGTGATGAAAAAGGTAATTTACTTCAAGACGAAGCAGGAAATCTCATCACTCGTTATCTTCGTGATAAAGCAGGGAACGTTGTCCCAGAAGGCACACCTGGTGCAAAATACACCGACGAATATAATTGTGATGATTTCACCTCACAACCTGAAGCACAAGCTTTCTTTCTAAAAGCTGGAGGTGTCAGCAAAGATACAAATCGTCTCGATGGTGACAAGGATGGTGAGGCTTGTGAAAGTCTGCCAAAGAAATAACATACAAGAATGTATAAAAACACGGTCGCACGAACAATGCGACCGTCTGGTTTTTGTCTTTGTTTCCGACTTATATATTAGTTAGGAAAAAATTCTGTCCTCTCTATATTTATGATTGGTCTTTCATCCCAATCAATGAGTTTGAGCGGAGATTGTTCTGTGAGCAAATCCATATCTAAATTTTCTTTAAATGAAGATTTGAACATAAAACATTCTTTCGAATTTATATTTTTCATATCTGTTGCCAGAGCCACGATAGAGTCAAAAAATCCGGATAGGCAGTTTCCTACAGTATTATCGAATTGTTCACGATCCTTGTGTGCAATCACGGCAATGAGTGTTGCATTGGTTTTCTCCATGTTTTTGATGAGACTAAATATAAAGTTACAGTCTTGCTCAAAAAAGTTTTCAGAGCTTGAATCAAAGTGATATTGATACACGTTTTTGTATATGCAATACCTGTATTCTCGGAGGATAGGGTAAATGATGTTGAGTGGATATTGTCTTCCTAAAACAGTTTCTACTCTATTTCCTTCCAAGGGATATGTTACTATAATACTTCTTCTGTGCATATCAAGGTTTTTCTTCATAGTACGTCTCAAGTACCAAATTTGTCAAACAAAAAAATCTTGTTTTCTTGACATTTTTAGAAAATAAAAAATACGCTCTGCATAGACATATAATATGTTCTGCGTGGTATACTGAACGTATATGAAAAAAATACTTCTCGGTATCGTTATTGCACTTATCGCAGTGAAATTTGGCGATGTTATTGTTCAAAAAATAAAAGATCAAGATATCATAAAAAAAGATACTATTTGTAAACAGGCGACTGAACCGCTGAAAACTATTACAAAAGGTTTTGAAGCAGAACTTAATAAGCGTGGTGAGCCATGGGGAATTCAAAATACTACAGAACTTCTAGAGGTTTTTCATAGTCCGAAACAAAATATGTGTTTAGGTTCTTTCCATATTCATCTAGAACTTGCAAAGACTGCAAAAGCAGAATTTATTGCAAAGTTGCTTAATTACCCGACAGATAAGAAAGATATCTATCTTATAAAAAGTTCCTCACAAGAATCACCACTTTTCACTACCGATGATAAAGCAAAACTTGATGCATGGGTAAAAGACAATAAATAGTAGTATTCATGTATTCCATAAATTCCATACTTTTGCCGCTACGTTGATGGGCGTTCCTTCAACAGGATCGTGGTGTAGATTGATGAAAGGAAGTGAGTTGCATTCGATAATACCCCATGTCTGCGTATCTGGATCTTTGGTTGGATCGTTGATGATAAAGTCGAATCCAATGACTGGTGAGTTTACGATCTGTCCTGCTCGAGTAAGTACTTCAATTATTTTCGGATGAGTCTGTTCAATCATCTCACAACTACTTCCGCCATAGCTCACTCCTATTTTTTCGGAGAGGTCGATAGTTACATCTTTTTTAAGTACCGTGTCGAGTGTATACCCAGTTCGTGAGAGAAATATTTCCATGTATGGCGTAATATGCACGTCCTCTATACGGGTGTCTTTTTGAGTATTTTTTATTTTTATAAGTTGTTGTATCGTATCTGATCCTGTTCCCGTGATACGAGGTGGATCTCCGCGAAGGATACCTACGACAACACCTCCGACAATAGTTCCTCGATATACTGAGCCCGCTACGTGTTCCTCTATAATGACAAATTTACAGAGTTTTTGTGCGCTTTCAAAAGCCTGTTTGAGATCTTCCTCTGTATGAATATGTGTAGTGGTATGTCTTCCTCGTGAACCGAGACGTGGTTTCGCAATAACTGGTTTTTGTAATGTATTAAATAGCGCAACTGCATCTTCATATGAAGAAACACTCTTACCACGAGGTACTGGTATATATTCGTTTTGGAGTCTTTCTTTTAATATATATTTGTCGTCCATCCAGGTGTCTCCAGTATGTGCAAGTTTTGCTGGTTTGGGAATACTCTCAAACATAATACGCTTAGTATGTATGACCGCTTCATAGAGTTCAACAGGTTTTCCTAAGATGACTAGTTGTTTCATCGGAATATTTCTCTTTATAGCTTCTTCCCATATGACGCGTGATCTTTCAGAAGATGCTTTATTTGTGTCAGTATTCCACGAAATTAACCGTATGATACGGAACAGTGGCATATATAGTCGCAATGCTTGATTAAATATTTGGATCAATATCGTAATTATACCGTCTATGACTTTATTGTTGGTTAGTGCGATTACGATCGGCTCTATATATACGTTTAACGTATTATGAATGTACGCTATTTTATGATTAACAGGGTTGTTACCACATGCTACACAGCTATTCTGTTGTTGTTTCATTTGCATACCAGAGTGGTTTTGAGATTGGAGCATCAGATATTGTTGATGTGTGTCCCGTCGTTATCTTATAGAATGATTCCATCATACCATAAATACTTTCCGTAAGAGGAATGTGTTCGCTATATGTCTTGATACGATACAAATAATCTTTCGGTGCATACAATAAAAGATCTAGCAACGTTGCTTGGACGGTTTTTGTATTAATTCTAAACGGTGCTATGGTTATCTCTCCTCGAAAAATTGATGGATCGATATTTTGTGTGTTAGGAGAAAACATATCGGAATGTTTCTTTTGGAGTTTTTGATATTGTTCTAAAATTTTTTTTAAATAGTTAATTTGAGAAAACCCGCCATCTGTTCTCAGTCCTTCCATTCCACATAGAACAATAAAAGAAAGTGCCATGCTCGGATAAATCTTTTTTGTGGTTAATGCGTCGATGAGATAGTCTTTTGTCAACGCAATGCGTACTCCTGTGTCTGATATGAGTGCACCGTCTTGTATATACATGCGTTCTCGTGTGTGATCATTTCTATACCAAAACAAATGCGTCCCTGTATTTTTTTTAGAATCAAAAGCGCCGATTACGCCGTCAAAATATTCTATGAAACTTTCCTGTACACTTGTATCCGTAAGTAATGCTCTGATTGCCTGGTTTTTATCAAACTCTGAACAAATATATTTTACAACAACTGATTCCTGGTCGATGGTGATGAGCGGCTTTTTTTCTTGTCCCAAAAGTTTCCAAAGTTCTTTGTTGATATGAGATATTGCGATCTCATATGTAGTGATCTCTTTTCTTTGAAAAATATTATTAATAATCATTTGCAGTTTTTTGTTTGTTTCAGGTGAAAGCATTGCCGCATATTTTGTAAGTTGCTTTTCTGCGTGTTGTTTCATGTTCTCTGTGTGAATTTTCATGCCGTACACGGGAGATCTATGTTGTGATGATGGGAAAAAGGGGATTCGAACGAGTGTGCCATCCATAGTATGGAAAAGAACCCCTCGTGGGAAAGATGAGTTATCAAGAGAGATGCCTGCACACGGGAGTATAATAATTGCTTGAGTTTCTGGTGTGATGATGTCCTCTATGAGCGTATTATGGAAAAAAAAAGGATGGCCGAGTGGTCCGTGGTGATCCGCTGTCCCTGCTCGAAATGTTGTCTGTAGGGTGTTTCGTATAATGCTTCCATCAACTACGAGACCTCTCTCTATCGCTATGTCTGAAATTATGTCGATCAAAGGAGAATTACTATCTTTCTCGGCCATCATGGTCTTCTGATAATATTCTAATACAGATGTTGTTGTGTTTTCTCGAATAACCCGTGCAAGTTCAGGTCGGTTTTTGCAGACAATTTCAGTTGCTTCCTTTAAATTCATATATCGTTGATAATACCATAAAGTATCTAAGACTGGTATTTAATGTGCGATCGTATATGCAACCACTTGTTTCACCCCTGCTTTTTGTAGCAGTTGCTCTATCTCGACGAGCGTTGACCCACTTGTGGTTACATCATCAATAAGTATAATATTTTTATTTTTTAAAAATGGCTGCATTTTCTCTGATATATAAAATGCTCCTTCGATTTGTGATAGACGTTCTTGTCGATGTCTTGTCCGAGCCTGACTCTTTTCTTTGTGGTATCTCTCAATAAGTTCTGGTCTGTACATAATTTTCTTTTGTATACTCGGGTCGATATATTTCAATGCCTCTTCCGCAATCCATGCTGCCTGGTTATACCCACGAATGCGCCGTTTCTTTTTTGAAAGTGGTACAGGTATAAGTATATATTTTTGCACAAAAGGTACGCTCTCGAGTATATCGTGTGTCAGTAACTCTGCTATGTATCTTGCAAGTACTTGGGCGATACGTCTATTTCCTGAATATTTCATACTCCAAATGAGTTCTTTGATATATGGATGTTTATATGAAAAAACAGCATGTGCATAGGGTAGTTCTGTTGAGCAACTTTTTGGGATTGTATTACCACATCGGGCGCAAAGTGGTGTCCCAAATTTATCACATCCGATGCAGTGTTCAGGGAACAGTATGTCGAGAAGCGCATTGTATAGTTTTAATATATACATAGTGTGTGCTATACTGTACCATATCTATGGATTTTTCGTTCAAGAAGACATTTGAATCAGTGCTATCTTCATTTGCGCAAAAAGATGAAAGTGTTGTTGGTATTGATGTTGGAACCTCTTCTATCAAAGTGGTGCAACTAAAGCGTAAAAATGGACGTGCGGTGCTCGAGACATACGGTGCTCTGTCTTTGGGTTCGTATGCCAAACTTGATGTAGGAGCAATCACTAATCTTGAAAATCCTGTTCTCGCTACTGCACTTGCTGATGTTATCCGTGAATCAGGTGTTACGACTAAAAGTGGAGCGATTGCTGTTCCAGCATCTGCAAGTTTGGTGTTTATTATAGACCTACCACGATCTATCGATGACAAAAATATGGCGACCATAATTCCAACAGAAGCTCGCAAATATATTCCTGTGCCGATCAATGAAGTCATGCTTGACTATTGGGCAATTCCTGAACATGAAGAATCTGTATCAGAACTTACTCCTGCTACGGTACCAAGTGACAAACGAGAAGTTTTGATTGCTGCGATCCATAATGAAACTATTTCAAAATATCAAGACTTAATGAAAAATAGTAATCTTTCAAGTAGTTTTGCTGAGATTGAAACATTTAGCGCAATGCGCTCAACGTTTAGTCACGAACTATCAACGGTACTGCTTATTGATTTTGGTGCATCCAAAACAAAACTCGCAGTTGTCGAATACGGCATTATTAAAAGTTTTCACATTGTTAATCGTGGTTCGTATGATATTTCAAATGCATTGTCAAAATCTCTTTCGGTACCGTTTGCAAAAGCAGAAGAAATGAAGCGAGAATTTGGTCTCTTCGGTAGCTCGCTTGATAAATCAGTTGAAGAGATTACAAAACTTTCTGTAACGTATATCCTCAATGAAACAAGTTCTGTGATTCTCGCGTATGAAAAGAAATATAATAAAACAATTAATAAAGTGATTTTGTGTGGTGGAGGGTCACTCTTGAAGGGTTTTTATGATATGGCTCGCACACACTTTACCGCACCTGTTGAAATGGGTCATCCGTTTGCAAAAGTCGAAGCTCCTGCCTTTCTCGAGCCAGTGCTTAAAGAGACAGGTCCTGAGTTTGCTGTGGCAATCGGACTTGCGCTCAGACAACTAGAGTCGTAATACACAGATTAAACAAAAAAGTACTATACAAATAATATACTTCATAGTACTATAGTATGTAGATATGGAAACAACGTTTCAAACATCATTTATTCCAAAGCAACCAGTGACCGAACAAAAACAGTCACGGGTTTCATCTTCGGTAAATATTCTCCTCTTCATCTCAGTTATTATTTTTATTGTATCTGTTATTGCTGCGGGACTTGTCTATTTTTATAAGACAACGCTTGAAAAAAGTGTAGCTGCAAGTGAAGAAGAATTAAATCGGGCGAAGGATGCGTTTGACGGTAATTTTATTACCGATCTTCAGACTGCTGATAAACGACTTCGTGCAGCTGGGGAAGTGCTTGGTAATCACATTATTCTTTCTCCAATTTTTGAGATTCTACAAAATGCGACACTAAAGACTGTTAGATTTACAAAGTTCACTCATACAGTAGTTGGCACAGGTGCTGGCGCAAGGATCGAAGTTAAGATGACAGGTAGAGCAAAAGATTATACAGCTATTGCCTTACAGTCTGATGCACTCACCAGAAGCAAATATATTAAAGATCCACTTTTCTCTAATTTAACTCTTGATGACCAGAGTAATGTTTTGTTTGACGTTGTGTTTACGGTTGATCCGCATCTTGTACTTTTTACTGACGTCATCGCAAAAGGTGACACGACAAATACTACCTCTGGACAGACATCGCAAGCTCCGGTCACGCAACCAGCGGAGCAGTTACCAGCATCTAATCAGGGTGCAACCCAATAATTATATATGACTAGATTTCTTATTCCATTATTACTCATCTGTGCTTCTGTTGCGTTATTTATTGTGTTTGTAAACCCAACATACACTGAAGTTGGTGAACTCAGACAACAGCAGCAAGCATATGATGAAGCGTTGGTGAATTCTCGAAAATTGCTTGAAAAACGCAATCAACTTTCTGAGATATATAATAGTTTTTCTACAGAAGATCGTGACCGTCTCATGAAACTCATGCCTGACAATGTAGACAATATTCGTCTTATCATTGATATACAAAGAATTGCTGCAAAATACGGAATGATTCCTCGTGATATCAAATTTGATGCAGTGACTCGTTCTGCGGCAAACGCTACTTCAGTTACGCCTGACCAAGTTAACCAAGCGAAACGAGATTATGGTTCATTTGATCTAGAATTTGCGCTTATTGGAACATACGAAAATTTTGTAGCGTTTGTGAGAGATTTGGAGAAGAGCTTGCGCATTGTAGATATTAGTTCTGTTACCTTTGGTGTCGAAGAAGGTAAGACTGCACTCCGTTTTACTATTAAGACAAAAACATACTGGCTTAAAAATTAAGTAGTATCTTTATACCTATATGAAAAAAACATTCTTCATTCTCGCAGCGCTCGTCCTCATTGGTGGTGGAGTTATTGCGTATAGTGGTCTTGGTAAAGCTTCTCAGACAAACGGTGCATCACCGCTTCAGTCTTCAAATGCCGGTGCATCAACACCTGCAAGTGCAGCTACTCCTTCTGCTGAAGTAAGTAATCAATTTCTCAGATTGTTGTTGAGTATTAATTCAATATCAATTTCAAATGAACTTTTTGCAAAGCCATCATATCTTGCACTTGTTGATTTTTCAACACGTCTTGAGTCAGACGGCACAGAAGGTAGACCAAACCCATTTGCGCCTATCGGAGTTGACCAAACAGCAAGTACTGGTGGTACTGGAGCAAATCCAGTAACCAATCAACCATCACAAGGTACACAAAGTACACTAGTTACAAATCCTGTCTCGAATATAACCGCGACTACTGCCATTGCGTCAGGTATTGTACCTTCTAGTGTTATTGCAACTGAGCGATATTTTGAGTGGGGTACTATGACACAGCCACCTTTTGATAAAAAAAGTAATTTTGTTGCGCAAAATCCTGTGACCGGAGTTTTTGGTGTACAAGTAACGAACCTCATTCCTAACACAACATATTCTCTTCGCGCGGTTGCCAAAGTCGGAGGCCAACTTGTTTACGGTCCGATCGTCACTTTTAAAACATTAGCTAGTGCAAATTAATCATGCCATTTCTCGAGGTCTTAGTCGCACAAGGTATTATAAAAGATACTCAAGTCGCTGAGATTATTCGTCGTGCAGAAGAGCGTCACGAAGGAGATGTTGATCTTGCTCTTATGGAATTTGGGCTTACCGAAGCACAAATTCTCGAACTCAAAAGTAGATATTTTAATATTCCTATAAAAGAAATAAATCCTAAAACCATCAGTCTTGAGACCCTTAAAAACATTCCAGAGGATTCAGCAAAACATTATAAGATTGTTGCTCTTGGTATCGTCGATGGTGTTCTCGAAGTTGGTATTGTAAATCCCGATAATATTCAAGCAACCGATGCATTGCAGTTTATCGTAAACAAGTTAGGGTTACCGTTTAAATATTATCTGATCTCTACGCAACAGTTCCAAGAAATTGTAAAAAATTATAGTGGTGTAAGTGGAGAAGTCGACCAAGCGATGTCTGAGCTTGATACTGAAATTGCACAAGTTAATACTGCGGATGCCCTTGATGCAGAAAGTAAAAATCCTCAAGAAAAACTAAAACCTGGTGAAGAAGAAAAAATTGTTGAAGATGCACCTATTATTAAAATTGTTGCGGTGATTCTTCGTCACGCAACAGAAGGTAACGCGTCTGATATTCATATCGAAAATACTGGTGATCAGGTAAAAGTTCGTTTTCGCGTTGATGGCACGCTCCATACATCGCTTGTGCTCCCGTTAAATGTATACGCAGGTATCGTTGCTCGCATAAAAATTTTGTCAAAACTTCGCCTTGATGAAAAACGTAAACCTCAGGATGGTGGATTCTCTACAAAAATAGAAGGACGTAAAATTGACTTTCGTGTATCAACGTTCCCGACGTATTACGGTGAAAAGGTCGTAATGCGTATTCTTGATTCAGATCGTGGAGTTAAAGCACTTGATTCACTTGATATGACACCAGCACACCTGGAAATGGTTCGTGCTGCGATTGCGAAACCGTACGGTATTATTCTCATTACAGGTCCTACTGGTTCTGGTAAGTCAACAACACTGTATTCTATGTTAAATGAGCTTGATCGAGAGAAAGCAAACGTTGTCTCTCTAGAAGATCCAGTAGAATATCATATGGCAAGTGTAAACCAGTCGCAAGTAATGCCGGAGATCGGGTATACATTTGCATCTGGACTTCGTTCTATTCTTCGTCAAGACCCAGATATTATTATGGTGGGTGAAATACGTGATAAAGAAACTGCGCAGCTTGCTATACAAGCCGCGCTTACGGGGCACCTTGTATTGTCTACACTCCACACAAATACGGCACTTGGCGCTATTCCTCGTTTGGTTGATATGGGTGTTGATCCGTATCTGATTGCGCCGACGCTGGTTCTTACTATGGCACAACGACTTGTAAAGACTATCAATCCTGGTTCGCGCAAGCAGGTTCCTATGGATGAAAGTACTCGCAAGACAATTGTTGATTCTTTTGCTGATTTGCCTGAAGCGTATCGCGCTGGTATACAAATTCCAGAGACTATGTATACATACGAACCTACACCAGATTGTCCTACAGGACTCAAAGGTCGTATGGCGGTCTTTGAAACAGTTATGATTGATCAAGAAATGCAAAGAATGATTCTTGACCACCCAATCGAACAAGAAATATACAAAGTAGCACGTTCTAAAGGTATGCTTACTATGAAAGAAGATGCAATCCTTAAAAGTCTTCGAGGAGATATTCCATTTCAGGAAGTATATGGTTTGTAGTTTTTAGTGTTTAGGTATACAATAAATACATATGGATTATCGTACACTGCTTGATGATTTTATAACAATACTTATGCGAGAAGGTGGATCAGATCTCCATCTCTCTGTGGGACGTGTGCCCGCTATTCGTGCATCGGGGCAACTACTTTCATTGGTTGGCAAGGAAGCACTTAATCGTGATACTGTACTAGGGATACTCTCCGTGGTACTTGGCGAAGATAAACTTCGTAAGTTTGTAGAAACACAAGAAATTGATTTTGCATATGATTACAAAACAGAAGCTCGACTTCGTGGAAATGCATATTTTCAAAAAGGTAGCGTTTCTATCTCTCTTCGACTTATTCCGAAAGTAAAATCACTTGCAGAACTTCAACTCCCAGATGCGC
Source organism: uncultured Candidatus Saccharibacteria bacterium (assembly GCA_964591665.1). GTDB lineage: Bacteria > Patescibacteriota > Minisyncoccia > Phycocordibacterales > UBA9973 > CAZQCV01. The sequence continues at coordinate 14,062 of CAZQCV010000006.1, forward strand.
TTGCGGCGTTTGCACGCAAGAAGCAAGGACTTTTTCTTGTTGTGGGTCCAGTAGGTCAAGGAAAATCAACCACTATGGCGTCTTTGGTTAATATGATAAACGAAGAACGTAATGAACACATCATTACGGTTGAAGATCCGATCGAATATGTTTTTGCACCAAAGAATTCACTTATTGATCAGCGTGAAGTTGGTATTGATACGCATGATTTTCCGAGTGCTCTTAAGTCAGTTTTTCGACAAGACGCTAATGTTATCATGATCGGCGAAATGCGAAGTGCCGACACGATGTCTGCAGCAGTAACTGCTGCAGAAACAGGGCACTTGGTGTTCTCAACGCTTCATACAAACAATGCACTCCAAACGATTGACCGTATTATCGATGGATTTCCAGCCGGACAGCAAGATCAAGTAAAAACACAGCTTGCGAATTCGCTTATTGGTATTTTCTCGCAACGACTTATTCCTCGTATCTCTGGTGGACTCGTTCCCGCATATGAATTACTTGTATGTACTCCAGCGGTTGCCAATTTGATCCGCGAGGGAAGAACGCATGAAATTGAGGTAGTGATCGAAACGGGTCAGGATCAAGGAATGATTGACATGAATCGTTGTCTTATTGATTTGGTCCGCAAAGGTGAAATCAGCATGGAAAACGCATACCTTTACTCACTTAATCCGAAGGCACTCGAACGACTCTTCTAGAATCGTTTCGCGTGATATACTTACTACATGACGTTCAAATATAAAGTTGTAACACCAACAGGGGAGCAACGCGAAGGTGCTATCGATGCACAGAATAAAGATCTTGCTATTTTGGCGCTCCAGCGTCGCGGTTTCATTATTGTTTCTATTTTTAGTGAAGATGAAAATAAAGGCCTCATGGGATCAATCTTTGATGGAGTACCTCTCAAAGATGTGGTTATTCTCTCTCGTCAGATATCTACGCTTTTTGAAGCGCAGGTTTCTGCGCTCAAAGCTTTTTCTCTTCTTGGTTCAAATGCTGAAAATAAAACGCTAAAGAAAACACTTAACCATGTTGTTGACGATCTGCAGTCAGGAGCATCAATTTCTGCTGCACTGTCAAAGCACCCTAAAGTTTTTTCTGAGTTTTACATAAACATGGTTCATGCTGGCGAAGAGTCTGGTAAGTTAAATCAGGTTTTTAATTACCTTGCTGACTACCTCGATCGTCAGTATGCGCTTGTATCGAAGACTCGAAATGCACTCGTATATCCTGCGTTCGTTATTGGAACCTTTTTTATTGTGATGCTCTTGATGTTCACAGTGGTAATTCCGAATCTTTCTACTATGATCGTAGAATCTGGACAAGATATTCCAATTTACACGAAGGTAATCATGGCAATTTCTCAGTTTATTATTGACTATGGTATATTCCTTCTCATTGGAGTTATTGCAGTTGGTATCTTCCTAGGAATTCAACTTCGTACAGCACGAGGAAAAGCATATCTTGACCAAATGAAACTCGAAGTCCCCCTTTTTGGGAATCTTTTCAAAAAGTTGTATCTTGCACGTATCGCCGATAACCTCGACACGATGATATCGTCAGGTATATCTATTGTCCGAGCTATAGAAATTACCGCATCGGTGGTAGATAATCATGTGTACAAAGAAATAATGCAAAAAACAGAAGAAGCGATTAAAGGTGGTAGTTCTCTTTCCGACGCGTTTTCTCGATATGAAGAAGTTCCTCCTATTTTGACACAAATGGTTCGTGTTGGTGAAGAGACTGGTTCTCTTGCTTCTATTTTGAACACACTGGCAAAGTTCTATAAGCGTGAAGT
>CAZQCV010000006.1:15965-34944 GCA_964591665.1 uncultured Candidatus Saccharibacteria bacterium
AAACAAAAACCACTCAAGCAAGTGGTTTTTGTTTTTCTATAATGGTATACTAAACGTATGTTTATAGTACTTGGAATTCTTTTCTTTATTTTTGGAACAATCATCGGTAGTTTCTTGAATGTGGTTATTCTTCGCATGGGAACAGGTCGTGGATTTGGTGGTCGTTCTGCATGTGGATCATGTAGAAAAAAACTCTCTTGGTACGAACTTATTCCACTCGTATCCTTTTTGATTCAATATGGTCGTTGTCGTGCTTGTAAGATACGACTATCTCGTCAGTATCCGCTTGTTGAATTTGTTGCAGGATTGCTCTCTCTGGGGGTCTATGCAATGTTCTCATACTTATTATTACTTGCCCCGTTTTCTTTCACTGTATGGTATGTTGGTATGTTTTCACTTTGGGCAGTATTTCTAGTTATTGCAGTGTATGATATACGCCACACTATTATTCCAGATAGATTGCTCGTCATTGGTCTCGCGTTGGTGATTACATTACTGACCGTACAATATTATCCAAACGTTCTCTGGGCTCTTGTGCTCTACATTTCTTCGGGATTGGTCCTTGCACTGCCTTTTGGCCTTATTTTCTTTTTTTCTCGTGGCAAGTACATTGGTTTTGGAGATGTTAAATTGACCGGGCTTATAGGAATGATGCTTGGGCTTTGGGGAGGGATTACTGCAATCATGGCAGGTATTTATCTTGGTGCTATTGTCTCTATTTTTCTGCTTGTGGTAAAAGGTAAGAAGTACACACTTAAAACCGAAATTCCTTTTGGACCGTTCCTTATTATCGGAACAGCATTAGTATTTTTCTCTGCTGGTACTATTGTTGATCTTACATTGTTGTTTATGTCATTGTTTAAATAGTATATGAAACATCTTTTTACTAAAAATAAAATACTCTATACACGAGGTGTTACGTTTCTCGAGTTGATCATTGTTATTTCTATTTTTGGTATTATGTCGAGTCTTGTATTGTTTAAATATAGCGATTTTAATGCAGGAATAAACTTAACAAATACCGTGCAGGAAATCGCACTTCGTATACAGCAAGCGCAAAGTGATGCGATCAACGGTGCTATACCTAAATATGTTGTAAATCCTTCAAGTCAAATAACCGACCAAAATCCAGTACTCGATAATTGGCGATCAACATATGGTGTATACTTTTCTGTAAGTCAAAAGGATAAATTCATTTATTTTTTTGACCGAGATCGTGTGGCAAATATTGATCTTGCTGGGGCAAGTGGTCTAGATGAGTTAAATGATACGAATCCGTGGTCTTTTAGTTGTTTACACCCAACAGGAGATGATGAGTGTCTCGATTTAGTAACTATCACTACAGGAGAAGAAATTACTGATGTCTGTGTTGACGATACTGTGTGTAATCAAGACAAAGCATGGGTTCTTTTTACTCGTCCATTTCCTGATGCACGTATTTGTACGCTGGCTGGATCTATTCCTGATTGCACGCATAATTCTCTGTCTGTTAAAATAAAAGGCAAAGGTGCTTCTGGTATGCGACTGCTTACGGTAACACCTTTGGGACAGTTACGTGTAAGTACTATTCAATAATTATGAAATTACAAAGACAACAATCAGGTTTTACGCTTATTGAGGTGATGATTGCCAGCGCTCTTTTTGTCGTAATTATGATTTTAGGTATTGGAGGGCTCTTGTCAGTATATAAGACGTATCAAGTCAATCGTGGTATGCGTGAGATTGTAGATAATTTAAATACGGTTATGGAAGATATGTCTCGTAATATTCGTCTCGGGAAAGACTTTACTTGTATTGAGGGAAGTCAACGAGTCGGAAGTCCTGATATCAATGGTACGCAAGTTGTGGATCCAGATCGAGCTGATTGTATTTCACCGAAAGGGTATACTCTCTACTTTAAGGGTCAAGAAGCAGATTCTACGATTGTCACAGACCGTGTGATTTATTCTTTTTCTCCTGCTGATGATAGTGATTGGACAAAAGGTGTTATCTTAAAATCTCGTGATGGAGGTATTCACTATGCTCAGATTACAACTCCTGGAGTTGTAATAAATATGGCGCAGTCTGGATTTACAGTGGTAGGTACTTCTCCGACTGATAGTGCGCAACCACTGATTCTTATAAAAATTGTTGGTTCCTTTACGTATAAAGATACTACTATTCCTTTTAATATTCAGACCACGGTAACCTCGCGTGATCTTGATTTAGAGACAACACCATGATGTATTATTCTACGCATAATAAAAAAGGTTTTACGCTTATTGAGACACTGATTGCCTTGTTGATTTTTGCGACAGCCGTCACTGCGATGATTGCTATAACTAGCCATGGAATTACAGATATGACTTCTGTAAAGAACAAGTATATTGCAAATTATCTTGCCGAAGAAGGTCTCGAACTTGTTCGATATGTCCGAGACGATCTCTATGTAAAAGGGCAATCTTTCTTGCCTAACTTTACTGATACCATTGCTTCTTGTGCAAATGGTTGTAACGCAGATCCGGTACTCCTTTTCCAAAATCAAGGGAGATTAAATGATGTATTCATCGAATGTAACCCGTTATCGAATTGTGCAGTTCGTTTTGATGCTGACGGGTATTATCGAGGCAACCTAGGGTCAACAGGAGAAACACCTTTTACGCGTATTATCACTGTTGATACTGACGGAGTTGCGAGTGATCAAGTTGAACATGAACTTCATATTAAGAGTACTGTTACATGGCAAGAAGGACTGATTACGCATATGGTCTCTTCAGAAGAACATTTATTTGACTGGTTTAAAACTGATTAAAAGAACATGAACTACAAGAAACAACAACATGGGGGCTATATTATACTTTTTACGGTACTTATTGTGACGCTCGTTCTAGCAATGTCTCTCGGTATTGCAAATGTAACCGTTCGAGAGCAAAATCTTACTCGATCATCTCGTGAATCCCACTATGCACTTTTTGCTGCAGATACAGGAGGTGAGTGTGTGCTATATCATTACAATAAACCGACCTCCTATAACAATGATGAACCTAATCCTTTTCATCTTATCGTCTCAGGATCGCATGTTCCAGTGACGTTAAAATGTGCTGGGCAAGAGATATCCACACAAGTTATTCAACCTTTACCAGGAACGGGTAATATTTATTATTTCCAGAGTATGGAATTACCACATGGTTGCGCAGTAATCAGTGCTCGTATTGATGAAGAAAGACCGGGTGGTACTTCTGCTGATCGTCGAGATACATTGATTTCAAAAGGGTACAACGTCCCATGTGATGAGGCAACTGCAAATCCCGTATCTCCGAAACGAGTAGAACGTGTCCTTGAATATACATACGATTATACAGGTAACTAATCACTGTTGATAAGTATGACTACAGAAATTTTAGAGCGCATAAAAAAATTACGCGACGTGATCGAATATCACCGATATAATATACATGTACTCAATAAAGAAGAAATTTCTGAGGCAGCGCTTGATTCACTCAAAAAAGAACTTTTTGATTTAGAAGGACAGTTTCCTCAGTATATAACCCCAGATTCTCCTACACAGCGTGTTGCGGGTGGTGTTTTGCCTGGATTTAAGAAAGTAGTGCATACGGTACCACAGTGGTCATTTCATGATGCATTTTCTCCAGAAGATATGACGGCTTTTGATGAACGGGTGAAACGTTTTCTTGCGTCTAACGATGTTTTACAAAGTCCTACATATACAGCAGAACTCAAAATTGATGGATTAAAAATTGTTCTAACATACAAGGATGGACTATTGGTAACGGGTGCAACGCGCGGTGATGGTAAGGTAGGTGAAGACGTTACAGAAAACATAAAAACCATAGAATCCATACCGCTTCGGCTCAAAGATCCTGTCTCTATTGTCGTCGAAGGTGAGGTATATATGCCTAAAACTGTTTTTGAATCTTTAAATAAAAAACAAAAAAAGCTTGGATTGCCGTTATTTGCGAATCCTCGTAATGCGACAGCTGGAACCATACGACAACTTGAACCCAAAATCGTTGCAGAAAGAAAACTAGCAATATTTGTATATGATATCGGTTTTGTGGAAGGGAAGGTGTTGAAAACACAATCAGAAGAACTGACATATCTTGCATATTTAGGATTTCGTGTAAACCAGGAGTATGGTATGTGTCAGACGATCGATGACGTTATCGAGTATTGGAATTCTTGGAAAAAGAAAAAAGACAAACAAGAATATTTGATTGACGGTGTTGTGGTTAAAGTTAATGAAATACCTCTCCAAGAAAGTCTTGGATATACTGGTAAGGCACCTCGGTTCGGTATCGCTTTTAAATTTCCTGCAGAACAAGTGACAACACGAGTGACAGATATTGTACTTCAAGTTGGCCGCACGGGAGTTCTGACACCTGTGGCACATTTAGAACCTGTTTCCGTTGCTGGTTCAGTAGTATCTCGAGCTACATTACATAATGAAGATGAAATTAAGCGACTTGATGTACGGATAGGTGATACCGTTATTATTCAAAAAGCTGGAGATGTCATTCCTGATATTGTTCAAGTTCTCTCAGCTTTTCGTACAGGAAAAGAAAAACCATTTCTTTTTCCTAAAAAAGTTCCTGATTGTGGAGGAGATGGATCTATTGAGCGAGTCCCTGGACAAGTTGCATATCGTTGTGTTTTTAGAAATTCTTTTGCTCAAATAAAACGCACGTGGTATCACTTTGTGTCTAAACATGCATTTGATATTACGCACGTTGGACCAAAAGTTATTGATCTTTTGCTCGAGGAAGGACTTATTCACGAGTATGCAGACCTCTTTACACTGACTGTTGGTGATCTAGAATCACTGCCACGTTTTGGGGTAAAGTCTGCAAAGAATGCCATACAATCAATCCAACAAGCAAGGCACATCACTCTTGATAGATTAATTGTGGCGCTGTCTATACCTCAGGTAGGAGAAGAAACAGCGCGTGATTTGGCTTTGCATTTTAAAACAATACTTGATTTAAAACAAGCTTCTAAACAAGACCTCGAATCTATTGATGGACTTGGACCTACTATTGCAGATGAAATAATAAAATGGTTTTCTCGCGAAGAACATGATGTTGTACTCCGTCACTTATTGGAACAAATAAAAATCGAACCTCTCCAAACTCAGAAGACCACTAACAAGCTAGAAGGGAAAACATTTGTGCTTACAGGTACACTTGAATCTTTCTCTCGAGACGAAGCAAAAGCAAAAATAATGGCTCATGGTGGTAAAGTAACTACCAGTGTTTCAAGAAATACGAGCGCTGTAATTGTTGGAGAAAATCCAGGTTCAAAATATGATGATGCTCAGAAATTGGGTATTTCAACACTCGATGAGCAATCTTTTAAAAAACTGGTTTCATAACATATTTTGTTGTATACTGGATGGTATATGCAGAAAAAAGACATAGAAGCTCTTGCCATCCTTGCGCGACTTAATGTAAGCGATGAGGAAATGAATCGTCTCTTGAAAGATATGGACGGAATCTTGGAGTATGTAAAGCAAGTCGAAGAAGCGCCTGTGCCAAATCTCGTCCCTTCTTTTGATCATGTTAATATCGCTAGAGAAGACGTAGCAACTGATACACCTGAACAATATATTGATGCTATCCTCGATGAAATGCCGAAGCGGCAAGGAGCACTTTTAGAAGTACAACGTATTTTAGGCGGAGAATAAGTATATGATTGATCTTACGACACTTACCATAGAAAAAGCTCATACACTTTTAATGACCAAAGAACTCACTGTTCGTGAGCTAGTTGATGTATATCTTAAAGAAATAGAAAAAAATAATACCCGATTGAATGCGTATCTTGAAATCTATGATGATATTGATGAGCAGATATCAGTAGCGGAAAAGTTATTTCAAGAAAATAAAGCAACACAGTTAACAGGTATACCATTTGCTCTTAAAGATAATATTTTATTTAAAGATCATAAGGTGAGTGCTGCTTCAAAAATTTTAGAAGGGTATACAGCAACGTATGACAGTACTGTAGTTGAACGACTACGAAAAGAAGGTGTGATTTTTCTCGGTCGCACAAACATGGACGAGTTTGCGATGGGAAGTTCAACAGAAACCAGTGCGTATGGAATAACCAGAAATCCTCTTGACGAAGACTATGTTCCTGGTGGATCATCTGGTGGGTCTGCTTCAGCTGTTGCTTCAAACATGGCACTTGTCGCTCTCGGAAGTGAAACGTGTGGTTCCATACGACAGCCATCTGCGTTTTGTGGACTTGTTGGATTTAAACCGACCTATGGCGCAGTCTCTCGGTATGGATTGATTGCTATGGGATCATCACTTGATCAGATTGGTCCGTTTGGTAAAACTGTTTCTGATGTTGAAATCATCCATACAGCGATGAGTGCTCACGACCCTCACGATGCTACCTCTGTCCCAGAAAATGCGCGTACATATGTCTATGGAGCAGCGAAGAAAAAGATCGGTGTTCCTGTGGAGTGTTTTGATGAAGGTATTGATCCTGAGATTCGTGCGTCGTTTAGTCGATCACTTGATGTGTTGAGATCTTTCGGTTATGAAATTGTAGAACTATCGCTTACCTACCTCAAATATTCACTTCCTGTGTATTATATCTTGATGCCTGCTGAAAGTTCTACGAACCTAGCACGGTTTGATGGTATGCGATATGGACCGCGGGTGGAAAAAAGTTCGTTACTCGAAACATATCTTTCTTCACGTGGAGAAGGGTTTGGTCGGGAAGTGCGACGTCGTATTCTGCTTGGTACGTACGTACTTTCACATGGGTACTACGATGCGTACTATGGTAAAGCAATCAAAGTTCGAGATGCTATCACCAAAGAAATGAAAGACGCTTTTAATGACGTTGATTTTATTGTTACACCAACAACACCTACACTGCCGTTTAAATTTGGTGAGAAAATGTCCAATCCTATTGCGATGTATATGTCTGACATTTTCTCTGCTCCAGCCAACCTCTCAGGTTGCCCTGCGATTGCGCTGCCGAGTGACAAAGAAGGTAATTTTTACCATTCGATTCAGATTACTGCTCCATGGTGGGGTGAGGATCGTCTCTTTACTATTAGTAAAGCGTGGGAATCACGCAAGTAGTCTATGTCAGCAGATGCAGAAGGAGGAGCAAGTAGTCCATTTGGAACATTGTTCTTTATAGTATTAGGTATCGTTCTTGTACTCATACTTGTCTTTGGTATGTCTTCTGCGCCGTTTGAACCAAGCTTTCTTAATCTAGAGTATTTTTTTGATAAATTCGCTTCGTTTGGTGAAGATAAACTCGGCTGGAATACTGGTGGAATTGGTGATCTTATTCATACTATAAAGCTGGTATCTGGATTTCTGTCTATCTTTTTTTCAGGTCTAGCTTTTTGGCTTTTCTTACGTTTACTTGAGATGGAAGGTGAGCACGCAGAGCATGTGTATCATCATGCGGTTGATGCACACCAGGTGCATACAGGGAGCGGAGAGGCCCCATTTATGGAACGTCTTTTTTATGGAGAAGATGCAGACCTGATTGCTCCGCACGCATCATCTGATTCAGTATCTTCAGTTCATCAAAATCCAGACAATGTCCAAGAGCCTATAGAAAAGCCAGGATCGCACCGTTGGGAGATGGTTCTTAAACATGCTCGCTCTGCAAATCCTTCAGATTGGAAACTCGCAATTATTGAAGCAGATACTATTCTTGATGCGATGACTGAAAGCGCCGGTTTTCCTGGGCTTACCCTTGGAGAGCGACTTCGTAATGCAGATCCAGGAGTCTTCCGCACACTATCTCAAGCAGGAGATGCTCATGGTATAAGGAATAGAATTGCACACGAAGGTTCAAATTTTCAATTTACTTCTCGCGATCGTGACCATGTTCTACGTCTGTATGAAGACGTATTTCGAGAGTTTGATTACATCTAAGTTTTCTTTGCTGCCCCTTGCAAAATATGCTTTTTCGTGTATACTAGACAAGTTCTATCTTCACGCGGGGTAGAGAAAAGGTATCTCGCAAGGCTCATAACCTTGAGGCCCCGGTTCAATTCCGGGCCCCGCAACAATTCGAAATGTGACAGATTTCATGTGTCTATCAACTTTCGATATATGACATGTCGACGTAGCTCAGTTGGTTAGAGCGTAGCACTCATAAAGCTAAGGTCGGAGGATCGTTCCCTCCCGTCGACACAAAGAATATTTGGTTATCAGTATTCTTGTGGTATAGTTGCCACTATGCAGTCGTAGCTCAACTGGTTAGAGCACCCGCCTGTCACGCGGGAGGTTGCGGGTTCAAGTCCCGTCGACTGCGCAGCAGAAAACACCCCTTATACGGGTGTTTTCTTTTTTCCTAGCCTTATTTCGTTTTTTTTACTATACTCGTATGTATGAAGCAACAGCCCTATAACCATCTAAAAATCGAGAAAAAATGGCAAAAAGCATGGAATGCCAAGGATATCTATAAAACCTCAAATAATTCAAAAAAGAAACCATACTATGTGCTCGACATGTTTCCATATCCGTCTGGGCAAGGACTTCATGTAGGACATCCACGCGGTTATATCGGTTCTGATGTCTTTGCTCGTATGAAACGTATGCAAGGATTCAATGTGCTTCATCCTATGGGATTTGATGCTTTCGGTCTTCCTGCGGAACAATATGCGATACAAACAGGAAAGCATCCGAGCATCATCACAAAGAAAGCTATCACTCGATACAAAAAACAACTCGAAATTATCGGATTCTCATATGACTGGTCTCGAGAAGTGCAGACGATCGATCCTGAATACTACAAATGGACACAATGGATTTTTTTACAGATCTACGGTTCTTGGTATGACAAGAAGAAAAATAAAGCTCGATCAATTGCCGAGCTTATAAAGATTTTTGAAAAAAGTGGAAATAGTAGTGTCGATGCATTTTGTGATACAGATATAAAAGTATTTTCTCCGAAAGAATGGAAAGCATTTTCAGAAAAAGAAAAGCAGGACATGCTCATGAAATATCGTCTCGCATATGAAGGCTATGCAGAAGTAAACTGGTGTGCAGAGCTAGGTACGGTACTTGCAAACGATGAGGTCCTTGAAAAAGACGGCAAACTTGTTTCTGAACGTGGCGACTATCCTGTAGAACGCAAAAGTATGCGTCAGTGGTTTATGCGTATTACTGCATATGCTGATCGGCTAATCTCTGGACTCGATCTTGTGGACTTTGCTGATTCTACCAAAGAAACACAAAAAAACTGGATAGGGAAAAGCGAAGGTAGTGAAATAACCTTTGATATTGTATCTCCAAAAAGAAAGATACTGATCGGCACACGAAATGAAGCGAAGTTTCAGATGGTTAAAAAATGTCTTCCGGAAATGGAAAATATTGAGCTCGTCAGTCTCAATGATATTCCAGCAGTTGATGACAGGGCGCTTGTAGAAGGACCTGATTTTAGAGAAAACGCGAGAATGAAAGCGAAGTTTTATTTTGAAAAGACTGGTATTCCAACTATTTCAACCGACAATATTTTTTGGGTTGAAAAATGGCCGAAAGATAACGGTGTTATTGTGCATATGCGCAAAGAGGCAAATCCAGAAAGTGAACGTGCAACTGATGACGAAGTAGTTGCATATTTTGATACCTGGATAGAAAAACATGGTCCATCTAAAGCACATTTTATATTTGCTCTTGCATATGCCGATCACGACGGTGTCCAAGAAACAGAATCTACACAACGAGAATATATTTTACAAAATAAAGCAGTTAAAGATTTCCCAGCTGGATATCCGATGGAGCATTTTCTTAAGGACGCAAAAACAGGGGAATTTAAGCGGGAACAAAAAGATGAGGTTCGTTATGACAAGCTTATAGAAAAACTGAGAGAGGTTGCAGATGCATGGCTCGGTACAAAAAAACAAATGACAGTGTTTACTACCCGTGCCGATACGCTCTTTGGTGTGACGTATGTGGTACTTGCTCCTGAGCACGATCTTGTTAGAGAACTTTTGCCAAGCTGTGAAAATAAAAAAGAAGTTGAGCAATATATTGAAATAGTAAAAAACAAAACGCAAGAAGAGCGAGCAGAAAGCAAAGAAAAAACTGGTGTTGAATTAAAAGGTATTTACGCTGTAAACCCAGCAAATGGGGAACAGGTGCCTGTGTGGATTGCTGACTATGTGCTCGCGAGTTACGGAACCGGTGCGGTCATGGCTGTGCCTGCGCACGATGAGCGCGATTTTGAATTTGCGAAGAAATATAATTTGCCGATTAAACATGTAGTTGCAGTTGATTTTAAGGGTAAAGGTAAATATGAAATTAGACCTAACGTTGAAACGATAGAGAGAAGAACTATTACTGTCGCTTTAAAAAATAGTAAGGGAGAAATCCTTGTAATTGTTGAACCTGAAACTACTACGCTGATTGGTGGTGGTATAGAAGAAGGAGAAACCCCAGAACAGACAGTGCTTCGAGAAATTAAAGAAGAAACAGGTTATACAGATATTTCGATTGAGTCTAGGGTTATTGATAATTATTTTGCGCATTCTTTTAGATATACGAAACAAAAGAATGTTAAGAGTAATGACTATGTGTTTACTGCTATTTTACATAGTGGAAATAAAATAACATCAGAAGCAGATTCAGGTCGTCACGAATTACGCTGGGTAAAAGCATCCGAGGTTGGGAATCTGATTCCAGAGTTCCACCATCATCATCAAATTTGGAATCTCATACGTAAGCCTCTAGTTACCAACTATGGCGTTCTTGTAAACTCAGACAAATTTGACGGTCTATCTTCTGATCAAGCAAAAAAAGAAATCACAAAATTTGTCGGTGGTAAACTTGTTACCAAATACAAAATGCGTGACGCTATTTTTGCTCGACAGCGATATTGGGGTGAACCGATACCACTTATTCATGATAAAAAAACAGGACTTATAAAAGAAATAAAGACGAAAGATCTTCCACTTAAACTTCCAAATGTTAAATCTTATAAACCAACAGGAACAGGCGAGAGTCCACTTGCTGGCGTGAAATCATGGGTAAATGCTGGATATGAAACCAACACCATGCCAGGTTGGGCTGGTTCGTCATGGTACTTCTTGCGCTATATGGATCCGAAAAACAAAAAAGCACTTGTTGGTGCAAAGGAAGTTAACTACTGGAAAAATGTAGATATGTATGTTGGTGGAACAGAACACAATACTGGGCATTTGCTCTATGCCCGTTTTTGGCACAAATTCTTGTACGATATAGGTGTTGCAAAAACAGAAGAACCATTTAAAGCACTTCGTCATCAAGGCATGATCGGTGGTGCAGACGGACGTAAAATGTCAAAGCGATGGGGAAATGTCGTTAACCCAGATGATGTGGTAAAAACCTATGGTGCAGATACACTTCGTGTATTTGAAATGTTTCTTGGTCCATTCGAGGGAAGTCTGCCATGGTCAACAGAAGGCATCATTGGTTCACGAAGATTTGTTGAACGTGTATGGCGACTCGGCGAACGCGTGCTCTCTGAAAATCATAAAAAAACTAACGAGGCACTGACGACGGTACTTCATAAAACTATCAAAAAAGTAACAGAAGATATTCAAAGTTTCAGTTTCAATACTGCGGTCTCTTCTATGATGATATTTGTAAATGAAGTAGAAAAAGAAAAAGAACTGTCTGTAAAAGATTTCAAATTATTCCTCGCAATACTCGCACCATTTGCATCGCATATGACAGATGAGTTGTGGCAGCAGACAGGGGAGAAAACCTCGATCCATCTCGCACCATGGCCAAAGTACGATCAGAAGTTTCTTGTGGAATCTTCAGTAACTCTTGCTATACAAATAAATGGTAAAGTGCGCGGTACCGTTGTTGCACCAGTTGATGCACAACAAGAGGCTATTATTGCTCTTGTTCAAAAACAGCCGTTGTTTGATACGTATCTAAAAGATAAGGAAATAAAGAAGATAATTTACGTCAGTGGAAAGCTTATTAGTTTTGTTGTGTAGCATATAATTCTATTGCTAAAGGGGTATCCAAAGCGTTATAATATGAGTACTGTTTATTAGAACGTAATGTACTCATTTTATGCTTGAACACAAAAAAGGCGTCTTTGATAAGATTGCTCGAAATGTCCTCTTAATAACCGTCGGACTATTACCATTATTCTTTATTCCTGGTTTAGGTATCGCTGTTGAAATAAGTAAGACGTATCTTCTTGCGATTGGTGTGGCACTTGGTTTTGTTTTTTGGATTATAGGTAGACTTGTTGATGGAACACTAAGTATTCCTAAAAATATTTTCATTGCTTCAAGCATTGTTCTCGTGCTCGTATTCTTCCTATCTGCTCTTTTTTCTCCTGCACCATCGGTTTCTTTTGGAGGGCAAGCGCTTGAAGTTGGTACGTTTGCATCAATGCTTATCCTTGTAGGATTCTTTATTTTACCGATGGTGATTTTCCGAAATGCAAAACAGGTGACTATGGCATATTTTGCCCTTTTTGTAGGTTTTATTGTAAGTAGCCTCTTTCAAATTCTTTATGTGTTTATTGGCCCTAAATATCTTTCGCTTGGTACTTTTTTCTCTAGCACCTCAAACCTTATCGGAAAGTGGAACGATTACGCTATCTTTGTTGGATTGATTGCGTTGCTTGGGTTGCTAACGATTGAACTTTTCCAGCTTAATAAAATTCAAAAGATTATTCTCTCAGGAATTCTCGTTGTAAGTGCCTTTTTTCTTGCGCTGGTGAACTTTATATCAGTATGGATTGTGTTAGGTGTTTTCGCTCTGGTCGTGTTTATTTACACACTATCAGTTCGACGTCTTGGTGAAGGAGAGAATGCTCTCAAAGTATTTCCGCTCCCATCGTTTTTAGCTGTTGTAATATGTCTTCTCTTTATCTTAGGTAATACACTCATTGGTGGCTTCTTGTCATCTAAACTAGGTATTTTCCAAACAGAGGTTAGACCTTCAGTTTCTAGTACTGCGCAGATTATGAAAGCAAGTATGTGGAAACATCCAATCCTAGGCGAGGGACCAAACCGTTTTAGTGAAGCATGGTCACTCTATCATGCACAAGATGTCAACAGTAGTCTGTTCTGGGACACTAACTTTTCTTCTGGTTTTGGCCTTATTCCATCCTTTTCAGTTACAACAGGTATTCTTGGTGTGATAGCATGGCTTGTATTTATCGTACTGTTTGTGTGGTTCGGTGTGAAATATGCACTTCGTTTTAATGGAGAACGATCCGTGAACTATTCTCTAGTAAGTACCTTTGTTCTATCACTGTATTTATGGATATTTGCAATTATTTATAATCCTGGCATCGTCCCGTTTTCGCTCGCTTTTGGATTTTCAGGGATGATGATTGGTCTTGCGATCTCTAAAGGGTACATTGATGAATTAGAAGTTTCTTTCCTGAAAGATCCAAGACATAGTTTCTTTTCAATTCTTGCACTGGTTGTCGTTTTGATTGCATTGATCGGCGGCATGTACGTCACTGTTGAGAAACTTGCAGGAACAATTGCATATGCTCGAAGTTCTCAGGTTCCAAATACTCCAGAAGGAATGGACCTTGCAGATCTTCGTCTCTCAAAAGCAATCGCACTCGATGCAAATGATACCTACTATCGTAACCTCGCGTTACTCTCAATGGTGAAATTAGATACACTCGTTAATAAACAAGATGTTTCAAAAGAAACACTTAAAACTCAATTTCAAGCTTTTTTTGGTCGCGCTACCGCTGCTGCTCAGGCGGCAATTAATCTCGACCGTACAAATGCTCAAAACTGGATAACTATTGGTCAGGTATATCAGGCTGTTGTACCACTTTCAATTCCTGGTGCTTATGAAAATGCAAAACAAGCATATCAAGAAGCAAAAAAACGCTCACCACTTAACCCGGGTATTGAGCTTATACTTGCTCGGTTAGATGTCGACAAAAAGGACACAGCTAGTGCTCGTTTGCACATTGAAGAAGCTCTCAAACTTAAACCTAACTATACAGAAGCGGTGTTTCTCTTGTCTCAAATTGAAGTAAGTGAAGGAAATATTGCTAAGGCAATTACTCGTGTTGAAAACGCTGCGACACTCGACCCGAATAATAGCAACCTATTTTTCCAATTAGGACTTTTGAAATATAACAATAAAGATTGGGAAGGTGCCGTAAGCGCTTTTGAAAGATCTGTGATAATTAATCCTAGCTCTCTGAACACTCACTACTTTTTAGGTTTAGCATATGACAAGGCAGGTAATACTGCACTCGCGCTTAAGCAATTTAAAGCTCTTGCTACACAGGTAAAAGATAATGAGAGTTTGAACAAGATAATTGCGAATCTAGAAGCAGGGCGACCTGCTATCGAAACAGTAGAACCGACACCAGAGAAATCAAAAGATCTTCCTGTAAAAGAAGTAAAAAAATAATACAGTAGTCTTTCATGGTAAAACGATTACTTGCGCTGGTTAATAAAAAGTATGGTGGTATCCATGAGGCTGCCATACTTTTAGGTTTGGCGTCTTTTTCTTCTCAGTTTCTGGGTCTTATACGAGATCGAGCTTTGGTAAGCGTCGTCGGGCCTGGATCGATCCTGGACACTTACTATGTTTCTTTTAGGGTACCAGATCTTATTTTTGCATTGTTTGCATCCCTGGTCTCTGTTACCGCGCTTGTTCCAATTTTGCAGAGGTTTAAGCAAGAAGATGACCGAATCGATATACATATGCAAGAATTTCTTAATACGCTTCTCGTAGTGTTTAGTGGAGTGTTAATTGTTGTCTGTTTGGCAGTATATGTAACAATGCCGTATATCATGCAGTTCTTTGTCTCTGATACCTCGAGTGACACCTATGCGCTTGTTGTTTTGATGAGTAGAATCATGCTTCTCTCGCCAATATTTTTTGGATTGCAAAATATTTTTACAAGTGTGACCCAGTTGTATAAAAAGTTCTTTGTTTTTGCAATTGCTCCTATCGTATACAATCTTGGGATATTGTTTGGTGTTACTGTTTTGTATCCTATATTAGGGCCTAAAGGTCTTGCGTATGGTGTTATCTTGGGAGCCTTCGTCCATATGGCCATACAAGTACCACTTTTGTATTATCTTGGATTTTCTTTTGCTCGTCCCTCATTTAAAAAATATTGGAGTGCCTTAAGAGAAGTGTTTATGATTTCAATTCCACGTACGATAACACTTAGCCTTTCAAATATTACATTATTTTTTATTACACTACTTCTTGTTCATATTTCTACCGGTAGTGTGTCGCTCTTTAATTTTGCATTGAATGTACAGTCTATTCCTCTGATGGTTATTGGGCTTTCATATGCAGTGGCTTCATTCCCGACGCTTGTCGAGTCTTATCATGTTTCTCATGAAGTTTTTAGAAAGACCGCAACAGCGATTGGTCGGTCTATTATCTTTTGGTCATTACCATGTATGGCGCTGTTTATTGTGTTGCGCGCTCATATTATTCGTGTGATTTATGGATCCTCCAGTTTTTCTTGGGGGGATACGCGTACAACGGCAGCGTTGTTTGCGCTTGTTACTGTAAGTATTGTATTTCAATCTCTTATTCTTCTTTTTGTCAGAATGTATTACGCATCAGGTAAAACTAAGTTTCCACTCATCTTTTCTTTATTGGGAGGTGTACTTTCTATCCTCATTGCGACATTTGGTGTTTTGTATTACGACAACATACCTGGACACGATCTTTTTAGCTCATTTGTCTTTCGTTTCAGTACAGAAGATACTAGACCAGAACTACTCTTTGTCGGCGTCGGGTACGTGGTAGGGTATTTAGCGACGATGATCAGTCTATGTATTGGTTTAAAAATACATTTTCAATATTCTGTAATTAAAGAATATGGAACCCTATTTCTAAAAACCTTACTAGGTACTATTGGTATTGCTGGGGTTTCTTATTTAACCCTTGCGTTTCTTGCGCCATTTTTCCCATTAAATTCATTCCCGAACGTCCTTCTTCATGGTCTTATTTCTGGCGTTACAGGAATCATTTTTGGTGCGGGTATATTTTATCTGTTAAAAATCGAAGAGTTTCTGGTCGTTATTGATGCAATTAAGCGACATACTTTCTGGAAAGTTAAAATTATTGCACCAAATGAATCCGACTTGTAATCATTGTGTTTTTCGGTACTTCATGCTAAAAACAAAAGGTACATAAACTATTTATATTACCTATGCATATTAGAAATTTCTCAATCATTGCCCATATTGACCATGGTAAATCGACTCTTGCAGATCGAATGCTTGAAGTTACAGGAACTATCGAACGCCGTCTCATGAAGGACCAGGTCTTAGATAACATGGAACTTGAGCGTGAGCGTGGTATCACTATAAAAATGCAGCCTGTCCGCATGCACTATCAGTATCAGAAGGAAAAGTATATGTTAAATTTGATTGACACTCCAGGCCATATTGATTTCTCTTACGAAGTGTCGCGTGCGTTGCGAGCTGTAGAGGGGTCTATTCTTCTCGTAGATGCAACACAAGGTGTTCAGGCACAGACGTTAACGACGTTAGGTATGGCACGTGAGGCTGGTTTGGTTATTATTCCAGTTATCTCAAAGATTGATTCACCGCTTGCTCGACCAGATGAGATAAAGCTTGAAATTGCCGAGTTGCTTGATATCGATCCCGATACTATTTTAGGTGTTTCTGGAAAAACAGGAGAGGGCGTGGCAGAACTTCTTGAAGCCGTGATTGAACGTATTCCCGCGCCATCGAATACCTTTTCAGATAACAAACTACGTGCGCTTGTTTTTGATTTTAAATACGATGATCATCGCGGTGTTATTGTGTATGCTCGTATTATGAGTGGTAGTACTCGTCGGCACGAGTATCTTACTTTTGGTGCTTCAGAAGCAAAATTTCAAGCGCTTGAAGTTGGTATGTTTAGTCCGGGTGAAGTCGCAACTGATTCGCTACAATCAGGGGAGATTGGGTATATTGTAACTGGTATAAAGCAACCAGGTATTGCATCTGTTGGTGATACGATTACCACGCAGAAGTTTGGAGCAGAGATTCTTCCTGGGTATTTGCAACCTTCTCCTGTTGTGTGGGCATCTGTATATACGGAAAGTCAGGATGATTTTGCAAGACTTAAAATGGCGCTTGGCAGACTGCGACTTTCTGACTCTGCGTTTTCTTACGAGGAAGAGACGTCAGGAGCACTTGGGCGTGGATTCCGGTGCGGTTTTCTTGGGATGCTTCATCTTGAGATTATTACAGAGCGTCTCAAGCGTGAGTTTGATCTAGAACTTATTATCACGACACCTTCGATCACGTACCTGGTAACGTACACTAATGGTAAACAGGAATACATCTATTCACCACACTTGTTTCCCAATGATGGCAGTATTAAAAACGTATCTGAACCATGGGCACATATTGTGATTATCACACCAACGACATATATGGGATCACTTATGCCTCTCTTGTTTAATCATGAAGCTGAGACAGGGAACACTGAACTTTTTGGTGATGATCGAACACGTATAGAACTCATGATGCCACTTCGTGAGATGATGAGAAACTTCTTTGATGAACTTAAAAGTGCTACTTCGGGGTATGCTTCCATTTCATATGAACTCAAAGACATGCGACCTGCCGATGTTACTCGACTCGATATTGTGATTTCTGGAGATCCTATACCTGCGTTTACACGTGTCGTGTCAAGAAAGCGTGCCACTGAAGAGGCCGAACAGGCAGTCGAAAAATTACATACGCTACTTCCTCGTCATCAATTTGAGCTAAAAGTTCAAGGTATTGCATTCGGACGGATTTTATCTTCAAAGACGGTAAAAGCATATAGAAAAGATGTGCTTATGCACGGTAGTAAGGTCGTTGGTGGGGGAGATGTGAGTCGTAAGAAAAAACTTCTTGAAAAACAAAAAGAAGGTAAAAAACGTATGCGAGAAACAGGCCGTGTGACTATACCACAGACCGTATTCTTAAAAATGATGCGAAATGGCGAATAGTATCTTTATTGAAAAAGATATGGCATATACAGTAAAATCATTCCTCCGATAACGAGAACGCAGGCAATTGTCCAGATAATATGTATTATTTTTTTGTTTTTTGGATGGAATAACATATGCTTGTTTGTGAGTCAGTAACCATGTATAGTTATATAGTAGGTCAACATCTCAGCCTCTAGTCTACCATAAAATTTTATGACTCTCAAGCGCCATTCACACACTACGGTTATATTTGATCGCATTAAGATAGCATTGCTTTTTGTGCTCGTCTGTGTCGTTGCAATCAGTACAACCAAGATGATCGCAACATATCTGCGCGCAAAGAAATCTATTCGAGAAGGTGTGCGAGCTCAAGAAGTGCTTAAGGAAAAAGAACAAAAACTTACTTCAGATATAGAGCTCACTAAAACAGATTTCGGACAAGAGACACTTCTCCGCGAAAAATACGGTTTTGCAAAAGAAGGTGAAAATGTCGTTTTTGTGATACCTGAGAACAAAATAACGCAAGTCGATGCAAGTGTATCCTTCAAAGAATCTCAGAAAACAAGTCTCCTGCGAGATAAATGGCAAGCACTAAAGGATGCACTTTTTGGCAAGTAGTTTATTTTGTAAAGTGTGCTATACTAAAAGTCTAAAACTAATGTCTCTCGAAAGAGAAGTGGATATAATATGAAAAACGTTATTATTTACAGTACACCTAGCTGTCATTTCTGCCATATGGCGAAAGATTTTTTTACAGAGCATCAAATATCGTTTCAAGATATAAACGTCGCAGAAGATCAAGCAAAGCGTGAAGAGATGGTTTCTATGACAGGTCAGCTCGGTGTGCCAGTAATCCGTATAGGGAATGATGTCATTATCGGTTTCAATAAGCCAAAAGTCGCAGAGCTCCTTGGCATCACACTCTAAAATCGCTATACTGCAAAAAGCACTCTCTGTAGTGCTTTTTGTTTTGCCCTTGTAGTTAAATGGATATAACTGTCCCGTCCTAAGGGATAATTGTAGGTTCGATTCCTGCCAAGGGCAC
>CAZQCV010000007.1:0-32300 GCA_964591665.1 uncultured Candidatus Saccharibacteria bacterium
TGAATAAGTATCCTGAGATAAAAAAAGTGCTCAGCGAACATAAAGTTGCTGAGCTGCATTTTGAGTAACTTTTTTTAAAAAGAACCAACACCTTTTTGGACCTGTTCTATTTCGTTAAGATACCACAAGATAGGACGGTTCTCTTCATCATTAAAGAATTGTATTAATCTTTTAAGCTGAACACCTTCTTTTTTCAAAGAAAGGGATCTGTAATACAAAAGCAATATCCCAATAATAGAGGAACAAATTTCTACAGCGCGTTCATCTTCGTTGGAAACAATAATTGAAATATTGCCAACTTGAAGAATGGTAATAGACATTTCTTCTTCTGATTCAGAATATCTATCAATATGAAACTTTTCCATTTTCATTTTTGATTTTGCTTTCTGAAAGAATTTCAAATGTGTTTCGTGTATTTCTGAGTTCATACCAGAATCTCCTTTTGAATTGAGTGTTCTAGATCTAATCAGGTTGCCATTATACAAAATCGTGAAATAAAAACTAAACTTAGTTTTTATGCCAATTTTAAAATAATTAATGATCTTCAGATAAATATCGTTAATCAATTGTTCGGGGATGAAAGACACAATTCTTGAAAGAGTGTTTTCTGTAATGTTTGATACATTTGAGTTCATAATTGTTTTTTTAAAAGTTTATTTTAGTTGACATTGTATCATAAATAAACAAAAAGTCAATCCTTTTATTCTGACAAAATATAAGTAAAATAGATATGTTCAACCGCCCTTAGCTCAGTTGGTTAGAGCACAGAGCTTATACCTCTGGGGTCCATGGTTCGAATCCATGAGGGCGGACAGGTCTACATAAACAAAAACACTCCCTCGTAGGAGTGTTTTTGTTTATGTTAAACCGTTTTTGGTTTGATCCCAAAACTTGAGATCAGTTCGTTATATGCGTCCTGTTCGAGTGTTTCTACTTCTATAAGTTTGTTCGCAATGGCATCGAGCACATGACGATACTTGGTAACCACTTCCTCTGCCCTATCTCGAGCTTCTGACATAAGCCGTTTTACTTCTTCATCGATACGGGTCGCAATTGTCTCAGAGTATGTCTTTTCTTCTATGCCTTGCGTTCGGTAGAGACGAGTTCGAGACGTTTCAACCGCAACAGGACCGATCACCTCTGACATTCCCCATTCGGTCACCATACGGCGTGCCATATCACTTGCAACCTGGAGATCGTTTGATGGACCAGTTGTTACATCACCAAAGACCATTTTTTCTACTACATACCCACCAAGTGACATCGCAAGATCGTCGAGAAATGTCTGACGAGACTGGAGCTTACGATCATCGAGTGGAAGTTTGATAGTATATCCACCTGCACGACCTCGAGAAATAATAGAAATTTTATGTACAGGATCTGCGTGAGGTAAAACCGATGCAACAAGTGCGTGACCAGCTTCGTGATATGCAGTGATTTTCTTTTCTTCTTCGGTCATAAGATGACTTTTACGTTCAGGACCAAGCATTACTTTTTCAATTGATTTAATCAAATCGGATTGAGAAACTTCTTTTCTGTCTTCACGTGCAGCAAGGATGGCACCTTCGTTCATAATAGAATATAAGTCAGCACCAGAAAATCCAGGAGTTCGTTCTGCAATAACTTTGAGATTTACATCGTCTGCAAGCGGTTTCTTCTTTGCATGAACAACAAGGATTGCTTCTCGATCAATTCGATCAGGCAGATCAAGTGTCACATGTCTATCAAAACGTCCCGGACGAAGAAGTGCTGGGTCAAGCACATCTGAACGGTTGGTTGCAGCCATAACAATTACTTTTTCATTTGGTTCGAAACCATCCATTTCAACGAGTATCTGATTGAGGGTTTGTTCACGTTCATCGTTGTTTCCACCATTACCAATACCCCGCATTCGTCCAACAGCATCGATCTCATCGACAAATACAATAGCAGGTGCTGCTTTTTTCGCCATCTGGAAAAGATCTCGCACACGTGATGCACCAACACCAGCGAACATTTCTACGAATTCAGAACCAGAAAGATGAAAGAACGGCACTTGTGCTTCTCCCGCAACAGCTCTTGCTAACATGGTCTTACCTGTTCCAGGCGAACCGGTAAGAAGCACGCCTTTCGGAACACGTGCACCGATATCTAAAAACTTTTTAGGATTTTTTAAGAAATCAACAATCTCAACAAGTTCAATCTTTGCTTCTTTACATCCCGCAACATCATCAAAGGTGACTCGATTATTCACGTCATTTGGATCAATGATTTTTGCACGAGACTGACCAAATGTCATCGCCTGCATCGCTCCACCCTTCATTTGACGAAAAAGCATCCAGATCATAAAGCCGACAAGCATAATCGGAAGAATAATAGGCGCCAGACTCATGAACCAATACATAAATCCTGAGGCTGTTTTGATAGTGAGTGGGGTCTTACTGAGAGCCTCGGAAGTAACACCATAGTTTTTGAGTGTTTCGGTGAGTGATGCCTCTGCTTCTTTCGTCGCTTTTTTGGTAACGCCATCTGCAAGCGATGCCGTAACGGTAGTACCGTCTACAACAAGTTCTCTGACGGTACCTTCAGTAATGTTCTGCGCGATCTCAGACAAAGAGACTTCTTTTACTTCTTTTATATTGCTAGAGATAACACTGTATCCTGCAGTAACAAGCATGAGGATGAGCACGGTTGAGAGAATATGCTGTGAAAATTTTGCTATTGGTTTTGGAACTGATGCTTTAGATTGAGATTTCTTGTGCTCATGTTCTGCCTCACGTTGATCTCCTGAGACCATTGGAATTTCTGACATTTTTGCATTCTTTCGCTTCTTTTGTTTCATATATGGTAAGTATACACAAAAAAGAAGAAAAATCTATGTTATACTCATTACTATGAGCGCATATAGTACTAATAGAAAAGCACATTTTTCCTACGAAATACTTGACCGATATGAGACAGGTATTGAACTTTTGGGCTACGAAGTCAAAAGTATTCGTCTCGGCAAAGCAAATCTTGATGCGTCACATGTGATTGTTCGCGGGGATGAAGCATTTGTCGTAGGACTTCGAATAGAACCATATCAACAAGTTCAAGAAGCGCTTGATCCGATACGCACACGAAAACTACTCCTCAAAAAAAAAGAAATTGCTGAACTCGCTCGAGGTCATGAGAAAGATAGATTGACTATAATCCCACTTTCGTTGTATAATAAAGGTAGGAAGATCAAGCTCGAAATAGCACTCGCAAAAGGTAAAAAGTCTCATGACAAACGTGAGACTTTAAAAAAACGCGCTGTTGATCGAGATCTTCGGAGAGAATATAAGGTACGTTAATAAATTCATATTGGGACTGCTAGGCATCGACAAGGAGTCGTCTAGCGTATATGCATGTCGAGCACGTGTGCACTCTCGTAAACCGTCACACAAAAAACCTAAATGCAAACGCATTTTCTAAAGTAAAGTCTCCATACGCTGGAAACTTTGCTCTCGCATTCGCCTAACATAGGCCCGCGAGTGTCTTCTCTTCTTTTTCTCTGGGAGAGAGGTTAAGGCAATATCAATCCAGAGTCGCATAGTACGTTGTCTCGCGTACCGTGTTCAATACATCGAGAATCGATGATGCATACTTTTGTTACTTTCTGATATGTAGCATCTAAACATGCAAAAGCAACTACACATGTAGATGTATACCCTATTCCTCTTTGCACGGGGGTTCAATTCCCCCCAGTTCCACATAAATAAAAAAGTCGCTCATGCGACTTTTTTATTTACCCTATTCATACTATAATCCACCTATGTCTTCCCCAAAACTCACCGTCTCTGGATACCGCGGTATCTGGAGCGAAACACTCACTGTCGATATAGCACAAGACCTCGCACATGCGTTTGCGTCTTTTGTCATTGCCCGTGGAGGTAAACGGATACTTCTCGGTCGAGATGCACGACAATCAGGTCCAACAATCATAGATGCAGTTGCACAAACACTCAGTGCTCGTGGTCTCGATGTCACCATTGGTGGGCTGCTCCCTACCCCAACCGTGCTTTTCCTTGTTCGTGAAGAGAAATTTGATGGTGCAATTATTGTCACCGCATCTCATAATCCACCTGAGTATAACGGACTCAAACTCGTCACCAATCGTGGCATGTTTACCAACGAAACAGATGTTGCAGAAATAAAAAACTATCTCGAAGAAAAAAATTATGCGCATTCAGAAAATGTTGGAAATATCGAAACAAACGAATCACTCGGTGAAAAACACATTGCGCATATTTTGAAACACATTGATGTCGAACGTATACAGAATAAGAAATTCAAGGTTGTTCTCGATCCTATCAATAGCGCAGGGTGTATCCTCACACCGATATTGCTCGAGAAACTTGGTTGTGAGACAACCGTTATCAACGGCAGACCTGATGGAGACTTCGCGCATATGCCGGAACCACTTGCAGTTAATCTCACAACACTTGGCGATGCTGTTCGTACAACTCACGCAGATGTCGGATTTGCCCAAGATCCTGATGCCGATCGTCTCGTACTTGCTGATGAAACAGGTAGTGTCGTATTCGAAGAATACACACTCGCACTTGCGGTCCAGTCTGTACTCGAGAAAACTCCTGGTGATATTGTCATAAATCTCTCAACTTCAAAGACAAGCGAGATGATCGCTGAGAAATTCGGCAAGAAAACCTTTCGTTCAAAAGTCGGCGAATCAAACGTCGTAGAAGAAATTATAAAACGAAATGCAGTTATCGGTGGCGAAGGTAGCGGTGGTATCATCTACCCTGCTATCAACCCTTGCCGTGATAGTCTCACAGGTATCGCGATCATCCTAGAACTTCTCGCTAAAGAAAATAAATCACTCAGTACTCTCGTCGCTGAACTTCCACATTTTGAAATGATGAAAGATAAGTTCCCTTTCACTGGAGACTTGTCGGTCATCTATGAAAAGATAAAAATGCGATTTCCTGATGCAATGCAAGATACACAAGATGGACTCAGACTTGATTTCGAGGATACGAGCTGGATAAATATCCGTCCTTCAAATACAGAACCAATAGTTCGTATTATGGGTGAAACAAAAACAAAAGAACGCATTCAGAGCCTGCTAACCGACATTAAAGCGTGTCTTGAACTTAAACAATAAAGAACCAAAGAAAAATGTCTCTGGTTCTCGTGTTTTAACAAAATGCTCGGATTATTTTTTTGTAGAAAAATAAAGGAAAATTGCAGATTTACTCCACGGCATAAAACTATCAAAATCTTCTGCATCAAGGAAGTAACCAGCACCCTTAGAGAACATAACACTTGGTGCTAGCGTTTTACCTGCCACGATAGCGTGAAATATGTATAATCCTGATTCTAATTGATATCCCAACAATTGTTTACCTAGATCGGGCTTAATAACCAATAAATACAAGACTATCCAGAATAGATTCTCATTCATAGGTAATGAGGTAGTCTTGGTTTTAATTGCTCTATTATGCATATCTTTAGACAGAACGTATTCTTTGAGATTGTCCATAAAATACGGCACTGTTAACTTTTTTCCTTTAGCTTGTTTAAGCATCCAAGGAATACGACCTTCGTGCTTTTGTAGAATTCCTGTATCGATTCCACTTTTAAATACTTCACCTACACGAAAAGTCTCAGGTATAGGTAAACCAAAAGCTCTTCTTCTTTCCGCCATAGGCATATTAAGAAAAGCCTCCAATTCTTGAGGCAAGACAACTCCTTGACGAAGTTTATCCTGTAAATCCATAGTGAGCCCAGCCAATTTATAGGCCGAAATCTCTTCGAGCTTTTTAATACTCATTTTGTTGCCTCCATTCGGGGGACTTGTTTTTTGTTTTAAAATAAAATTAGTATTATTATATACTGTTTTTATGTTTTGTCAAGATTAGAACATAGATGTATTTTTTAAAGAATATTCACCTACCCGTGTTCGTTTGAGACTAAACATGAGCATTGGAATGCCTATGTTTTTCCCTATATCATGCACAAGTTGTCGCACGTACATACCTGATCCACACACAACTTCGAGTTTTACAACCAGAAATTCTTTTTTTTGCATCGACTGCAATTTCTCATGCCATGTTTGTAGTATTTCACTCTGACGGAAATCACCCATAACTTTTCCAATATTTTCATCCAAATATGTTTCCAAGACTTCACTTGTTATGCTTCGAGAACTCATATGTGAAAGTGAATACACACGAACGATATGGCTAGGAAGTTTCACTTCCTCACCACTTTGGCCATAGGTAAACAGTTGCTTACCTGAAACAGTCTTTGAAGAGTACAACGGATATGTTTGTTCAAACTCACCTATCCATTTCTGCATTTCGTTTTGTACTTTTTCTAAAATCTCTTTCTGATTACCATCAATCTTTACATTTTGAACAAGACCGAGCAAATCATGTGTATCCGTATCAAACCCTACCAGTATTTCGACTTCGTATATTTTATCAAGCCCTAAATATTTCTTTTTATTCTCTTCTCTACATGCATCACCAACCAAAATAATCATGACCCCTTCCGCCATAGGATCGAGTCGTCCTGCGTACGTCATGGGAACTTCACTTGGAATGTGTTTATCTAAACGTACACGTTCAAGTGCCTCAAGCGGTGTTTCTCCTATTCTTTTATACACAATCAGGATGCTTTCCATATATAAACAGTATATCAGAGGAATATCACGGCAAATGTTGACTTTTAGGCTATTTTAGGGTACATTGGACTCTATACGAATAGAGCACTGCTGGCTTGCCAGTAAACAGTATTTATTCAAAAAATAAACAAATATACGTGAGTGAAAGAATAAACAACCAAATACGTGCTTCAGAACTTCGTGTAATTGGAGATGCTGGTGAAAACCTTGGGGTCCTTCCCTTTAAAGAGGCTCTAGCTCTTGCACAAGAACGCGGACTTGATTTGATTGAAGTTTCCCCTGGCGCAAACCCACCTGTTGCAAAGATAGCTGATTATGGTAAATACCACTATGAGCAAAACAAAAAAGCAAAGAAGGCAAAAGCAGGAGTAAAAACAAGTGAAACAAAATCTATCCAGGTTAAAGTAGGAACTGGTGATCATGATCTCGAACTAAAAGCAAAGACTGCCTCAAAGTGGCTTGCTGAAGGACATCGAATCAAAGTAGAACTCTATCTTGCTGGACGAACCAAGTACATGGCTGAAAACTTCTTAAAAGAACGATTGGATAGAGTACTTAATCTCATCACAGAACAGTTCAAAATCGCCGAGCCACTTAAAAAAGGGCCAAAAGGCATGATGCTCACGATAGAACGAGATACTAAAAAGAAAGACGATTAGTAGCTAATAAACATATATATGAAAACAAATAAATCATTATCAAAAAGATTGAAGGTCACCAAAACAGGTAAAGTTCTCGGACGAAAACCAGGATTTAACCACTTCAATGCCAAGCAAAGTCGCACGACACAGCTTGCAGGAAGAAAAACAAGTGAGTTTGCAATCAAACCAAAAACAAAAAGTTTTCTTTTACCATTTAATTAATAGTATCTCTTTACTCAAAGCAGTACTACAAATACCATGACTCGTGTTAAACGTGGAGTAATCAAACAAAAACGCCGCAAGAACGTTCTTGCACAAACAAAAGGATATCGATTTGGACGAAGCACAAAGGAAGCTCAGGCTCGTGAAGCAATTCACAAAGCAGGTGCACATGCATTTGCTCACCGAAAAGATAAGAAAGCTGATCGTCGTGCAGTAAACCAAACAAAGATCAGTGCAGCAACTACACCACTTAAGCTCTCATATAGTAAATTTATAGGAGCACTTAAAGCAAAAGGTGCAATCATTGACCGAAAGATACTTGCAGATATAGCAAAGAACAATCCTGAGACATTTGAAAGAATTGTCGAAGCAATAAAATAAAAAGAGCCCATATGGGCTCTTTTTATTTATCTTGTATTCTTTTTAAAAGGT
Organism: uncultured Candidatus Saccharibacteria bacterium; assembly: GCA_964591665.1. Taxonomy (GTDB): domain Bacteria; phylum Patescibacteriota; class Minisyncoccia; order Phycocordibacterales; family UBA9973; genus CAZQCV01. The sequence continues at coordinate 7,945 of CAZQCV010000007.1, forward strand.
GTTTAGTAAGCTCAGCAACTGATTCTTCAAAGAAGATTTTATCTTTATAAGACTCAGGGCTCTCAGTAAGAAGTGCGGTTATCTCTTCGTCAGTATGCCAATCCCCCTTCAGAACTCCTACGAGGCTACCTTCAGTCATTGCGATACTTGCTTCGCGAAGTGATCCAGCATTTCCACAACCAACAATAAGACCATCTGACATACGAGAAAGCAATATATCACGCCCTGACTCACCAAGGCCTGTATAAAGAAGTACTGAGACAAAGTCTTTTGGGAGCTGAAGTGTATCATGTTCAGTTTCATCTTTTGCAGGAGAAAGTGCAATCGTTATTCCCCCCGCCTCTTCAACACCCATAGATACCCACAATGGGAATCCACTTTTCGAAGGGATAAGTAACACTGCCCCAGCTTCGACAATTGCCTTGCCGAGTGCTTTTGCTTCTTCTAATGCCCGAAGACCACATTTCTCTGTATGAGATGCTCCCGTTACTCCAATAATAATTTTTCTAATATCTCTTTCCATCATACATAGATTAGTTACAATTTAGGATAACAACTTTGTTTTCTTCTGCTGCTTCAGCATCAATACCAAGAAAATCTCTCAAGCGTTGGGCGAGAAATTGAGATGAAGCCGGTTCACCCATAGCAACATAAACCTTCTTGAGAGTAGCAGCACTGCTTTCTACAAACGTGATAAGATGATCTCTATCTTTATGTCCTGAATATCCGCTAATTTTCCGAACTTGTGCTCTCACGGGTACATCTTGCCCATGAATACGTACATGAGGGAGGCCTTCTGAAATGTCACGTCCAACAGTCCCTACAGATTGATAGCCTGTGAGAAGAATAATATTGTTAGGATCAGGAAGATAATTCTGCTCATGATGAAGAATACGGCCGCCATTAGACATACCAGAACCTGCAATAATTATTTTAGGATTTGGTGCTCCAAGAATCGCTTTTGATTCGGTAGTTTCTTGCGTCACGCGAAGCCCTGGAAATGAAAAAATATCATCACCAGACTTTATGAGCGCCTGAGCTGTTTCGTTTAAATAATCAGGATAGTTTCGGTACACAGTAGTGAGTTTTATACCAAGTGGCGAATCAAGATAGATAGGCATTTCTGGAACTCGTTTATTCTCTACAAGATCATTAATTTCGAAAAGAATCTCTTGTGTACGCTCAAGAGAAAACATAGGCATAATGAGCGTTCCTTTTCTTTTGTAATTATCTTCAATAACATCTTCTAACATCTTTTTACGCTCATCACGTGATTCATGGTTACGATCACCGTAGACACTTTCCATAAGCATAAAATCAATATCTTTAATCACTTCAGTATCACAAAGTATTGGTGATGGTGAATTACCAAGATCTCCTGTAAAAAGTATCTTTTTACCATTGTACGTCAGCTGTAACATCCCTGAACCGAGAATATGACCAGAATCAAGATATTCTCCTTGAAAGCCATACTCGAGATTTATTTTGTCATGATAATCAAAAACATCCCAATTCTCAAAAACTTTTTTAATGTTCTTTTCATTATACATTTCTGCTAAATCATACTCTTTGTTTCTACCTAGAATCGCTACAGTATCCAAGAGCATAGGCAGCGCGAGTTCTTTTGTCGGACGAGTTGATATAATTCTCCCCTTGAAACCTTCATGTATCAGTTTCGGAATACGTCCGATATGGTCTATGTGTGCATGTGTCACAAATAAAATATCTATAGATTTTGGATCATAGGTAAACGGAACCCAATTAGTCTCATCAGCATCTTCAGAACCTTGTGCAAGACCGCAATCTATCAAATATTTTACGTGTTCACTTTCGAGTAAGAAGTTTGCACCAGTAACAGAACCTGCTCCACCGCAAAAAGTTAACTTGAGTTCATGATTTTCTTGTTGTGTCATACGATAAGTATACCGCACTTTATAACAAAGACAAACAAAATAAAAAAACCGTCACATACGTGACCGTTTTTTATTAGGATTATTGGGAGCTATTACCTTAGCGAGTAGCTAAGTGGGTTCGGAGGACGCGAGACCTCGGTCTTGCTTCACACCTGATCCCTGAAAATAGGTGTTCTAAGTAATACTTCCAAATAACCCTACCTAAAGTATATACTTTTCTAACCGTGTTGCAAGAGTTTTCTTAAAACACCACAAGAGTTTTTACTGTGCAACAGTATCTGTCGGATCAACTGGATGAGCAAAAATTCTCTTGAACTGATGCAAAAGGCTAACATTCTCCTCTGGAACAGAAAGCACTACGGCTGCTGAACTATTCGTAGCATTATTTGCCAACTTTCCTTCTGGTTTGTAACTGAAAACAACAAACCCAAGGACGAGCAAGAAAACAATACTACTTACGATAAGACTTACTTTATACATACTGTTACTATACCATATCTATGGAAAAATACTAGACCTGATATATCTTTTGCGAAAGTATGTGCATAAAACCTGAAATATCTTGCTCCGTAAGAGTTATTAGGGATTCACGGGTATATGTGACAAGTATTTTTTCTATTTCATATATCGCTGTTTTTGCTTTTTCGCGTTCTGGATACAATGCTTCAAAATCAGGACGATGTTCATAGCGCATATAAAAATCAGCAATACGCGCTTCTGCAGATGTCACGGCGTGTGGAGATACCCGCATGTCGGCATACTGAACGATCATAGATACAAAGTCCATCTCTTCAAGAAATTTTGGTGCATTTCTAAATCCAAGGCCACCGACAATTTCAGCAATATCATGAGGATTTCCGAGCTCAGTAACAATAGCCTGGGTTGCATGATGTGGATCATCACCATATTTTTGTATAAATTCTTCTTTTATAGATTGCCAATGCATACGTTCTTCATTTGTATAAGGAAACGGTGTGTGTTCCGGAGAAAAATCAAATTTAATAATATTCCCCATATCATGAAAGAGTGCTGCGGTAATAATCTTTTCTTTATCTAAAGGTTGCCCATGCCAATAATCAAGAATCCATGAAACAACAGCGGCAACACGTAGCTGATGTAGTGCGAGGTTTGGCGGAATTTGATACTGATCATAAATTTCTTGAATAGTTTTCATAAAGTATAGTATAGCAAAAATCCCCTTCCGGGGATTTCTCTATATTATTTATGTTCTGCGTAGATAAAATCAACATCTATCTTCTGATAATTGAAGAGTTCCCCTTCGTAGAAAAATCGTCGAACTTCTTCTTCACCATTTTCTATAGAGTCTGATGCGTGTACGATATTTGATTGTGTTGAAAGTGAAAAATCCCCTCGGATAGTTCCCGCATCAGCTTCCCAAGCTTTTGTTGGACCAACAAGAAGTCGAATTGAAGAGACGGCGTTAATTCCTTCAAGCGCCATAACAACTACAGGTGAAGACTTCATAAAATCACGAATACCTGGGAAAAATGGCTTGTCTTTGATGTGCGCATAATGTTCCTCGAGAACAGCATCTTGTACATTCATCATCTTAAGTCCAATCAACTTGAGACCTTTGCGTTCAAATCGAGAGATGATTTCACCGATAAGATTACGTTGTACCGCATCTGGCTTGATAATAATGAGAGATTTTTCGTATGTTGCCATAAATATTGTATACCGATAACATTAATAAGATATGTTTATTATACCAAAAAACATATATTTTGCAATGATATTTTATGCTCCAGATTTTTGATATCGTTCGAGTATCTCTTCCTCAATATCTGCTCGATCACGACCAAACTTAAGATATGAGAGTTCTTTGAGTTTCTCTGCAAAATCAGTATTTCCTCGTGGAGGAAATGGTGTATGAGAATTGAATGGTTTTACTGGCATACCATTTACCAACATTTTAATATAACAATTGAGATTCTCAAGCTTAATAATATCACTCGGCGTAAACACTGGTTCAAACTGTTTCGAAAAGATATCGGCATTTTCTGCGGATACTCGATGTACCACCATAGAACCTACGTTACCAAATACTGCGTTTTTGATATTCTCTTCAAGCTGTTCTACATATTGGTGAGCAATATTAAGAGAGAGACGATACTTACGAGCCTCAGACAAAATCACCTCAATAGAATCTGTTGTAATATTTTGAAACTCGTCAATATATAAATAGAAATCATTTACTTTACCCTTTCCTAAAATATCCACACGAGACATGGCAGCCATCGTTATCTTACCAACAAGAATAAGACCAATGAGGTTCGCATTAATATCACCGAGACGACCTTTTGCGAGGTTTACAAGCAAAATCTTTCTGTTATCCATGATTTCACGGAAGTTGAATACTGACTTTTCTTGAGCGATCACCGGACGCATGATATCGTTCGAAATGAACACATCAAATTTGTTCGTTACATATGGCACAAAGTTTGCAAGTGATGACTCCCCACTCGTTTTTTCTGCATTTTCCCAGAATTGCTTAATGATCGGGTTTTTACAACGAGAAAGTTTCAAATCACGAAATTCTTTATCAGCAAGCACACGCCCAATTTCAAGAAGTGTCATACCACTTGCAGGATCCTCCATCACCAACAACGCTGAGTTACGGAAGTACTGTTCAAACGCTGGGCCACCAGCAGTTTTCATATCAAAAAGTTTATTAAAGATCGCCAAGAGTTCGTTTACCACAAAGGTCTTCTGCTCTGGATAATTTACATCATATTCAAGCATGTTAAGCCCCATAGGACGTGCGGTATACGCAGGGTCAAAATAGATGACGTCATCCATACGTTCTGGCGGGATATTCGCAAGAATATCTTGAATATCAGAACCGTGTGGATCGATAAAACAGACACCATCACCGTTTTTGATATCTTGGATAATCATATTTTTCAAAAATACAGTTTTACCAGTACCAGTCTGTCCTATTACATACATATGTCGCACACGATCCTCTCGCGTCATATATACAGGACGTTTTTCACCACGATATTCGTTATATCCAAGCAAAATACCTTCTGCTTGCATTTCCATAGGAAGTGGTGCAGTAGTTGCTTTTGATTGCTTAAGTTGTGGTGTACTCGTAACTCCAACTGGGAAGTGAAATAGCGTACTTAACTCAGTAAGATTAAGTGGTGACATTTCTTTTTCTTGGATAAGTCGAAATGAAAAATCATGAAGAAAAGATCTAATATCCCCAGCAGATACACGCTCAAAATGCAGCGAATTTGAACCAGGATTGTTGAACTGCACAAACACCGCTTCGAGCTCTCGGAGAATATCGCGTGCACGTTCTACTCCAGACGCTGAAGCAATAATTCGAATACCGACTTCAACCATTGGACTTTTTAGTTTTTCGGTAATATGTTCAATATCACGATCCTTTTGAGGTTCTTGTTTTTCTTCTTTATTCGCAAGTCGTTTATCTGAGGTAAAGAATAGGTCTTTAAGAACTTGCTTGGTCGCGCTTGCAAAACCAGCAACCATAGAGTAGGCATCTTTTGCACGAGTACCAGTCTTTACTTGATCAAGGACATTATAAAAATCATGTGTGTATTTTTGACCACGAGGTTTAATAACAAACTGTATCGCAACACCTTCACCGTGATGTTGTAGCTTAGAGAATGCATTAACCATTGCATTCATGGGATCATGTGAAATATCGTTATGTGTCTTTATAGGGAAAATAGGAAGATCAGTTAATTTCATATATGAACCAACAGCGGCTCCGTCTTCAACAAAAATATTATAATCATCAGTTACTTCTACAATCTTTGCATCTTGGTAATACCCTTGCACTTGTTTTTCAAATAGATCTCCTTTGTCTTTTGGAACAGAAGCATAAAACAACACTTCACTTCCACTATTAGGAAGTGCAAGTTCAAGAGTAAAGTGCCGATCTAACTCGTTCTGTGGACCACCAATATTGAGCATCCCCATATAGAGTTGTTCCATTGCGGTGATAAAATCTTTGAAACTTTTTGCTTCTTTCTCATTTTGATCAGGAAGAGTTATTTCAAAGAGACGCATATCAATACCTTTATATACTGGGCTATTCTCTTTGAGTCCTGGTATGCTTCCCGTGCTTGCAAGATATTGCACAAGAAATCGATGGAAATCATCATCGAGATGAGGTGTACCCATCTGAGAAACAACATCGAGAGAGTTTTTTATACCACGAGAGATAAGTATTCCAAACAACTCTTCCATTTGTCGATCATGTGATTCTGGTTTCAAACGAAGCACCACTTGCTCAACTTCATGCTCAGGCATAACTTGTGCTTCATGAAGAATCTCTTTCGCAGTGATTTGCTGATATTTTTCGATAGTTTGCTCTACTGCTTTTTCACGAGCTTTTTCTTGTGATTCTTGACCTTCAGCTTGCATTCTCTTTTCTTGCTCTGCAATATGTGCTCGAAGAAAAGCCAACTCTTCTTCAGGGCTGGTAAATTTCTGTGGGATTCCTAATCCTATCTGTTCCATATGCTTTTAGTATAGCATGAGGACTCGTAGCCTTCTAGTCACGTGGTAACGTTAAAATCTCTGCACCTGTCTCGGTTATCAAAACAGTATGTTCAAAATGTGCACTTTTAGAATTATCAGTTGTTTTAACAGTATAACCATCGTTAAGGACCATAATACCTTCTCCACCTCGCGTAAACATAGGTTCAATAGCTACCACCATTCCGGGAATAAACGTGACACCCTTACCAGGAGAGCCATAATTTGGAATAAAGGGATCTTCGTGAATAGATTTCCCAACCCCATGTCCAGCCAGCTCTCGAACGATCCCATATTTTGCCTTTTTTGCATATGCGGCAATAGTTGCTCCAACATCTCCAACTTTTGTACCTATACCAATAGTATGGATTCCTGCAAGAAGCGCTTCATGTGTTATAGTGAGCAGCTCTTGATCTGCTTTAGAGATTTTACCGACAGGTACCGTAATAGCATGATCAGTAAAAAGACCTTTATGTTTAATCCCAAGATCAATAGAAACAATATCGCCTTCTTTGAGGATTTTATCTTTATGAGGAATACCGTGGACTACTTCGCCATTTACGGAAACACAAAGTGTCGCAGGAAAAGGTTTACTATGATGACTTGGTTTATAACCCTTAAACGCTGGTTCATCGCCACCTTCACGAATAAGACTCTCTGCAAGGACATCGAGTTCATAGGCAGAAACACCAGGTTTAACCGCTTGTGCTACTTTCGCTAAAATAGTCGCGAGGCGTTTACCACCTTCGCGAAGTATCTCTATTTCCTCTTTTGTTTTGATAATTATGTTCATATATAACTATTGTATTCGTGTTCCAGTAAACACGTGACCATCCAAATACCGTTCGAGATTTTCTAGGTTCTTGCCATTCATAATAGCCACTTCGATGCTGTGTTCATCTGCAAACGCTGAAGCAACAGGATCAAACGGCGCAGAAAATCCAGGCGTCCATACTGCCGGAATAAGTGCTCGATAGTCAGCCCATGAAAGTGTTTCAAATTTCTTTGCATCTGGATTGTTTCGAGGGTCTGTTTCGTAGACAAAATCAATATTTGAAAGATTCGCAACATGTTTTGAACCCAAAGCTTCCGCAAGAACTACCGACACATAGTCAGTACTCCATCCTGGTTTCCATCCCGCCCCAATAAGGACAGGCTTGTCAGAGTCTATGACACCAGTTGGATCAATGATAACTTTTTCATATGCAAGGGGTCCAAATGCCAAGCGAAGTAATTCTGCGTTCATACGGGTGGCAGCAATCCCAATCCAATCAAGCGATGTATCATCATTAATACCAATCTCTTTCAGTCCATCTTGATACAGTCGTGCTGGTTTACCACCACCAACAATAATAACAAAGCGATGACCATCCTCAACTCGTTTCTCAATCATGCGTTTAAAGGAAGTAAGAAATACTGCATCAATCATATCAGGAACAACGATAGAACCGCCGAGCGAGATAACATGCATGTGAGAAAAAGTTGAGGTCATATTTACGCGAGGTATGGAGCTAATTTGCTTTTAATATCTTCGTGGATATCTTGTATCGAACGATTGCCGTCAATTTCAAGATAGGTATATGCTTGTGATTGTTCTAGTTTTTGGATCAATGGAACTACCGTACGGTCGTACTCACTGAGACGTTTTGTAATACCCTCCACTGTATCATCTGTTCTTCCCCGAGAAAGGAGACGACGCTTTACTTCTTCAGGTTCAACTTCAATATTTATATAAATAATATTCTCTAGGTGAGCATATTCAGCTAATTCGTTTAACGCATGAAGTTGTTCAACAGAACGAGGAAAACCATCTATAAAAATATGTGTGTCTTCTGGTAGCGTATGTGCAATGTGAGACACAAAAAGTCCAGAAGTAAAAAAGTCTGGCTGGAATCCACCTTTATTAGTAATATCTCGAGCAATGTGAGCAAGACGAGCATCAGCCTTAAAAAAACCTCGAAAGATATCACCCATAACTGCCACATACTGTCCTCTTGTTGTATCAACTGATGCAAGATATTTTTTGAGGAGTTCAAACTGAGTGCCCTTGCCAGCACCTGATCTTCCAATAAAGACAAAAGTAAGTGGTTTCATAATATGCTTACAGTATAACACAAAAATAAGATTTTGCAAAAAATACAAAAGACTCCTATTCGGAGTCTTTTGTATTAAAAGAATATAAAGATCTTTTAATATTCTCGCATTGAGAGTTGTGAATCAATACGTTTTACAAGGTCGATAACTACAGATACAACGATGAGAAGCGCTGTACCACCTATTGCAACCTGGCCGATGCCCGTGAACTTTTGCATGAGTAGTGGTAAGATTGCGACAATCGCAAGGAATAATCCTCCAACCAACGTAATCCGTGCAACGATGTTCCCAACATACGTTTCTGTTTGTGATCCTGGACGAACTCCTGGGACAAACGCTCCGTTTTTCTGAAGATTGTCTGCCATTTGTTTCGGATCAAACGTAATCGCTGTGTAGAAGTATGTGAAGATAAACACAAACAAGAAGTAGAGTGCGAGGTATAGCCAACTTGATTGATTAAAACCAAGCAAAGTTGTACTGATTGCTTTGAGTGTACCGTTTGTAGACGCACTGAGTACATTTCCAATCAATTGAGGGAAAAGTAAAATAGAAAGTGCAAAGATAATTGGCATCACTCCAGCTTGGTTAATACGAATCGGAAGATACGTAGAAACTCCACCCGTCGTACCTCCTGCAGTTGCACGTCGTGCATAGGTAACAGGGATTGGACGTTCTGCTTCTGTGACAAGGATAACTCCAAAGATAACAAGAATACCAACCACAATAAATGCAATATATGCGGGGATTTGTGATACGTCAAAGGTAAAGAGCATCTGACCTATCTCTGTCGGCATACGTGACACGATACCAGCAAAGATAATAAGTGAGAGACCGTTTCCAATACCAAATTCAGTAACTAATTCTCCAATCCACATAAGGAGCATTGAACCAGCAATAATGACTACAAGGTTCGCTACTTTTTCGATAGCATCAAGGTTGTTAAGGATCCCCTGTCGTTCAAGAATAACGAGCAATGAGAAACCTTGAAGTGCTGCAAGCGGTACGGTAAGCATGCGACTATATTGTGCAAACTTTTTGCGTCCGATTTCTCCTTCCTCTTGGTAGAGAGACTTCAACTTCGGAACCATGATCGTGAGCAGCTGCATGATAATTGATCCAGTAATGTATGGACCAACACCGAGCATAATAATCGAGAGATTAGAAAGCCCACCACCAGAGAACACATTCAATACTCCAAGAAATTCATTCTGTGAGAGGAATTGATTGAGTCGAACAGTATCTATGCCAGGAATTGGAATTGCTGCAAGTAGTCGAAAGAGTACGAGTGCACCTATCACTACGAGTACACGACGTCGAAGTGTTTTGTCACCAAAGAGTATTTTTACTTTTTGCAGAAATGTTTCCATAGACTTATGCTATAGAGCCACCAGCAGCTGTGATTTTTTCACGTGCAGCTGTTGAGACTGTACAGTCTTTAAAGACAAGAGCGATAGTAATGTCACCCGTACCGAGGATTTTTACATTTGGTGTTTTACCTCCCTGGCGACGGATGAGTTTTTTTGCTACGAGAACTTCTGGAGTCACTTCTTCTTTAGCCTTGAAGTTTTCAGCAAGACGACTAAGATTGATCACTTGTGGTTTTTCTTGGACTGAATTAAATTTATACCCACGAAGCTTTGGAAGTTTCTTAATCGTATCGCGCATTTGTGGACGCTTTTTGTTACCAGCACGAGCACCTTGCCCTTTAGTACCACGACCAGAAGTCTTTCCGTGTCGGCCACCGCGACCAACACGTTTTGCGGTCTGCTGTTTATTTTTACGAGTTAATGTATGTATTTGCATAAGCCAGTACTATTTTGCTTCAGCGTGTCGTTCTTCACTACTTTGAGTAGGAATTCTCTTTGTTGACACGATACTGAGCGCTTTTAACGTTGCTCGACCGATGTTGAGTTTGTTTTTACTACCTGAAAGTACTTTCGATGTAACATTTTTCACACCTGAGAGTGCAAGAATGTCTCGAACAGCACTACCAGTCACTAGACCTTTACCGTTGTTTGGTGCCATGATAACACGTGCACTTGAGTATTTTGCTTCAATATCAAATGGCAATGAACCAGTCTTTGTCATTTTGATTTTGATCATGTTTTTTCGAGCGTCACGAACAGCTTTGTTAATTGCAAGCGCTGTATCACCTGCTTTACCCGTACCGAGACCTACTGAACCTTTCTTGTCTCCGATAACGATAGCAACGGCAAATGACATACGTCGTCCTCCTGATACCACACGTGTTACACGTCGGATAGCAAGGATCTTTTGTTCAAATTCAGGCTTTGGTCGTTCAAATGAACCACCACGTGGGCTGCGTTTTTCACCACTGCGAGCACCGCCAGTACCTGGTTTACGTGGACCTGTACTTCGTGCGCCACGTGGAGCAAATGTTTTCTTTGCTCCAGTAGATGGTGCAGGAGATGCTTCTACGTTTGTTGTTGTTTCTTCTGACATATATTTAGAACTGAAGTCCTGCAGCACGTGCAGCATCAGCTAAAAGTTTAACTCGACCAATATATTTGAATCCATTACGGTCAAAGACAACGTTTGTTATCTTTTTTGCTTTGAGGGCTTCTGCAATCTGTGTACCTACTTTTTCTGAACGTTCTGTTTTAGTACCTGTTTTGATTGCAACATCTGATGCACTGGCGATTGTTGTTGCAGTAACATCATCAATAGCTTGTGCATAAATGCAGTTGTTTGAGCGGTATACTGAAAGTCGAGGACATGTAGCAGTACCTGAAACCTTCATACGAATCTTTCGCTTCAAACGCAGACGCTTGTCTGATTTTTTCTGTGTCGTTTTCATACGTTATTTTATGAGGATTTCTTACCCTGTTTACGTCTAATAACTTCGTCGTCATACCGAAAACCTTTACCTTTATATGGTTCTGGTTTCTTCATTGCTCGAACACTTGCAGTAAATTGCCCTACTGCTTCTTTGTTAATCCCAGAAACAGTAATAAGGTTCTTCTCTGCAGTAACCGTAAGTCCTTCAGGAACAGGAACAATTACTGGATGAGAGAATCCAAGTGCGAGCTCAAGGTTCTTCCCTTTTACGTCTGACTTAAATCCCACACCTTCAAGAATGAGTTTTTTAACGAATGGAGTGTTAACACCAGCAATCATATTTTTGATATGAGATGCATATGTTCCCCAAAGTGATACAGAGAATTTGTCATCTCCGTTTGGTGCAAAACTAACAACACCGTTTTCGATAGTTACGATAACATTTGGGAGTAGTTCGCGAGTAAGTGTCCCTTTTGGTCCGGTAACCGTACAGACACCGTTATCAAGCGTGACTGTTGTACCTGCTGGGATAGCCAGCTGTTGTTTTCCTATACGTGACATAAGCCTTTACCAGATAGAGAGTATTACCTCTCCACCCACGAGCTCTTTGCGAGCTTCCTTATCTGCCATAATACCTTTCGGTGTTGAGAGCACTTGCATACCACGACCGTTCTTCACTGATTTCAAATCCTTGACGCCCATGTAGACACGCTTTGATGGTTTTGAAACACGAGAAAGTTCATGGATGCGTGATGCACCTCCTTCACTATAGATGAGACCGACCTCAATCATATCTTTTCCTTTGAGTGTTTTCTTTTCGATACGTCCAACGTATCCTTCTTTCTTTAAGCATTCAAGAATTGCATGTTTCAACTTTGAGTACGGAAACGAAACTGTTTCGTGTTCACGAAGTGAAGCATTCTTGATCTTAACGAGCATATCTGCGATTGTATCCATATACCAACTACCAACTTGACTTCCGAACGCCAGGAATCTGACCTTCGTTAGCAAGTTCTCTAAATGCGATACGTGAAAGACCAAAATCTCTCATGTATGCTTGACCTCGACCAGTAAGAAAACAGCGGTTCTTGTACCGTGTAGGCGAAGAATCGCGAGGAAGTTTTTTGAGACCCTCATAGTCTCCGTTCTTTTTGAGTTCTGCTCGTTTTGCTGCATATTGAGCAATGAGTTTTGCTCTGCGCGCGTTACGTGCAATAACTGACAATTTAGCCATGTTTCCTTTTTTGTGCGGATTTCCTAATATCGCCTGTTTTTGCTTCTGTAAGAGATCTGACTTACACAAGGAGAAACAGGGATTAGCATCCGTTAATAAATAAAACCACTTCGACGGTGGTAGCACCATAGTACACCAAAAGCGACAAAAAGTCAATCAGGATAATAAAAAAAACAGATGTAGCGACTTCCCCCGAGGCCGTTACATCTGCTTGCTGTGTTTGTGGAACAATCCCAGACTTTAGTCACCGTCGTAATACGTGACGGTTTTTTCGTTTTGCCAGGCATCCTTTACCAGGATGGGTACGGCTCTTAGACCAGCTTCTATGAAGCTTGGTATGAGTACAAGGCTCTCCAGCAACAGTCTGATGTTGTTCATAAATATAAAGATTTGTACCTACCCTATCATATAATCGACAAAAAAGCAAGTAATACCAACATATTTTACCACACCACCACAAAACCCTTATTTTACAAGTAAAATAACATAATATAATTGACTATTTGTAAAGATTTTTTATATATGATAATTCCACACACATAACAAAAACCACCCCTTTCGGAGTGGTTTTTGAACCTAGAAAGATTTCCTAGACTAACTTAGAGATACTTATTTTGAAAGTGTCTGTGAATCAGTTGGGATGTTCTTAACAAGGAAGTTGTTGTTCCAGTCTGTAATTGATGTACTTGTAGCATCATGTGATACGTCAGCTTTGTCTGACCATGCAAATGATGTAGCAGTACCAGCAACTGCAGTGTAGTCATCTGGTATAGCGTATGAAGATACACCAGCTGGGATACTTGTTGAAACGTTATCGCCTGTTACAATTACTCCACCGATAGTAGCTTTAACAACATAAGTCTTACTTGTTGAGATTTCTTCTTCATTTGTAAGAACAAATGTGATAACACCACCTGAGATAGAAGCAGTCGTTGTAGGGATAGTTGTACCATTCTCGTCAACGAGGATTGGTGAAGCAACTGTTACTAAGCCACTAGCTGCGTTAGAAAGCTTGATCTTCTTCCATGTGATTGGACCACCAGTTGCAGCAACATTGAATTTAGCAATTGTCTGTGTACCAGCAGCAAGCACTGTTGAAGGAAGATTTACGTTTGTGATTGTTGGGATAGCTTTGTAAGCGTAGTAAGCTTTAGATGGAAGAGGGACATCTGTACCATCTGTTGTTTCAACACCCGTTGAATCAGAGTACTTGAATGAATCAAGTGTAGCTGTGATTTCAGATCCTGAAGTACCATTTGAAGTACCAATCATACCAAGGTCAGCGAATACTGTGAAGTATTTACTGTTTGTGTTTGAAGGGATACTGAAGTTTAAGCCTGAGAATGTAACTGATGAGCCATCAAGTGCTTGTGCAGAACCAACAAGATTACCTGATTGGTCTTTCAATTTAACAGCTGTGATAACAGTGTTTGCACCTGAAGGAACTTTAACGGTTACTTCTTTAACTGTGAATGAATCATTTACAGCAGCAAATTTGAATGCACCAACATTTACATCACTCTGTGATCCAGAGACGATACGTGAAAGTGGAGCAGACGCATCAGCTGATGCAGTAAGAGTTCCAGATGAGTTTGCTGTGATTACTTGACCTGCAACTGTTGAAGGAGCAACTGATGCACCTGAAGGTGTTGTTGTTCCTGAAACTGCAAGACTAGTACCAATAGTGTCAGCAGTACCATCACCATCAGTAGCTGATGAAAGAATATCAGCATAAAGATCGATAGTTTTTGAAGAACTCTTCGGAAGAAGAACACTTGCTGAGAATGAGAATGGAGATGTAACTGTTGATTTAATTGTACCAACTTGTTGACCATCTACTTTCATTGTTACGTTGATGATATCACCAATAGCGAAAGCATCTGTAAGAGTTGGAGCAGTAAATGTGAATGTATCAAGATTGATGTCTTCAACACTACCACCTGTAACTGTCCATGAACCGAGTTTGTAGTTAGTTTGTGGAACTACAGTTGCTTGGTTAGGATATGTTGCATTCTTCGCAACAGTCATTGAGCCAGATTTTACAGTAACTGTATTACCTTGACTTTGTGATGAAGGAAGACTGAATACTTGACCAGATGAAACACCTTGTGCGTTTGAAGTACCTGCTTCAACGTTAACTTTAACTGTTGAGAGAGCTGCGAGTACACCACCAGTTACATCATAGAGGTCAGCACGAACTTCAAGAGTTGAAGTTGTACCAGCCTGAAGAGTGTAGTTAGTGTTGTAGATTGTGTAAGGAGTACCAGCTGAGTCTTCAGCAAGAGTTGCTGTTGAGCCAACTTGTTGACCGTTGATCAAAAGGCGACCAGATCGAAGACCTGCTGTACCTGATGATTGTGTTGAACTTACTTTGATAGTGTCGATCTTTACAGCTTCACCGAATGTTCGGAGAGTGTATTTTGCAAGAACTACATCTGTACCATTGTAGATAACATCACCTGACGGAGAATCAGTAGCTTTTTGGATTGTCATGTTTCCTTGGTTGATTGAAATCTGACCAGCAGAAGCAGGAACAGTACCACCAACTGAGATACCATAACCAGATGAAGAGTCAACGATACTCATGTCAACTTTGTTTCGAAGTTGGAAAGTAAAGTTTCGGTATGAACCGCCAACAACATCAGCCATAACTTTCACAGTGTGTGATCCAGTTGCAAGACTGTATGGAGCTGAAGGAACAAGAGTTACGTAGTAACCACTTCCACTATCAACAAGTGAAGGAGTTGTAGCTACAACGTTACCGTCAATCCAGAGACGGAAGTTAGTAACATCACCAGCGTTGATTGAACCAATTTCGCGAAGTGCGAGTGACTTCAACCATGCAGCACGGTTAGATACTGTAACTTGGTTTTGCCATACGACAAAATCAGTTTGTGGGTCAATTGAACCAGCTGATGGAAGCATTGAGCCACCAAGAGTTACAGTTGCAAGACCTGAAGCGTTAACAAGTGAGAATTGATTACCACTTACCATTACAGAAACAGGAGTTGTTGAACCAGCCATTTGGTAGCCAGTAAGTTTAACACCTACAACTTCTGAACCTGATGAAGCAAGGTCAACTTTTACTGTGATAGTTCGTGAACCATTTACAGTGAAGAGACCTGATGGGTTAGCAAAACTAACTACGCCGTTGTTTGAAACAGATGCACCGTCTGTAAGACGAGTTGCTCCATCAAAGAGGTAGATGTTGTTGTAACTTGCATCAGCAGCAACGCCAATCTTTTGAAGTGTAACATTAGTTACTGTTCCAGTACCTGTAAATGTTACTTTCAAAAGTTCAGCACCTGCTTGGTTACCAGCGTAGTAACCTGCTGCAGGGTTATCTGTTGCAAGAGAGACTGTAAGAGGACCTGTTTGTGTTTGACCACCAGTGTTTCCACCAGTTGTTCCACAAACGTTACCTACAGCAGCTGCTTTCGCACGTGTAAGTGTGAAGAAGTTTCCAAGAACTGGTGAAACACCGTTCTTAGTTTGGTATGCCTTTACAGCATTAACTGTAGCTGGACCGAAGTACATAGTCTCGAAACCTGCTGAACCAGCTGTGCCGGCTGCAGATGCGAGTTGTGTATCAGCACAACTGTTAAGGAACTGTTGGAGCTGTTTAACATCAGCGCCAGTAGCACCTTTTCTCAAGTTTCGTGAAAATGTCATTGGAGCTGAAGCAGCAAATGAAGCATTTGCAACTACGAGACCAAGAGCAACTACGAAGCCAAGAGCGATTTTATAGTTTTTACTCATAGAATAATTTTAATGCACGATTACGTTATCTTCGACAAAGAAACATGTGTGCATATTAATAGGTGTGCAAATTTTGGCATGCACCATTACTGATGCATGTATCTGCCATGTCGACAGGGCCGATAGCATAGTTGCCTATGCCATAGTTGTAAAGAAATTGAATTGCACAAACAATTTCTTTTTCCCACCGGATGGATCAGAGAATACTAACAAGAGTGATCACGATATACTCGGTATCAATACAAAGTGATCTATGTAGTTATCAATGATCGGTCCGTTTTTGTTGTTTACTATTTCGCGCCTATCTCTTGAAACAGAAAAACAACATACTATATGATCTCCCAGACAGGAAGATCACCTATACAGTATAAAGGAAGAAACCAAATAAAGCAACCTTTATAAAGACTTCCAAGACTGCAAACAAGGGTTTTAGTTCTAGCCTGTTCACGGCCCGGGGAGAGACATAAAAGACGCTTCTCCCCTTATGGATGATGACGTAAAGGACATGAATATATTACAAGAAGTTACAGAGGTCACATGGTAGTAAAACATAAAGGACACAGTTATAGAAAACTGTGTCCTTTATAAGTTTTTATGCCAAGGAATATCTACTCCATCTCTTGTCACCTGTCTTTTTGAGTATCTTTTGATCTACTAAAGCAGTTAGTTCTCGTTGTATTGTTTTCTCACTACAATCGTGTATAACGGACATGCATTCTTTAATATTAATTGAACCTTTGTCTTTCGTTAGTTTGAGAAGTGTGTTGCGACGAGAAAGTTTGAGTGCGAGATCTAGTTTTTTACCTGTGGATATCTCTTTGCTAGACACAGGTTGGTGGTCTCTTTTTTGTAGATCTGATGACGTGACCACTGGTGATTTATTTGATTCTTTTTTCTCAACAACAGGGGCTACATATTGCGGGAGCGGTGCGCTACTGATTGTTACAGGTTGTATAGTTTTTTCCAAAGCAACAGGTTGTGTCGGTGACTCGAAGAAGTCTTGTGAAAGTACAAAAGCTTTTGTTGCGTCGTCTCTTTTTTCTTGGGAAAGTGTGGCAATATTTCTCAGTAAAATATCTGCGTTCATCGGAGACATGATCTCACTTACTTTTGCAATTCTGATCAAACTGGTGAGTGCCTGTTGCGCTGCATCAAAGGAAACGCGATGACTTGTCTGATATTCTTTTTTTGTCTCATAGAGGGATTCCAATAATGCGAGACCAGCGCGTTTCAATTCTGGGACAATAGGGTCACGTTGGTCTATATAAGAGACAACCATATAGAGGGCACTTACAATCTTTTCAACCTTTATAAACAAAGGATGTATATCGGTCTTTTCTTGTATATTTGTATTGGTCATATCTATATGTCTCTTAGAAATAGAGGCTATGTCTTTTAATAAAAACTTCTGCAAAAATAATGTCTGTTAGGTAGGTATGTTGTCCATTATACGCACAAAAACAATAATGTAAAGGACGTGCTATACAATAAAAATAATTGTGTTCCGAGCATATATTTGAGTAGAAAAAACGTGCGTAAAGTGTTATCATGTATAACATAATTGTATGTCTAAAAATTCAAAAGAAGAAGAAAAAAACAATAAGAAAAAAGGAGGGTCTCGTGTACTTCCTCTTGAGCTAAAAGAAGAGACCAAGTACATGATCTATGCGATTATTTTTTTTGTTATTACCCTACTGTTTGTACTCGCTTCTTTTGGTGGTAGCGGTCGTGTCGGACGTGCACTTCATGATTTAGGAACACTTATCTTTGGGTATGGATATTTCCTACTTCCAACCACAACCCTCCTGATCGGTGCATCTTTTTTGCAAACAGAAAAACAATCACTTCCTGTTCGTAATGTCGTAGGATCGATACTGTTCCTGATCTCGGGTTTTGGTATTGCGGAAACACTTTCTTCTACGGGACACTTTGGAGGACTCCTTGGATTAGTGATAGCAAAACCATTCATGTATCTTTTTGGATATGGTACAGCTATTCTCGTGCTCGTTGCGATATTACTTATCGCCATGTTGGTTATGTTTGATACACGACCAAATCTTGTCGGGTTGTTCCAGAGAATTGCAGAGTGGATCGGCGCAAAGAAAGCTGGATACGCAGAAGCTCAAGCACGACGAAGAGAGGAACGCATGATTGAGGAAGCAAACCGACAACAAGAAGAAGATGAGAGCACCGTTCCAGAAGAACCAACAGAAGAAGCAGCTCCTATCAGCCAAAAAGAAATCGAAGAAGTTGTAGAAGAAATTGATGAAGAGTTAAATGAACAAAAAGCAACAAAAAGAAAAGTACTCTCTTCATATTCCCTACCGCCTGTATCACTTCTTGAAAAAGATCGTGGCAAACCAAACACTGGTGACGTGAAAGCAAACGCGCAAATCATTAAACTTACCCTTCAAAATTTTGGGATTGATGTTGAGATGGACGAAATTACCGTAGGTCCAACAGTAACTCGATATGCTCTCAAGCCTGCACAAGGTGTAAAACTTTCTCGTATTCTCTCTCTCCAAAATGATCTCTCTTTGTCTCTCGCTGCTCACCCGATCCGTATCGAAGCACCTATACCTGGTAAATCACTCGTGGGTATTGAAATCCCAAATAAAGCAAAATCAATTATTGGGTTTGCATCTCTCATGGGCGATGAAGTATTTCAAAAAAATCCTAAACCACTTACTGTTGCGCTAGGAAAGAATGTTGCAGGTAAAGCCATCTATGCGAACCTCGCAAAAATGCCACACGGACTCATTGCGGGAGCAACTGGTTCTGGAAAATCCGTGACAATACATGCGATCATCACCTCACTCTTGTACCGCAATACTCCTGAGCATCTACGTTTCATTTTTGTTGATCCAAAAAGAGTAGAGCTAACGCTTTATAACAAAATCCCTCACCTACTGACTCCAGTGATCACCGACGCCAAGAAAGCTATCCTCGCGCTCAAATGGGCTGCGAAAGAGATGGATCGCAGATATGATATCCTTGAAAAAGAAACCGTGCGTGATATTGAGTCATACCACAAAAACGTAGTTGACCCATACTATGCAAAAAAGCAAAAAGACGAAGACAAAGGACCAGAGAAAATGCCCTATATTGTTATCGTTATAGATGAGCTCGCAGATATCATGCAAGCATACCCTCGTGAACTCGAAAGCGCTATTGTGAGACTTGCACAGATGTCTCGAGCAGTTGGTATTCACCTGATTCTTTCAACACAGCGTCCTAGTGTAAATGTCATCACTGGTCTTATCAAAGCAAACGTCCCTACCCGTATCGCACTTAAAGTAGCCTCACAGATAGATTCACGAACGATTCTCGATAGTCCTGGCGCCGAAGAGCTGATTGGTCAAGGTGATATGTTGTACATGTCTGGAGAGATGGCAAGTGCAGAACGTATCCAATGTGCATATATTTCTGAAGAAGAAGTGAAAAAAGTGGTAAAATATATATCAGAGGAAAACGTAACAGAAATACCAGAAGACATAACACAGCAAAAAGATGCCCTCGCCTCAGATAATTCAATATTTAACGCGTCTCTCGAACCTAGTGATCATGACGACGATGATATGTACGAGCAAGCACGGCAAGTCGTCATAGAGACGCAAAAAGCTTCTACTTCGTTCCTACAAAGAAAACTTGGTGTAGGATATGCAAGAGCCGCACGATTGATTGACCAACTAGAAGAACGAGGAATTGTAGGACCAGGTAATGGTGCAAAACCACGAGAAGTTTTAGAAAAAAGCGTTAGTCATGAGCAGGCAACATTTTAAGATATGCATAAGATAAAACAATACATGAAAATAGGCGTATCGGTAGCCCTCGGCATAGGGATACTTGCGTATGGATTGTTCGAAACCCGGTTTCTCTGGAAAACAATACGGTTACAAGTTTCAGCGATAACCTCAGATACAGGGACCGTACACATAGAAGGAACTGCTCCTAAATCGTCAGCAGTTGCAATAAACGGAAGGCCTATCACCATAACTCGAGATGGAACATTTACGGAGTCAATAATGCTTCTGCCAGGATATAACACTATAACCGTAAGCAAACGAGGGCAATTCGGAAAAGAAGAGGTAAAGACAGAAAACATTTATTATCAACCAAATGAAGTATCTCTGGCGCAAATAACAGATATACATACCTATAAATAATACAAGAGTTACTATATGGCAAAGAAACAAAAAGAAGCAAAAGAAATCGGTGGTGAGATCGATGCAACCATTCGTTCGATTCAGACAAAGTTCGGAGAAGGAGCGATTATGAAACTCGGTGATGCTCCTAAAGTAGATATTAATGTGATACCTACTGGATCACTTGGTCTCGATATGGCTCTCGGAGTAGGTGGTGTCCCCCGCGGACGTATCATTGAGATATTTGGACCAGAATCTTCTGGTAAAACCACACTCGCACTTCATATTGTAGCTGAAGCACAAAAGACAGGAGGTGTGTGTGCGTATATCGATGCAGAACATGCGATGGATCCAGAATATGCAAAGAATCTCGGTGTTCAAATAAATGATCTTCTTATCTCCCAACCAGACCATGGTGAGCAAGGACTTGAAATCGCTGAGTCACTCGTTCGGTCAGGTAAAATCGATGTTCTGGTAATAGATTCTGTTGCCGCATTAACTCCAAAAGACGAAATTGAAGGAGACATGGGATCTCACCATGTGGGTAAACAAGCCCGCCTTATGTCTCAAGCACTTCGTAAACTTACCGCACTTGTTGCAAAATCAAAGACAGTGGTTATCTTCATTAACCAAATCCGCATGCAGATCGGTGTAATGTTTGGTAACCCAGAAACTACTCCAGGTGGTAAAGCGCTCAAGTTCTATACATCTGTACGTCTCGATATTCGTCGTATCGCTCAGATAAAGAAAGGTGAAGATGTTGTAGGTGGACGTACTCGAGTGAAAGTGGTGAAAAACAAAGTAGCTGCACCATTTAAACAAACTGAATTTGACATCATTTACGGAGAAGGTATCTCGCGAGAGGGTGAGATGATGGCACTCGGCGAGAAACTTGGCATTATAGAAAAATCAGGTGCTTCATATTCATACAAAGATAAAGAAGGAAACAAAATCCCCATGGGCCGTGGTTACGACGCAACACGAACATGGCTCAAAGAAAATCCAAAAATTCTCAAACAGTTTGAAAAAGAAATCCGCTCACGGTTTGGCGAGATCCAGGTATCAAGCGCGGTAGAATAGCATCAGACTTGAAAAATGGCATCTTTTAGGTATACTATGCCTATTCCCTTTTGAGGAAGATATTTATTCTTAATTACTGTACATATCTATGGCACTTCTTGAATACAACGAAATTAAAGAAAAGAAAATAATTATTCACAACGATGAACCTTGCGAGGTTCTTGAATCCCACGTAGCACGTACACAGATGCGTAAACCACAAAACCAAGTGAAGCTCAAAAGTCTCACGAGTGGACGTACGTATAACGAATCATTTCATGCAGCAGATACTGCAGAAGAAGCAGAGATCAGTAAACGTGATGTGAAATTTCTTTACGCAAACAAAGGTGAGTACTGGTTCTCTGACCCAGAAAATCCAAAAGATCGTTTCCAGCTACCTCAAGCACTTATCGGCGACGCAACAAGATTTCTTAAAGATAATCTCATTGTGACAGCACTTGTATGGGATGATGATGGTGAAGACAAAATCATCAATATAAAACTCCCAATCAAGATGGAATTTGTGGTAAAAGATGCTCCCCCATCAATAAAAGGAAATACCTCTTCGGGTGGAAATAAGATCGTGACACTTGAGAATGGCGCTACCGTAAATGCCCCTCTCTTCATAGAGATCGGAGAAAAAATCATAGTAAACACAGAGACGGGTGACTACGTAGAACGAGCATAATCTGCCCCAACAAAAAACACTGCGATAATCGCAGTGTTTTTTGTTGGCTCTTTTATTGAGCAATAAATGGGAGCAACCCCATAAATCGAGCACGCTTAATCGCAAGAGAGACAGTTCGTTGATTTTTCGCAACAGTACCTGTTCGCTTACGTGAAAGCATACGACCGTTCGGATTGATGAATTTTTTCAATACATCAACATCTTTATAATCGATGTGTTTGATGTTGTTTGAAGAAAAATAGTCTTGTTTCATAACGTTTTTCTATTAATGATTAAAATGGAATATCTTCAGCATTGATGTCTTCTTCTGGGTATTCTATCGTATCGATAGTATCTTCTTCTGGAGTGGTATTAGTATTACCTGCTGGAGTATCTTTGCGCCATGTTCGTGTCTGTGTATCACTTCCAGTTCCTCCACCAAGTTTTGGTCCAAATTGAAATGTCTCAAGAACAATTTCCGTACGGTATTTTTTCTGACCAGTTGATTGATCATCCCAACTGCGTGTTTGAAGACGACCTTCGACATACAGTGAGCTACCTTTTTTTGAATATTGCGCAATAACCTCTGCTGGTCGAGCATACGCAACTACGTTGTGATATTCAGTCTGATCTTGTTTTTTACCACTTTGATCTTTCCAAGTACGATTAGTTGCAAGAGAGAATGAGACTACTTTGACACCTGATGGCAATGCCTTTACTTCAGGATCACGAGTGAGATTTCCCATGAGAATGACTTTATTGAGATACATATATATTTTAGTGCAAGCATGCTTGCCTTTATGGTTATACTACTAAGTATACTATTCTGTTATCAATGCATCAATCTGTTTATCAAGTTCTTCAGGAGCGATAGGTTCTTCTGCTGCTGGTTCTACAGTATCTGTTGCTGTATCTTCAACAACAACACCGTCTTCTTCTCCATCTTTTTTCTCAGTACGACGACGTGTCGTGAAAGGCTTCTTAGCGGTAAACGTGTTTTCTCGAACAGTTTTTATAACCATAAAACGAAGTACCGTTTCATCACGAGCAAGTTTCTCATCGATTGTAACGACTTGTGAAGGATCAAGTTCGAATTTGATCCAACCAAAATACGCAGTATCAAACCAGGTTTTCTTGTTAGCAATAGTTCGATGCATCTCATATGCGAGATCCATCAATCGTGGTATATCCTCAGAGATAACTTCAGCTCCCATATCACTCAACATAGTCTTGAGTTCACTAAAGCGAGACATCGCTTGTGTTTCTTCAAGTGTTGGAACAAAGAGATAGGCTAGCTCGTAGATACGTCCATCCATTTTTGTTTCTTCCATAAAATAAAAAGCACGGCCAAGTCCGCCGTGAGCCAATAAAACTCATAAAGTATCTTCGTCACGGACTTATGTGACCTCGAGCAGTGCCGAGACCAAACGAAGATGATAGACATATCATACACGAAAAAAATATAAAGTCAACCTACCCTTCTAGTATAGATATACTAAAGAAATTTTGTGCATTTTTGAGTAACTGGAGACGAACTTCTTCAACTGAAAGACTTTTTATAGAGGCTATACGTTCTACGATATGGGATACATAATAAGGATAGTTAGTTTGCCCTCGATATGGCACAGGAGCCGCAAACGGTGCATCTGTTTCTGCGTGAAGTGATTCTAGAGGAATGTATTGTATCACTTCATCATAGTCTTTTGTGAACGTTATCGGTCCATCAAAAGACATCGTGCCACCGAGTTTTAAAATACGTGAGGCAATTGGAACATTACCCAAAAAAAAGTGAAAATTTGCTCGTGGCGGATTCTCAATACTTTCTAATATATCCAACACGTCTTCATATGCATCCATTGTCCCTTTGCTTGGTCGAGCATGAATCATCAGTGGCTTAGTAACGGCCTGGGCGAGTTTTATATGTTCTAGAAAAAGTGTTTTCTGTTTTTCTTTCATATCAATATCCTGGCTCCGATAGTAGTCAAGTCCGCACTCACCAATTGCCACAACCTTTTCATTTTTTGCTAAGTCTAGATATGCGTCATATGCAAAAGATTCGCTGACATTATCAGTTGGATGTAGTCCTACTGTCGCCCAAAGTATGTCTGGATTATTTTCTGCGAGTTCAATCGCCTCTCGTGAGGTTTCAAGAT
>CAZQCV010000008.1:0-27050 GCA_964591665.1 uncultured Candidatus Saccharibacteria bacterium
AGGACACCAGGTTTTGGTCCTGGGTATTGAGGTTCGAGTCCTTGACGGGCAGCCAGTTTGAGCGCGTTTAAAGAATGTTAGTTATTGGTATAATAAATCTATGGAAAATAAAAAAACTTTAAATGGAATGTGTGAGAGTTGCTTGATGCCTTTCAAAAAGGATCCTTTATTAGAAAATAGAGAAAGTAGCAAATACTGCTCTTATTGTTTTCGAAATGGAAAACTTTGCTACGAAGGGAACGACTTCAAAGAATTCAAAAAAGTTATGATCGAAGCAATAGTAAAAAGAGGTGAATCGAAATGGAAAGCGAAACTCTTTGCCTTTGTGGCTGGCTTTGCTCCAAGATGGAAGAAAAAGTAAATTTTAACCATGAAAGAAATAACTCTTCACAAACAATGGATGATTAAAGCTCCAATCGAGAGTGTGTTTGAGGTTATCAAAACAAGACGTGACACGAACTCGTCGCATCGACGTAGGACTCTCGAAGATGAGAAATGGAATG
This sequence comes from uncultured Candidatus Saccharibacteria bacterium, assembly GCA_964591665.1. Lineage (GTDB taxonomy): Bacteria > Patescibacteriota > Minisyncoccia > Phycocordibacterales > UBA9973 > CAZQCV01. The sequence goes on from CAZQCV010000008.1 coordinate 504, forward strand.
CGACGACCGTGTTGCTGGGCAGGATGTACACACAGATAAGTATATGTATATACTATATATATGAACTCAAAAAATGGGAAAAAAATAAGTGAAGATATAGAAATCTATAATAAGGCCTTATCAGAAGAAGACCGAGAAATAGGTATAGTACTGATGACAGAGATTGTTCGCAGTCTTCCTGAAGCAGAAAGTAAAGTTTGGCATGGACATCCTGTGTGGTTTCTTGATGGAAACCCTATTGTTGGATATGATAAACTGAAGGCAGGTATGCGATTGCTGTTTTGGAGTGGTATGGGTTTCGAAGAAGAGCAACTTGTGCCAAGTAAAAGTGGAAAATTTAAAGATGCATCTGTTACCTATACTTTAGTAAAACAAATTAATAGAAAGGATTTGAAACGTTGGCTCGAGAAGTCAAAAAAAGTTCAATGGGATTATAAGAATATAGTCAAGAACAAGGGTTTGCTTAAAAAATTGCACGGGTAAAAGTGTTATTGTTTCGTTTTTTCGAATAAGATACCTGGTTGCCATATCGTTCCGAGTTGGAGGAGCACATAGCGATCAAGTCCTCTATATCCTGCGGTTTTCCAAGCGAGTACCAAGAAGAGTTGTACGATGAGAAGTACTGGGTTGGTACTTACTGCACCTGCAAGGAGAAAGTTGAAGTTCATAAACAATCCCAAGAACGCTGCAATACCAGTAAACAATCCAATGATAAGTGCGATACCGATAAGTAACTCACCATATGTTACGATGTGTGCCCACGTTGATGCGTGAGGTAATACTATATTTTCAAGAAAGGTAGCATACCAACCTTGTACATCTGGATGCGCACCTCCTGTTTTCGAAAGGGCACCTTGGACGAATCCAGCAAGTGCTTGTCCTGATTGTGTACCAATCCAGGCGTCACTCGTGAACTTTGACCATCCTGCTTGTATCCACTGCATACCTACAAAGATACGTACGATCATCCAAAACCATGCGAACTTTGTGTTCCCGAAAACAAATCGTGCAATTGGAGCTTCTTCAAATTGTATATTCATAAAAACGTTTTAGTAAATAGTAATAATGTGGTGGTTGCTAAAGTTTTAACAACCTCGCTGTATATGCCTAGTATACAATGCTTCCGCTTGTGGGTACAAGCTGATTTTACTTGGCTTTAAAATTTTCACTCTTAATTTGCATAGAGTATACATAAGACGTATACTTACTCTATGACTACAATGCGTGACCCTATAGCTCATACAGAACTTCATGGATCTCTTACAAGCTCAAGACTCAACTGGTTGCGCGCAGCGGTACTTGGTGCGAATGACGGTATCGTTTCTGTTTCTTCGGTCGTAGTTGGTGTAGCAGGCGCGTCAAATAGTACAAGCTTTATTCTTACAGCGGGTGTTGCTGGTCTCGTTGCTGGAGCACTCTCTATGGCCGTGGGTGAATATGTGTCTGTGAGTACGCAACGTGATACAGAAAAAGCATTGCTCGAAAAAGAACGAATGGAACTAGAGACAGTACCAGAGGCGGAGCTCGAAGAACTGGTGACTATTTATCAAAACAAAGGTCTTTCTCGAAAGACTGCAGAAATCGTAGCACAAGAGCTTACTGATCATGATGCTTTTGCTGCGCATGTTGAAGCAGAGTTGGGTATCGATCCGAATGATCTAACTAATCCATGGCATGCAGCCTATGCATCAGGACTCTCATTCTTGGCTGGTGCAATTATCCCACTTATTGCTATTGTGATTCCTCCAGCGTCTGTTCGTATTCCTATTACATTTGGCGCGGTAATCGTTGCGCTGATGATTACGGGAAGCCTGAGCGCATATGCTGGTGGTGCAAATAAAACTCGAGCGACTATTCGCGTTGTTCTCGGTGGTGTATTTGCGATGATCATTACCTTTGGTATTGGAAAACTCTTCGGGGTTGCTGGTATTTAAACGGGTGAGGTGGTAGCCTCTGTTGATAACTATTGGTTGCGAATAAAAAAGTTTGGTATACTTATTGCATATGAAATTAAGTACACGTTTCTTTTTCTCGATAAGTGTCGTCATTGCGCTTATTGTTTTTTATACTCCAGCTGTTTTTGCTGACTGGACACTTGCGGGTAGCAGTACCCTTAATGCAACTGTGAATGTGGCGTTGCCGATTACTGATTTGCAAATAACCGGCAGTGGTTCATCGCCAATCTCTGTAAAACTTTTTGTGACGTCTGGCACGTTACAAATGTCGACAACGACAGGACTTACATTTACCGGTTCGCCAACCGGATCAGTTTTGTATTTTAGTGGAACGCTTACGGATATTAATAATGCACTTAGTACGCTTACCTATACTCGCAGTAGTACGGGTACAGATACGCTTGAGGTATCTCTTGTAAATCCAGGCGAAGTATTTTTCCCTGATAACAATCACTTGTACGAATATGTCTCAAGTACCCTTACTTGGACAAGTGCAAAAACTGCAGCAGAAGCACTCTCAAAATATGGAGCAAGTGGATATCTCGTGACCGTAGAATCTCAGTCAGAAAATGACTTCGTTGCTGCGAGACTTTCGAATGCTGGATGGATGGGTGCGAGTGATTCTGCAGTAGAAGGAGCATGGAGATGGGTAACTGGACCAGAAAGTGGAACGCAGTTTTGGTCTGGCGCATCAGGTGGTAGTACCGTAGGTGGCAGATATGCTAACTGGAGTAGTCTTGAGCCAAATGATTCAGGTGGTAATGAAGACTGTGCGCAGTTTCTCGCTGGTGGTAGTGGAAAATGGAATGATTTGCCATGTACTGGAACGACGCTTCCTGGATACGTTGTCGAATATGGTGCACCTGGTAATCTTCCAACAGTTGCTTCAAAAAATATTTCTATTACGACAGCAAGTGCTCCAACAATTAGTACATTAAGTCCTGCTGATAATGCAACCAATGTAAACCCAAGTGCCAATTTGGTTATTACTTTCAGTCAACCGGTAACCGTCGACAGTGGTTCAATTGTTATCAAGAAGACTTCTGACGATTCAATTTTTGAGACTATTCCTGTTGGAGATCCTGCTGTTACAGGAAGTGGAACAACGACCATTACTATAGATCCAAGCGCACGATTAGATGATCTTACTGGGTACTATATACAAATCCCTGGAACTGCTTTTCGCAATGGTTCAAGTGTCTATTTCACTGGAATTTCCACTACAACAACGTGGAATTTTACAACAGGTGACTACACTCCACCCACTGCACCAGGTGTGCCTGTTCCGAATGCTCCACGTATAAATAACCTGACTCCTACTTGGACATGGGGTGCTTCTGTTGAGACTGGGTCTGGTCTTGAACGATATCTTCTTAAATGGTCTCAAAATTCTGATTGTTCTTCTGGTTTTACAACAACGACTGGTCCGTCAGAATCATATACTATTCCGGGAGGAATACTTACTGAAGGAAGATGGTATTTCTGTGTTGCGGCACGGGACAATGCACAAAATGATTCAGGATATTCACCTTCAGGTATGGTGATTATTGACACTACACCACCAGTTTTGACTACAGTAACTCCGATTGTCACTCCAGTAACTACAACTTCAGCGACATATTATTTCTCAAGTACAGAACCAGGTATTTATTCTATTCAATTTTGCGGAGCAAACGCTCAGACAACTATTACAGCAGATACTTCAATATCTCTTACCAATCTAGAATCAGGGAAAACATACTCATGTGGGTTTTATGTAACAGATCTTGCAGGTAACGTGTCGAATACGCTACAGATTGGACCATTTACTCCATCTTTTGGAGCTGTCATACCAATTAGTGTGTTGCAAGCGATGAGTGAGGCTTCACAGACTCCTATACAAAATACAATTACAAACGTTACTCAAATAAAAAAAGATGATGAGGTTCTCCGTACAGACTTTACATTTAAAAACAACATGAGATTAGGAAGCACCATTAGCGATGTTAGAAAACTCCAAGATGTTCTAAAATCTTTAGGATCAGATATATATCCAGAAGGAACGGTGAGTGGCTATTTTGGGCCACTAACATATAAAGCCGTGGTTCGTTTCCAAGAAAAGTATTTTGATGAAATCCTTGCTCCACTTGGTAATAAAAAAGGAACAGGTGTTGTTGGTGAATATACACGAAAAAAACTTAATAGTATTTTGTTAAAGTAACTCTCTGCGAACATCTTATTTGCTTATTTGTGGATAAGAGCATATACTTTGAGCATACTAATCATAACTAGGTTTTTCTGTGAAGACAGGTAACTAATATATTTTATATGGGAAATTTTCAAGGAGGTAATAAAGGTGGATTTAGAGGAGGAAATGGTGGTAAATCCTCATTTCAAAAGAAAAGTTGGGGAAATGACCGTGGTGGTACACAAATGCATAAAGCGATTTGTAGTGACTGTGGTAAAACTTGTGAAGTACCGTTTCGTCCTTCTGGCGATAAACCAGTTTTTTGTAACGATTGTTTTAGTGGCAAAAGAGATGGAGGAGATATGCGAGGCAACCGTCGTGGTCTTGATCGCGCTCCTAAAAAGGATTTTGTAGATCAATCTGTGTCTCGTGTTACTGACGTCGCTCGTGCTTCGTCTGTTGATGAAGTGCTCAGAAAGCAAGTATCAGAGATGAATGTAAAACTTGATCGCCTTGTTAATCTTTTGGAGAGAAGTTATGAATCAAACAAAGAAGTTGCTCTACAGAAAACAGTGATTCAGGTTAGCCCTAAGAAGGAAACCAAAAAGACTATCTCTAAAGTTGTTTCAAAACCTGTAAGTAAGAAAGTTTCCGTCAAAAAAGTTGCAAGTAAAAAACCTGTTGTAAAAAAGAAAAAATAGTCATTGTATATAAAATCCTTCAGAAATGAAGGGTTTTATTTTGTAATCCTCACAAAAAATGATAGTATACATTCCTAGCGATCACTGCAATTTTTATGCAAGAAAAATTACAAACACCAAAAAAACCTAATATTTTTAGACTACTAAAGCCTTATCAAGGGATGATCATGCTCTTGGTGGTTCTTGCGCTTACGAGTAACGTTTTATCTCTCTTTCTTCCTAAGGTTATTTCTCATGGTATTGATACGTTTATAGCGGGTACTTTTAAGTATTATACAAGTATAATTCTCTTTTCTGTTTTAGGTCTTGGGGTCTTTTTGTTTACCATGTTTCAGAACATTGTACAGACGTACACGTCAGAAAAAGTTGCACGTGACCTCAGATCAGAGCTCATTGCAAAAATCTCGAGAGGTAGTTATGTCTTCATACAAGATGCCAACCCTTCTAAATTGCTGACATATCTTACGGCTGATGTTGACTCTATAAAAATGTTTGTCGCGCAAGCAGTTGCTTCTCTAGTGTCTTCATTGGTAGTGATTATCGGTGCGAGTATTATGCTGCTCTTGATTAATTGGAAGCTCGGTCTCTCGGTGATTGCGATCTTGCCGATCATTGCAGGTACGTTTTTTGTTATACTTGGTAAAGTACGCGTTTTGTTTACTAAAGCACGAGAAACGATAGATTGGTTAAATAAGGTTATTAATGAAAGTATTTTAGGTGCAGCGTTGATCCGTGTTCTGTATGCTCGTGATCTTGAACATGAAAAATTTAATAAAGCAAATACAGATGCAAAAGAAATTGGCTTAAAAATTCTTAGTCTCTTTGCTGCGATGATACCAGTGATCACTTTTGTGGCGAATCTAGGAACCCTCATCATCTTGATGCTCGGTGGGCATTTTGTGATTATCGGCAGTATGTCTGTCGGTGATTTTGCTGCGTTTAATAGTTATATCGCTATTCTCATTTTCCCGATCTTCATTATTGGATTTATGATGAATATTATTTCACAAGCAACTGCGTCGTATCAACGTATCAGTGATGTTCTAGAATTAGATGAAATCGCAGAAACAGGGACGATCAAAAAAGAAATAACTGGCTCGATTGAAGTCGATGATGTTTCTATAGTATATGGTGAAAAATCAGCACTCACGCATGTTTCGTTTGTAGTAAATCCTGGTACCAAAACTGCAATTATCGGACCAACTGCAGCCGGTAAAACACAACTACTCTATTTATTAACAGGATTATTACATCCGACCACAGGATCAATTCAATATGACCAGGTGCCACTTTCTTCGTATGATAGTGAGACGTTACATCGCCAAATTGGTTTTGTGTTTCAAGATAGTATCATGTTTAATCTGACCATTAGAGAAAATATTGCATTCAGTAATACCGTGACCGACGCATCTTTAGAAAAAGCTCTCGCAACCGCAGAGCTTAGAGACTTTATTGATACACTTCCAGATGGTCTAGATACGGTTGTTTCTGAACGCGGGTCTACGCTCTCTGGAGGACAAAAACAACGTATAATGCTTGCTCGTGCGCTCGCATTGAATCCGAAAGTTCTCCTACTCGATGACTTTACTGCTCGTGTTGACAGTAAAACAGAACAGAGAATATTGGCAAATATTACGAAAAATTATCCAGGTATAACACTCGTATCAGTGACGCAAAAAATTGCATCAGTAGAGTTATATGATCAAATTATTTTATTGATGGAAGGTGAGGTGCTTGCAAAAGGTACACATGCCCATCTTATGGAAACGTCACCAGAATACGTTCAAATTTATAATTCGCAAAGAAGTACAAATCACTATGAACTACAAGCTTAATACAACTACAGAAATCAAACAAAAAAGTACTTGGGTGGCTGTTAAAACACTTTTGCCACTTTTAGTTAATGAGAAAAGAAATCTTGCGATTACCTTTTTTGCTGTTGTGGTGAACTCATGTATAAACTTAGTCGGACCATTCATCGTTGGTCGTGCGGTTGATACGTATGTACTCAAGGGGTCATATCCTGGTGTGGTAATATCTTCATTAATACTCCTTGTTCTTTTTGCGATTGGTTTATTCTCTAGTTATTTTCAAACAAAAATCATGGGAAGTGTTAGTCAGCGTTTGTTATACACACTTCGTAAAACCGTTTTTGAAAAATTACAAGAGCTTCCCGTAGCTTTTTTTAACCAGAACAAAGCAGGTGACTTGATTTCTCGTATTAACAATGACATAGACAAGCTCAACCAATTTTTCTCACAATCTCTCGTTCAGTTTATTGGAAGCATTTTTATTATGTTAGGTGCTGGTGCATTTTTACTTACTATTAATTTAAAACTTGGGGTTGCAACGCTTATTCCTGCGGTACTGTTGCTCGGTATCACACAGATGCTCTCTCCATGGGTAAAGAGGAAAAATGCTGCCAATCTGAAAAGTACAGGGGATATTAGCGCAGAAATTCAAGAAAGCCTCAACAATTTTAAAGTAATTATTGCTTTTAATCGTCGCGACTATTTCCGTGCAAAATTTGAACAGTCAAATCAAGAAAATTATAAAATGGCGGTAGGTGCAGGTATTGCTAACAATTTCTTTACTCCTATTTATGGTTTTGCGGCAACACTTGCACAGATGATTGTTATTGTATTGGGCATATATCTTGTTTTACATGGAGAGTTTACCATAGGATTACTGATCAGTTTTATATCATATGCTAACAACTTCTATAATCCGCTTCGTCAACTTGCAGCGCTGTGGGCTAACTTCCAAACTGCTCTCGCTGGTTGGGATCGTATCACTGCAATCCTTAACCTTAAAAATGATCTCCATCAGATATCAGAAAATGCTACAACAAGTATTCCCGATGCTGGTATTCTTACCTTTAAAGATGTCTCATTTACCTATCCAGAAGGCAAAGAAGTATTACACGATATTAATTTTACACTTGAACCAGGAAAGACGTACGCATTGGTTGGTCCAACAGGTGGAGGTAAAACAACTACCGCTTCACTTATGGCGCGTATTTTTGACCCCACACAAGGAAAGGTCTTTCTTGATGGAAAAGATATACGCACGTATAGTTCTGAGGAAAGAGCAAAAAAAATCGGATTTATTTTGCAGGAGCCATTTTTGTTTACAGGTACGGTGAAAGATAACATTGTATATGGTAACGAAGCCTACCAGAATCTTTCAGAAGAGGCACTACAAAAAGTTATCAAAGATCAACAATTAGATGCTCTCTTTACTTGGTTTGAACAAGGTCTCGGTACTAAAATTTCTACTGGTGGCGACACTATTAGTCTTGGACAAAGACAAATTATCGCGTTTGTTCGCGCGGTGCTTCGCCACCCTGATATACTTATTCTTGATGAGGCAACGGCAAATATTGATACTGTCACAGAGCAATTACTTGAAGAAATTCTGAAAAAGCTTCCAGCAAAGACCACTCGTGTAATCATCGCACATCGACTTAATACTATTGAAAATGCTGATGAAATATTTTTTGTAAACGATGGAGAAGTTGCCCCGGCTGGTTCTATGGAACATGCGGTTGAGATGTTACTTCATGGTAAAAGAAAAAGTTAATAATTATAGAGCATGTATTTGTGCTAGAGTGATCATTATATATGTCAAAAGGAGAAGCAATACTAAGATTTGAAAATATTTCATTTGAATATGGTCCCAATAAACCTATTTTACAAGAGGTAAGTTTTTCTCTTAGACGTGGTTCAAAATTAACACTTATGGGTCAGAACGGAGCAGGGAAAAGCACGATCTTTGGATTGATTACTGGATTATATGAACCAGAGAGTGGTGTTATTAACATAGTCAAAGGTGTTACTATTGCCATATCGAGGCAAGTGATTCCTCGTGACCAGATGAACCTTACCGTACGTGAGTTTTTTCAAAAATGTTTTCCGCACAAAGTACACGATATCGATCCTAAAATTGATGATGTCTTAGAAGTTGTACACCTTGTCGGTCACGAGAAGATACATGATCGCATTATAAAAACATTTTCTGGAGGGCAGCAAGCACGACTACTTTTGGCGTCTGCGCTCATTCAAAATCCTGATATACTCCTGCTTGATGAGCCGACTAATAATTTGGATAAAGCAGGCATTGCGCACTTAACAGACTTTTTGAAGTCTTACAAGAAAACAGTCGTTGTGATCTCTCATGACGCTGAATTTCTAAACTCCTTTACTGAGGGTGTGTTATACCTCGATGTCTATACAAAAAAGATAGAACAATATGTTGGAAACTATTATGACGTAGTAAAAGATATTGCTGCACGTGTTGAAAAGGAGAATATGAAAAATGCTCAACTTGCCAAACAGATACAAGCAAAAAAAGATAAATCTAACGAATTTGCACACAAAGGTGGGCGATTGCGTCTCGTAGCAAAACGCATGCGAGAACTTGCTGAAGATCTTGAGGAGGAAATGGTTGATGTGCGAAAAGAAGATAAAACTATTCGTGGGTTTACCATACCTGCGCAGATGAATTTGTCAGGAGAAATTATTGGGATTACTTCATTTACTACCATGAAGAATCATAAAATAACAAAACATGGCGCAAAAGTTTCCCTTAAAAAAAATCAACATCTTTTGTTGCAAGGACCAAATGGTATCGGAAAGAGTACATTGCTTGAGAGTATCGCAACGGGTACCGCAGAAGGCTCGAAGATTGCTCCCGGTATTCGTGTTGGTTATTATCGTCAAGATTTTTCTACTCTAAACTTTGATGATACGGTCATAAAATCCCTTACTGCAGGAATGGAACAATCAGGTGATACCATCAATGAAGAAAAGATTCGCGCCACCGCAGCTAGTTTCTTGATTACTGGAGAAATGGTACATACAAAAATCGGTAATTTATCTGAGGGGCAGAAGGGTCTTGTCGCGTTTGCTCGATTGGTGCTTGAAAAACCAGGATTGCTTATCCTTGATGAACCTACCAACCATATCAATTTCCGTCATTTGCCCGTTATTGCAAAAGCGCTAGATCAATATCAAGGTGCGATGATCTTAGTCTCACATGTGCCAGAATTTGTTCATCAAATTCGAATTGATGAAGTTCTTGACCTCGACAAGTAATGTCTATCTTGTGATATACTATAGATATTGTTTTATAAGTAATAACTATATAAAGTACCTATGTTTTTAAAACTATATTTGATTGTGCTTCCGATTTTTTTTGCTTTCGATATGATCTGGCTTGGTATCATCTCCAAAAAATTCTATGCGGAACAACTTGGATTTTTGATGAAGCCCAACATTAATTGGATTGCGGCTATTAGTTTTTATCTTCTTTTTATTGCTGGACTGGTGATCTTTGTTGTTTCTCCTGCACTTACTAAACACTCCTGGATTCACGCGGCATTATTAGGGGCACTCTTTGGTTTGGTCACGTATGCTACTTATGATCTAACTAATCTGGCAACTGTTAAAGATTGGCCGCTTTTAGTCACATTTGTGGACCTTGCGTGGGGAGCAATTTTATCAGCTTCAGTTGCAACGCTTAGTTACTTTATTGCAACAAAACTAGGATTCTAATGAATTATTATTCTACACTTGCTATCGTCCTTTTCTTGTATATGACTGGGTGGTTTTTTATTGCTGTTATTAAAAAGAGAAATGATGTCGCAGATATCGCATGGGGAATTGGTTTTGTTGTTTTGTCTTGGATATCATGGTTACTCTCTGAGATGTTTGTCCTACCTGCGCTCGTGGTTACTGTATTGGTAACTATCTGGGGCAGTAGACTTTCGTGGCACATTTATAAAAGAAATCACGGGAAACCCGAAGACTATCGATACGCTGAGTGGCGAGTACAATGGGGTAAATGGTTTTATCTCAGATCGTACGTCCAAGTTTTTTTGTTACAGGGTGTGTTTCTAGCTTTTATTATATCTCCCGTTATTTTTATTAACCATAATACGCAACTACATTTTAGTTTGTTTAATGGAATAGGTTTTGCGTTATGGATTACAGGATTTCTTTTTGAGTCAATTGGCGATGCACAACTTGCTACCTTTATTAAAAATCCTGAGAATAAAGGATTGCTTATGCAGGATGGTCTTTGGAGATATACTCGTCATCCAAATTATTTTGGCGAAGTCTTACAATGGTGGGGTATATGGGTCTATGCACTGAGTATTCCATATGGATGGGTCACGATAATAGGACCGCTAACCATTACGTTTCTTATTACTAAAGTGTCTGGTATTCCATTACTTGAAAAGAAAATGGAAGCAAACCCTTTGTTCGAGGAATATAAAAAAAGAACAAGCGTATTTTTTCCATTACCACCTAAAAAGTCATAGTATATGAAAACGTACGGACAGTACCAAGAATATATAAAACCCTCATGGGCACCATCACCGTATTTATTTGGTCCAGTATGGATAGTGCTCTATATTGGTATAGCAATATCATTTGGTAAAGCGATCATGCTCTTTCTCCAAAAAACCATTCCGTTTGCTGTTGTGGCACCCTTTTTGTTAAACATTCTTTTTAATCTCTTATTTACACCTATACAGTTTGGTTTAAAAAACAATTATCTTGCTGCGATTGATATTGTTTTGGTATTAGGTACCCTTATCTGGGCTATTGTGGCTATATATCCACACTCGAAAGGTGTAGCGTATGCACAAATACCATATTTGCTCTGGGTATGTTTTGCAACAGTATTACAATTTACGGTTACGTGGCTTAATCGTTAATCAAAGGCTTATCTTCGCTCTCTCCAATCTCTGTATTCATCCTCGTCTTCCTCATCATTTTCTATATCTATAGCTCGCAAATCACATACGGGGCAGACTCCGTTTTCCATAGGGATATTACATTTTGGACAAATGATTTCTTCTTCCATATTTAACCTCAAATTAACATATTATATATAATACAGTATACTAACAAAATGAAAGAAAGTGCACCAGTATATGATGTGATTGTAATAGGTGGTGGGGCCTCAGGTATGATGGCAGCGGGGCGTGCTTCTGAACGAGGCAAGCGAGTGTTACTTTTAGAGAAGAATCGAACGCTCGGATCAAAACTGAAAATATCAGGAGGCGGTAGGTGTAACATTACAAATGCTGAGTATGATATACATGCATTTTTACGGCATTATGGAAAAGCTGCTCCTTTTTTATTTTCACCCTTTTCTCAATTTAATGTGAAAGATACTTTCTCTTTTTTTGAATCAAGAGGCCTGCCGTTAGTTGTACAGGCGAGAAACCGTGCGTTTCCTCATACAGAAAAAGCAACTGACGTTTGTCGGACACTCGAACGTTATTTAAAAGATACAGGTGTCGTTCTTAAAACAGGTGTACCCGTTCAAAAGATACTTTCTACGAATAGTGAAATAACTGGAGTAGTAGTTGATCGAGAGATATATACTGCGCATACATATATTCTTGCGACGGGAGGTGTGTCTCACCCAGAGACTGGTTCAACTGGCGATGGGTTTACCTGGTTAGAAGGCATTGGTCATACTATAAAAACTCCGACACCAACCATAGTTCCGCTCGCAGTTGCTGATACATGGGTACATATGCTCTCTGGGGTGTCACTTTCTTTTATGAAAATTACTTTCTATTTAGAAGGCAAGAAGCAATTTTCAAAAACAGGAAAAATCCTGTTTACACATTTTGGACTTTCTGGTCCGCTTATTCTAAACAGTGCTGGGCAAGTTGGGGATCTTTTGTATAGCGGTCTCGTTACCGCTAAGATCGATGCATATCCTCACACTGATAGCGGAGCACTTGAAAAACAAATTATAAAAGTTTTTGATGCAAACAAAAACAAAATGTTAAAAAATATTTTAAAAGATATTGTTCCTGAGGGTATGACCGACGCCATGCCGTTGCTTCTTAAGCATATAGATTTTGACACCAAGGTACATAGCATAACAAAAGAGGAACGCAAACAAATTGTAAATATATTGAAGGCGCTTCCCGTCACTATTACCAACCTTATGGGTTATGATCGTGCGGTAGTGGCTGACGGTGGTGTTACTTTATCAGAAATAGACACAAGAACAATGCAATCAAAAAAATACCGAAATTTATTTGTAACAGGTGACCTCTTGCATATTAATCGTCCTTCTGGAGGTTTCTCTCTTCAGCTTTGTTGGACAACTGGATATGTTGCAGGGTCACATGCATAGTGTATGAGACATTCACTTTTTGTATTTGAAGGAGTAGACGGTAGCGGAAGATAATCTATCTCAAATAACCAAATTACTATAAATTTTTTCCGCAGTCGCTCATAACTTTTATAATTGCATCGAGTTTTTTCCCTGTCGAAGTAAGGGCGTAATAATGAACTTCTTTTTTCTTTATAATTTTTATTGATTCGAGATTTTTGAGTTTCAGAGCAAGCGTTCTCGTGCTTATTGTTGCAAGAGACTCATGTAATTCGTTGTATCGCATTGGTTTTTTCACAAGATCGCGGATAATAAGCATCGTCCATGTGTCGGAAAGAATTCGAGCGACTTTTGCAACAGGGCAGGTTGTATCTTTTTTTGCCATAAAAAGACTATACCATGTTGTGTCTATTTTGTATACTTTACAAAGTAAAGTAACTACGATATACTCTTTTATATTACTAATATAAATAATATAAAAATATATGAGCACATGGAATATAGATTCTGGTCACTCAGAAATTGGATTTGTTGTTAAACACCTCATGATCTCTAAAGTTCGTGGTATGTTTAAGACATTCAATGGAACATTGATCACTGATACTGATGACTTTACGAATGCAAAGATTTCTTTTGAGGCAGATACCGCGAGTGTTGATACAAACAATAGTCAACGCGATGAACATATAAAAAGTGCTGATTTTTTTGATGTTGCACAGTTCCCTAAATTAACATTTGTATCTACATCTTTTTCTAAAAAATCAGAAGGAGTATATACCCTGATTGGTACACTCACGCTTCATGGTGTTTCAAAAGAGGTGTCACTTGATGTGACAGGTGGAGCGATTGTGGAAGGTCTGTATGGTTCTCGAGTTACTGCGTTTGAAGTATCTGGTATTATCAATCGAAATGATTTTGGTATTGTCACTAATATACCTATGTCTACGGGGGGAGTTGTTATTGGAGAAGAAGTTATGCTTCATATCACCGTAGAGCTTTCAGAAGGAAAATAAATAGTAAATATTTATAAGATACATAAAAAGACACGCTTTTGCGTGTCTTTTTATGTATCTTATTCTTTAGGATCCATTCCTGCCCATAAGTTGCTCGTGGTCAAAGGAATATTAAATCCTTGTTTTAAATATTGAAATAACTGCATTTTGTATGCTACAGACCATTTAAGCGTACTATTTAAAAAGTGCATAGCTCTTGTCTGTGTTACCCATAAACTTACCATCTCTTCCATTGCTTCGTCCGAAAGTTCTTCGATCATTTCACGGATGTGAACGGTTTGTTGGTGCATACGTTCATCAAAGTTATCCAATGTCGTTTTTTGAGCCATTTCAGAATGTGTTTTGTATAGACTTCCATCATTTTTTACAACCGCCTCTACTGATGTTTCGAGTACGTAACTTAGATATTGAAGTAATTCAAGTAGGGAACGTTGAGTAGGAGATGGTCTGTATTCGAGCATGTCTGGCGTAATCTTTTTGCCGAGGTGTCTAATAACGCGGATTTCATGTTCCAGAGAGGATAAAAATATTTCTTTGTTGATCATGGTGTTTTATATTACCGAATAATAGTAAGTATAACAAAAATATTATGGTAGCGTAAATTGCTTCTAGATTGCAAATACCACCCGCTTTCGTTATACTAACCATATATAAGTATGAGTAATCGTTTTTATCAGAAAGTACAAGATTTTTCACTTTACGGTTATGTTGCATGTGCCGTCTTGGTTGCTCTCTGTGTTTCCTTTGTTTTATTTATCGTAGGAAAAAATATTCTCATCACTCCAATTCTAAAATACACGCTTATCGTTGGCTCTCTTCCACTATGGTATAGCCTCGTGCGAGACATGTTCCGTGGTTCTTTTGGGGTAGATATTATCGCTGGAGTCGCACTCGTTGGTACGTTTCTGATCGGACAGTATCTTGCTGGTGTTGTCGTACTCTTGATGCTTTCAGGTGGCCAGTTACTTGAGTCATACGCAATGAATCGGGCTCGAAAAGAATTAAGAACACTTCTTTCTCGTACACCAGAATATGCTCATGTAAAAAAAGGTGATACGCTTGTTGACTTTCCAATTGCAGAAATTATTCCAGGTATGGAGGTAGTAGTTAAACCAGGAGAGATTGTTTCTGTTGACGGTGTTATTATAGAAGGTTCGACTACTATTGATGAATCAACACTCTCAGGTGAAAGTATTCCTGTAGAAAAAAGCATAGGAAGTAGTATTTTTGCTGGTACCCAAAACAAAGATGCTGTTGTTGTGGTACGAGTCGTGAGGGCTTCTCATGAGACAAAATATCAAGCTATTGTCGAGCTTGTTAGACAGGCCGAGGAAAACAAAGCACCGCTTGTACGACTCGCTGATAGATATAGTATTTATTTCACAGGAATAACTTTTGTAATCGCTATAGCAACATGGTTCTTTTCACATGATTTTTTACGGGTTGTTTCTGTGCTTGTGGTTGCAACTCCATGTCCACTCATTTTGGCGACACCCATTGCGTTACTTTCTGGTATGAGTAAAGCATCAGCTCGTGGTGTTATTGTGAAAGACGGAGGAGCTCTGGAAACATTAGCTCGTGTTTCCACCTTTGTCTTTGATAAAACAGGAACGGTTACTTTAGGAACTCCAGAGGTAATTCGCATTGTTGCATTTCAAGGCTACGAACAAGAGGTCGTCGCCAAAGCTGCATCGCTTGATCAGTTATCAACGCATATACTTGCTCGTGCGCTTACGATGTATGCCCAGAAAAATAATGTTACCTTAAGTTACCCAGAAAAGTTTAAAGAACAGTTTGGTGACGGGGTAGAAGGTATGCTTGATGGTGTGTGGTATGCATTTGGTAAAAAATCATATGTTCAGTCTTTTACTAAAGTTTTTTCTCCTGCAGCTGAAGCATTGTACCAAGAAGCCGCACAGACGGGCATGATTGTCGTATTTTTAGCTTCTCGAGAAATTATTATAGGTGCATTACTTTTTGCTGATCAAATCCGTGATGAGGCAGGCGGCCTGTTCAAAAAACTCGAAGCAGAAGGCTTACACAAAACAGTGCTGCTTACGGGAGATAAAAAAGAGCGAGCAGAAAGTGTACGGTCGCAACTTTCTATTTCTGAAGTGGTAAGTGAATGTCTTCCTGATGACAAATTGCAGTATGTTACTTCTTTGCAACGTAACGGTTCTGTCGTTGCCATGGTTGGTGATGGCGTAAATGATGCACCAGCACTTGCTCAAGCAAATGTGGGTATTGCACTTGGAAGTCATGGTAAAACAGCTTCAAGTGATGTTGCTGATGTCGTTATTTTGTCTCAGTCCATAAGCCGTGTGTATGATGTATGGCATATTGGAAAGAAAACTATAGCGCTTGCAAAACAGGGTATATGGTTTGGTATCGGAGCAAGTGTTATCGCGATGGTATGCAGTTCGCTCGGATATATATCTCCTGTTTGGGGTGCGCTTCTACAAGAAGGCATAGATATTGCTGTTATTTTGAATGCTCTTCGGCTAGGACGAACACTTTCTTTTGATTAAATATTGGTTATTTTACTTGTTGTTCAAAGTGGAATATACTACATAGTATAGTAATAACTTTTTATTTTTTATGGACACACAAGACAAAAAAATCAGTTTTTCTGGATCAGGATTACTCTTTGCTGCAATTCTTGGAGCATCAGTACTTCTCAGTGTTGGTATTTCTTTATATACGTATTATCGTGTTCGTAGCTTAGATGATACGGTTAGTACGACCGGTTCTGCGAAACAACTTATCACTTCAGATACCGTGAAATGGACTTCGCAAGTATCGCGAAACGTCAAAGTTAGCAAATTATCTGTTGGATATACTGAACTTGCAAAAGATTTAGATACTGTTAAAAAATTCTTGGTAAGTAAAGGCATTCCTGAGAATACACTTATCATATCTGCTGTTTCTCAAGAACAAAATTATGATATTCGACCAGAACTAGGGCAAGAAAAAGAATATATCTTACGTCAGACCATAGAAATTAACTCAAGTGATGTTGCAGGAATTAGCGTGTTATCTAAAGATTCAAGTGTTATTATCAACCAAGGTATAAATTTTACTACAACAACCCTAGAGTATTTCTATACAAAGTTGTCAGATGTTCGTGTTGCGCTTTTAAGTGATGCAATAAAAGATGCTCGAGTCCGAGCGGAAAAAATGGTTGAAGGTACTGGTAGAAAGATTGGTGTCATGAAATCAACTTCTTCAGGTGTGGTGCAAGTGATGCCCGTGAACTCAGTAGATGTTTCTGATTACGGTACATATGATACTTCGCATATTGATAAAGAAGTGACTATTACTGTACGCTCAACATTTTCTCTTAAATAAATCATGAATATAAAGATATATGCAAAAATATTTTTTTTGAGCCTCTGTATCTTTTTTGTGAGTGATTTTGCCGTACGAGCGCAAGAACAACCAGGTTTTGTAACAGAACCAGTATGGATTTCTCCAAAACCAGAAGATGGCAAGTCTTCAACGATCTTTGCTACGGTGTACAACTCGTATAGTCAGGTTCTTGTTGGTGTTGTTGAGTTCTTTGACGATACAACACTTCTTGGCTCTAAACCCTTTTCTGTTGATCCCAAAGATGTTGCGCTTGTTTCACTTACATGGATACCGACGCCTGGTGATCATAGTATATCTGTCCGTATGTCAAAAACAGGACTTCAATCAAAACAGCAAACAACAAAAATCACTGTTCCGAGATCTACCTTAGAGGCTGAATCTTTCTTTGTGTCAAAAAGTACAACTACCACTGCTGTCTCTGATGCTTTAAAAAATAAAAATGAATCTTCTGTATCCGCATCATCAAACAAAACAGGAGATCAGGCGCAGGTGCTTTCTATTGTCGACCAAGCAGAAGATAAGATCAAAGATGTGCTTGCACCTGCAACAACGCTATCTATTCAAAAAATCTGGGACGATATTACCACGTATCGCGAACCAATATATAAAAAGATAGAAGATAAACGAGTAATACTTCGTGATACGCTATCTCCGACAAAGAGCACTGAGACAAAAGAAAAAGTTTCTACGGATCGAGCAAAGCAAAGCACTCCTTTTGCATTTATTTCTTTGTTTTTTGTCACACTTGGTGCGATTATCTTTAGCAGAACCTCAATCTTTGTAATTTGTTGCATTCTTGGTACTATAATAGTCGCAAGGTCTATTTGGTATTTATATAAAAAACTGAGAGGAGATCATGTTAACCACTAGTCAAAAAATAAAAAAAACATACATATATAGAATGTTTTTCGACATCGCTTTTATCTTCTTTGCTGTTTTTGCACCTTGGTGGTTTATGTATATATTAATAATTTTAGGTACGATTATGTTCGGATTCTTTTTTGAAGGGATCATTTACGCTATGGTTATTGATATTGTTTTTGGCTCCAGAACATTTCAATATTGGTCAGTACCATATTTTTTTACTGTAGCTACCTTATTAACTATAAGTGTAGTCATGAGTATTCGTCGATCAACCAGAATATATGCTTCTTAGAAAACAGAGAAAAATTAAAAATACATTTGTTGAGCCCGATGAGATATTTTTGGATTCTCAAAATTTGCCAGATTTTGACACACAACAAATGGAAGGTCGTCTCGAGAGATCTATTCCAAAATCTGCATTCTTTATTGTATTTGGATTATTGAGTTTATTCCTATGTATTTTTGTTATTAAATTAACAAGTCTACAAGTTGTTTCTGGTGATAAGTATGCAAAACAAAGTGAAAAGAATCGTCTTGCTCGAGAACCTATTTTTGCAGATCGAGGCGTTATTTATGATAGAAATAACATTGAACTTGTTTGGAATAATAAAAGCGAAACAGGAGAACCTTTTGCTAACCGTGTATATATAAAAGAACCTGGTTTCTCACATATTCTAGGGTACGTAAGTTATCCAAGCAAAGACGCGCAAGGAGTATTTTGGCAGACAGAACATACTCCGCGTGATGGAGTTGAAAGAACGTTTAACGCACAATTACAAGGAACCAATGGAATGCGTCTTGTTGAAAAAAAGTCAGATACAGGGGATACCGTTCCGACGAGTGAAGTAGTTCCTGCTATCCCAGGTAATAACGTTGTTCTTTCTATTGATAGTGTCCTTCAAAAAAAGATGTATAAAGCTCTTTCTACTGCTGCGCAAGAAATGGGATATCAAGGTGGTTCCGCACTTATGATGAATGTCCATACGGGAGAGATTCTTGCAATGACAAATTATCCTGAATACGACTCTAGTCTCTTGTCTAAAGGGGATGACAAGAATCTAATACAAACGTACCTTACTGATTCACGCAAGCCATTTCTTAATCGTGCTATTTCTGGATTATATAGTCCTGGATCAATTATAAAACCATTCATTGCATTAGGTGCACTCCAAGAAGGTGTAGTAACACCCACAACAAAAATTCTTTCACGGGGGTCAATTAAAATTCCGAATCCATATCATCCTGGAGAGTTTTATGAGTTCAAGGACTACCGTCCAGATAACGGTTGGGTAGATTTACCGAATGCACTTCGCGTATCATCGAACATTTATTTCTATAATGTTGTTGGTGGATATGGTTCTCAAAAAGGTATTGGTATTGCCAATGAAGAAAAATATGTGCGATTGTTTGGTATCGGTAGTAAATCTGGTATTCCACTGATTGGAGAAAAAGAAGGGACTATTCCAAATCCTGAATGGAAAGCAAAGAATTTCAACGGAGATATCTGGCGTATTGGTGACACTTATAACACAGCTATTGGTCAGTATGGTTTCCAAGTTACGCCGATTCAAATGCTTCGGGCAGTCGCTTCTATTGCAAATCGCGGTTCGGTTCTTATTCCGTCATTGACCAAGACAGAAACGCCCCTACCTGGTGTACAAAAACTTCCATTTCCTGATTCATTCTATGATCCTATTCATGAAGGTATGCGGCTTGTGGTTACAACAGGTGGAACTAGTACGGTGCTCAAATCCATGCCTTTCTTAATTTCTGCAAAGACAGGTACTGCCCAAGTAGGTAAGAATAATGAATATGTAAATGCCTGGATTATGGGATTTTATCCAAGCGATAAACCAGAATATGCTTTTGTTGTCTTGATGGATCGTGGTTCTGCGGCGGCAAGTCTCGCTGGAGGTCAGCGTGTTATGAAATATTTTTTTGACGATCTCGTCTCGAGTCAGTCCCCGTATGTTGTTCCATATATCAAATAAATTCAATATGCTATAATCATCCCATATGCACAAAGCCTGTGTACAATGTAATACAGATTTTGTCCTAGATTCGGATGACCTTTCTTTTTATGGCAAAATGAATGTTCCTCAACCGACCCATTGTCCACGATGTCGACGAATCAGACGATTATCGTGGAGAAATGACTATATCCTCTATAGCCGAGAATGTTCCTCTTGCGATAAAAAATTTATTTCTATATATGCAAAAAATAATGTAGAAAAAGTATTATGTCCGAAGTGTTTTCATAGTGATGCATGGAATCCAGAGGAATATGCAATAGAATATGACATTTCCAAATCATTTTTTGAACAATACGCTAATCTCTTGAAAAATATACCTCGACTAGGTGTTATCAATGACGAAGGTATTGCAAGTATCAATTGTCTTTACACCAATGACTGTAATTTCTCAAAGAAGTGTATGATGACTTTTGTTACTTGGCGATCAGAAAATATTTTTTACTCTATGTATTTGAATACTGGGAAAGATCTTTGTGATTGTCATGGTGTTATAGATACTTCAGAATTTACTTATGAAGCCGTCATGATCGAGCAAGTGAATCGTAGTAAGTTTATATATTGGTCTTCTTCATGTACAGACTGCGCTTTTGGATATGATCTACGGGGCTGTACAGACTGTTTCATGTGCTTTGGTCTTAGAAACAAACAATATTATTTTAAAAATCAGAAATATTCACGTGAAGAATATTTACAAATTGTTGATTCTTATAAACTTAACACTAGAATAGGACAAGAAAAAGCACAGAAAGAATTTGCAGATTTTCTGAAAGATAAACCACGTAAATTTGGTGAGCTCAGAAACACGAGTAACTGTACTGGTACCGATATTGTTCGTGCAAAAAACACAAAAGATGGGAATTTCGCAGCCTTCTCTGAAGATTCTAGATACTGCCATAATGGCGTTGGATTTAAATCTGGATATGATTGTTCAGGTGGTGGTGAACCGGAATTATTCTATGAATGTATTACTCCAGATCTATCATACAATTCACTCGGAACTATTTTTTGCTGGAAAAACAGAAATATCTCTTATTCAATTGACTGCCATGGTTGTGAGGAAATATTTGGTTGTGTTGGCGTAAAAAAGGGTACTAATGTAATTTTAAATAAACGATATTCTAAAGAAGAGTATGAATCCCTTAAAGAACAAATAATTTCTGATATGAAAAAAAGAGGAGAGTATGGAGAATTTTTCCCAAGTATATATTCACCATTTAGTATAAATGAAACACAAGCAAATACAGAACTCAAACTATCTCGTGAAGAAGCTTTAGAACAGGGGTATAAGTGGCAAGACGAGCTTCAACAGACTCGAGGAAAAGAGACCATATCGCAAACTGATGTACCCGATGCTATTGAAGATGTACCCGATGCCGTAACGGAAGAAGTGCTTGCTTGTGTATTATGTAGCAGAAATTACAAAATACTTCCTGATGAGCTCACTTTTTATAAACGCATGAAAATACCGATACCAGATCATTGTTTCTTTTGTCGCATGCAAGAACGTGAAAATATGCGAGGAGGTTTTGATTTAGTTCAACGCACCTGTGACTGTGTAGAAACAGGGCATATGCACGAAGGTAAATGCAGTGAACAGTTTCAGACATTTTTTACTAGAGATAGAGAGAATCGACCAATTTACTGTGAGACATGCTACCAACAAGTTTTAGAATAATATTTATGGAACTAAAAAAAATTACTACATATAACGAATCATACGCTGCATTTATAGATCATCCGCTGCAGTCTTGGGCATGGGGGGAAGCAAGAGAGAAGTTGGGAACAACCGTTTTTCGTTTTGGCATTTTTGAAACCGAAACATTGATTGCTTGGTATCAAATGTCTCTACATCATATTCCAAAGACTAAATTTTCAATTGGCTATATTCCACGATCTCATGCACCGAGCCAGGAGCACATAGAGCTTTTTAAAGCATTTGCTCATCAGCATAATATTATTGCTATTACCTTTGAACCACTTGAAGATCCTAAGAACAATCTTATTACCTCAGATTTTAAAGAAAGTTTCATGACACTCCTTCCAAAATGGACACAGATGATAG
This sequence comes from uncultured Candidatus Saccharibacteria bacterium, assembly GCA_964591665.1. Classification (GTDB taxonomy): domain Bacteria; phylum Patescibacteriota; class Minisyncoccia; order Phycocordibacterales; family UBA9973; genus CAZQCV01. The sequence continues at coordinate 22,816 of CAZQCV010000008.1, forward strand.
ATCTTACTAAAAGTGAAGAACAACTTTTGAAAGATATGGATGCACAAGCACGATATAATATCAGACTTGCAGAACGAAAAGGTGTAACTATCTCAGAAGAAAGTACGACAGAAGGATTCGAAACATTTTGGAAATTATATGAAGATACTGAGAAACGACAGGGATACCTAGGGCATTCCTACACACACCATAAAACCATTTGGGATACGTTATCACATGGTATTGCACACTTATTTATTGCAACGGTAGATAGTACACCGATAGCTGGTTTTGAAACGTTTGTTTGGAAAGATACGCTCTATTATCCATATGGTGGCTCAGATGCAGCGTACCAAAAACTAAAAGGTCCAAACTTAGGTATCTGGAATTTAATTCTTTTTGGTAAGCGCCTAGGTCTTACAAAACTTGATCTATGGGGAAGTTTGGGGCCAGGGTATGCAAAAGATCATCCTTGGGCTGGATTTACTGGATTTAAGGAAACCTTTGGGACGAAATTCCACGCATATGGAGGTACGTATGATCTTATTGTTTTACCGAGTCATTACACGCTTTATAAAGTGCTTTTCGGTATCCGAAAACAAGTCTTTAAAATATATAATTTGTTTACAGCTTGGAAAAAAGCTTTCGCTTCAAAACGCTAAGTAACTTGTAGAAGGTGTATGCTAGATAAATTTTGTTGTTGATGATTTCGTCCACAATAAATCCATGTTCTCTATACATACCACCGAATCGTTTTTTAAAGTGGGTGATACCCGAGAGTGCATTTTTTGAATCATCGTGTTTATTAACTGCACCAAAACTATACCAATGAGCACCCCATGATTTAGTAACCTTGATTGATTCTAAATGTACCAAGTAACTTCCCATCAGATTTTTATGTTCGTCGCTTGAACCACCAAATAGGTAGTGTACGGTCTCCCCAGTCTTCACCAAGAGATTTATAGCAAGAGGAATGTTGTCTTTGAGTATAATCACCACGGCGCCATTTTTTTCTCTATTGAGATTATTAAAAATAGTTTCGTAATATCCATCTTCGTGAAGCCTGAACCCATTTCTTCTTGCAGTATCTTCCATGAGTGTTAGAAAGATTGCTTTACTTGTATCAGAGATAGTTTCTTTTTCTATTGTAACCGTGAGATTTTTTTTCTCAGCAAGTCGAACATTGTAGCGTGTTTTTTGCTCCATGTTCTTTAAAATATCTTCAATTGTTTGTTTCGCATCTATGATCCACTCACAGCGTTCTTGTGTGTATGATGATTTGCTTATAAATGGGACGACTTCTTTGTAGTTATATTTTTGTGGTAATTCACTTCGAACGAAAATTGCATGATGTTTTTTTGCTGCTTCTTTAACACCAGCTAGGAATCGTTCGATTGCTTCAGGAGAGGTTTCAGAATTAACAACAGGCCCATATGGTGCATACCAATACGTATAGCCTTTGATAAGCGGGTAGGCGATATATTGCCCAGTGATGACAAGATCGCTTTTTTCATCACGCAATTCAAAATAAAATACTTTTTTGCCGAGTATTTCTTGCCATATGCCATATTGTGCTGATTGGGTCAGATGCGGGTCCGAATCTATCTTGAAAGGGTTATAGGCTTCTTTAGCTATGTTTAGAAATGCATAGTGCATTTAGGTATCATACCATATAGTATAGTATTTTATTAAATGGATACTTTGACTTTTTTGCTTAATTTTGGTATAGTGCTTCCTTATGACGGATACAGTTAATTACATTTCAACAGAAAAAAAGAAAGAACTTGAGGCCGAACTTCAAGACTTAAAAGGCAACAAACGCAAGGCTATTATTGAAGCTTTAGAATTTGCGAAGTCTTTGGGTGATTTGTCAGAAAATGCAGAATATCACCAAGCTCGTGAAGAACAAGGACGTCTAGAGGAACGTATTGCAAAGATTGAATCACTACTTAAAGACGCACAAGTTGTTACAAAACACAGTACTTCTGTTGTGAGCGTTGGATCGAAAGTTTTTGTAGAAAAGAAAGGTGAGAAAGGCACACGAGAATTCATGATTGTAGGAAGTGAAGAGGCAGATATGGCTAGTGGAAAAATTTCAAATAATTCACCTCTCGGTATTGCACTCATTGGTAAAAAAGAAAATGATTCAGTTGAGATCACTACCCCAAAAGGACCAGTTATATATAAAATTATCGACATCAAGTAACCAACATATCTCCGTTCACAAAGCGGAGATATTTTGTTATACTCCACATATATGGCATCACTTGAAGAAATCCGAGAAGCACGTCTCAAAAAGATAACTCTGCTCAAAGAGCATGGACTTGATCCTTTTACTGCGATCTCTCATCAAACACATACTATTGACGAGGCAACCGTTGATTTTGAACGGCTTGTTGCAGATGTCTCAATGGTTACTCTTGCGGGACGTATCATGTCACTTCGCACACAGGGCGCAATTATATTTGCAACATTTTTTGACGGGACAGGCTCTTTTCAAGCGTTCATCAGAAAAGGAGATCTTGAGGAGTCTGCTTTCAAACTCTTCTTTGATACTATTGATATTGGAGATTTTGTTGAATTTTCAGGAACTCTTATGCTCTCACGGACTGGTCAGAAAACCATCGCAGTTACAGCTTGGAATATACTTACCAAATCTCTCGCACCGCTTCCAGAAAAGTGGCATGGGATTACTGACCCAGATGAACGATTTCGAAAACGATATCTTGATATTCTCATGGATCCATCGCTTCGTGAACTCTTTGAAAAGAAATCACGTTTCTGGGATGTGACCCGACATTTTCTCAAGACTCGTGGATTTTTGGAGATTGAGACACCAACGCTTGAAGTTACCACAGGTGGTGCCGAAGCAAATCCATTTCGTACACACCATAAAGACTTTGACATAGATGTATTTCTTCGTATTTCTATCGGAGAATTATGGCAGAAGCGTCTCATGGCAGCTGGGTTTCCTAAGACCTTTGAAATAGGTCGTGCATATCGAAACGAAGGTACGAGCCCAGAACATCTTCAAGAATTTACTAATATGGAGTTTTACTGGGGTTATTCAGATTATCGCAAAGGGATGAAGCTTGTTCAAGAACTGTATCAAACGATTGCCCAAGAAGTTTTTGATACAACAGAGTTTACTACACGTGGACATACGTTTAATCTTGCAGGTGAGTGGCCTGTTATTGAATATGTACAGGAAGTAGAGAAGCAGACAGGTATTAATGTTTTAATTGCTACTGAAAACGAAATGCGGGCAAAACTGGACGAACTCGGTGTAAAATACGAAGGTGCAAATCGTGAACGTCTTACAGATACGCTTTGGAAATATTGCCGGAAAAATATCTCTGGTCCTGTATTTCTCATTCATCATCCAAAACTGGTTTCTCCACTTGCAAAGGCTACACCTCAAAATCCAGATTTAGTTGAGCGCTTTAATGTGATCATTGCAGGTTCAGAAGTAGGTAATGGATTCTCAGAACTTAACGATCCGCTTGATCAACGAGCTCGGTTTGAATTACAACAGAAACTTCTTGAAGCAGGAGACGAAGAAGCAATGCAACCAGAATGGGAATTTGTAGAAATGCTTGAGCACGGTATGCCACCAACGTGTGGTTTCGGTTTTGGGGAACGATTCTTTGCTTTCCTTGTAGACAAACCAATTCGCGAAACACAACTCTTTCCGCTTATGCGACCTAAAAAGGAGGAATAAACTTGTATGAAATTTACTAAAGATAACGCTCTACCATTTGAATGGGAAGGAATCTCTGGTCTTGCGTATAGCTCTAAGGAAGATTTTTCTAATGCTTCGGCAGTTGTTTTTGAAGTAACTGGTACTCATGGTAAAGTAAAAACTCCGGTAAGTGATAGAGTCTATTATGTCTTAGAAGGCGAAGGGGAATTTATTATCGAAGGTGAAACAATTCTTGTTTCTCAAACTGATGTTGTTATTGTGCCTAAAAACACTCCTTATGATTATCGCGTACAAGAAGGAAAAGTAATGAAACTTTTTCTAGTGCATACTCCTGCATATGAAGAGTCTATGGAAATAAAACTCTAAAACTCTAGAACTCTAAAATTATATAAATCTTGTTTTTAAAGATTCTCACCACAAGAGGGTCTTGTTTTACATATATGGCATTTCATGTTCAAACAATATTTTGACTTAGTTATCCACACATCTGAGTGGGGGATTGTTTTGCGTTGTGGGATGAAGTGGTGTAAAATAGTATGTAAGTGGGAAGAAG